>CBIHOK010000001.1:0-80379 GCA_966211575.1 uncultured Noviherbaspirillum sp.
GCCGCCCAGCCCAGCGCCGGCGGCATGGCGCCGGACAGGCCGCCGATCACGATGTTCTGCGGCGTGGCCGGTTTCAGGATCATCGTATAGATCACCGCGTAGCCGACGAAGGTGGCGAAAGTCAGCCACATCGTGAGCGGATTGACCAGCGTAAACAGCACCCACATGCCGGCGCCGCCGATGATGCCGGAAAAAACCAGGGTCTGCGGCACCGTGATCTCGCCGCGTGCCAGGGGCCGGCGCGCAGTGCGCGCCATGCGCGAATCGATCTCGCGCTCGACCAGGCAGTTGATCGCGAACGCAGCCCCGGCCAGCAGCCAGATGCCGATCGTCGCCGCAATGACGGTTTGCCAGGGCGGTAGCTCGGGGCTGGAAAGAAACATGCCGATCACTGCGCAAAATACTGCGAGCTGTGTGACGCGCGGCTTGGTAAGAGCCCAATACTGGGCGAAACGATTGGGATGGGCAGTCAGGGTAGTCACCGGTATCCTCAAGCGGTCGACAGGCTCGAAGCAACCCGGGGCGCCGCGTGCGAAGGGATTCGAAGCTTGAAGTTTAACATGACGACCAACAGCAGCAGCAGCGCAGCGCCGCCGTTATGCGCGACGGCCAGCAGCAGCGGCCAGTGCAGGAAAATGGTCGACATCCCGATCGCCAGTTGCACGCCGAGCATCAGCAGCAGCCAGCACGCGGTCCGGCGCAGGCCGTCGACCGCGAGCGCACGGCACGCGACCCAGCCGACCAGCAGCGCCACCACGAATGCGAAGCTGCGGTGCACCCAGTGAATCGCGGTAAGTGCGGGAAACGGCAGGTAGTCGCCGCTCGCGGTCATTCCGAGATGGCGCCACAGCGTGAAGCCGTTCGCAAAATCCATGTCCGGGACCAGCCTACCGTGGCATAGCGGGAAATCGCTGCAGGCCAGCGCCGCATAGTTGGTGCTGACCCAGCCGCCCAAAGCGATCTGCAGTACCAGCAGCAGCAGCGCGGCAACGGCGGGAACCCGCAGCGCCAGCGCGGCCGGCGCCACCGGCGGATGCTCGCTCTGGCGTGCCGCGTGCCAGGTGAACAGCGCCAGCAGTGCCATTCCGAGCAGCAGATGGGTGGTAACGATCACCGGTTGCAGCTTGAGCGTCACGGTCCAGGCGCCGAACGCGCCTTGCAGGCAAACGAAACCCAACAGCAGGCTCGGCAACAGGGGAGAAAAACGCGCATCCCGCCGTCCCGACTTCAGCCATACGCGCCAAGCCGTCACGCACATCGCAACAATCAGTACGCCGACCGCCATCGCCGCATACCGGTGGATCATTTCGATCCACGCCTTCATCACGGTCACCGGGCCGGTCGGCATCGCCGCCTCCGCCGCGCGGATGCTGGCATGGGCTTCGAGCGGATTGGCGTGACCATAGCACCCCGGCCAGTCGGGGCAACCGAGGCCGGAGTCGGTCAGGCGGGTAAAGGCGCCGAACATGATCAGGTCGAACGTCAGGAACAACGCGACCCAGGCCAGCTTCCGGTACTTGTTGCGGTCGCTCGATGTCCAGACCACTGCCAGCGGCAACAGCGCCGCCACCAGGCCGGTCAATGCGAGTTGAACGAGCATGTTTCCTGTTCCCTCAACCGATACTGGACGCCGTCAACAACCGGCTCATGTCGCGCTTGACGCGACTGGGATCCGCATTGCGCGGGAAGCGCATCATCAGGTTGCCGAGCGGGTCGATCAGGTAAATATGGTCCTCGGCACTGGTCCCCGCATCCACCGGCAGCCAGCGTTCGATCGCCTGCGCGTCGGCGTGCATCATATGAGTACCATCATACTCGCGCAGCAACATGGTTTCGATCGGCTTGTCGTCGGTAATCAGCCAGACACGCTCGATGCGGTTCATTTCCTTGCCCTGCATCAGCCGCAACTGACGCATCTTGAACAGCCGGTTCCGACAGGCTTCATCACAATCGCCGCTGCCGACCTGCAACATGATCCACTTGCCTTTCAATGCGTCGAGCGAGGCCGGCTTGCCATCCAGCGTACTGGCAGCCAGCGCCGGAATCGGATAAGCGCGCGGGTCGATCAGCGTGCCGTAATTGGTACGTCCCTGGGGCTTGACCACGTAATACATCAGGTACGACACCAGTACCGGCGCCGCACAGACGGCAATGACCGCATACAGCGCCCATTTGCTCCTAGCCTGCTGCTTCTTGTTTTGTTCCACGTCTGAATCCTGTTACGACAAAGAAAACGAATGCCATCGCGGCAAGCGCGTACCATTGGAATGCATAGCCCCGATTGCGCTCGCTGCCGGCCGCCGGTTGCGGCCATTCGCGCACCAGACCGTCGCCGGTGTCGCTGGTCTGCAGCAGCAGGAACGGCAGCATATTCAGTCCGCTCGCCCGTGCAAATTCCGGCAGCCGCAGGTTTTCGCGCACCGCTCCCGGGTGCAACGGATTATCCTGTCCGAGTTGCAGCAGTCGCTCCGGATTTTGCCGGGCCGTCCCCTGGATCTCGATCTGGCCGGCAGGCGTGATGAGCGGCGGCAGCTTGGCACGATCAGCAAAATCGCGCCGGACCCAGCCCCGGTTGACCAGGACGTAACGTGCAGTTCCGGCCAGCCGAAATGGCATCAACACGTAAAATCCGGGCGTGCCATTGTATTGGCGGTTATCGAGGTAGACCGGCCAGCTGCGCAGAAATTCCCCCCGGGCATCGACGCGCCGGTAATCCGGGACGGCGCCGCCGCCAGTGGCAATCGCGTTCAGATCCAGCGCCGGCTGGGCCGCTCGCGCGATCATGTTTGCTTGCCGCGTTTCCTTTTCGATCGCACGTCGCGTCTGCCAACGTCCGAGTGCGATTCCGAGGGCCACGGCCAGCATGGCGGCCACGAATGGAATCCAGCGAAAGCGAAACCTGATTCGCATTACAATGTCACTCCATTCATTCGCCGCGCAGCGCCCGTATCCACGCTTTTCGCTGCGGGCGGCGCGGGACGTACCATGAAAATTCTTGTTGCCATCGCGTTTGCCCTGATCCTTGCCAGCCTGGGTTCGGCACTGGTTTTCCTGATGAAGGACAAGGGGAAAAGCGATCGGACGGTAAAGGCACTGGCATTGCGCGTCGGATTTTCGATCGCGCTGTTCGTACTGATCCTGATCGCGCATCAGCTCGGCTGGATCCAGCCGACCGGCATCCGCTGAGTTTGACGTCCACCCGAAGATTGTCCCGGCAGACCGCAGTCACATTGATACGGAAAAAAGCCGCACCAAGGTGCGGCCTTTTTGACAAGCGGTCAGCCTACAGCCAGTAGACCACCACGTACAATCCGAGCCACACCACGTCGACGAAGTGCCAGTACCATGCTGCCCCTTCGAACGCGAAATGATGATCCGGCGTGAAGTGTCCGCGCAATACCCGAATCAGCACCACCGACAGCATGATCGCCCCCATGGTCACATGGAAACCGTGGAAACCGGTCAGCATGAAGAAGGTGGAGCCGTAGATGCCCGAAGTCAGCTTCAGGTTCAGTTCATGATAGGCATGGATGTATTCGTAAGCCTGGAACCCCATGAAGGTGGCGCCGAGCAGAATGGTGGCCAGCAGCCAGAACGCGGTCTTGGCCCGATGGCCGGCGCGCAGCGCATGGTGCGAAATGGTCAGGGTGACACCTGAACTCAGCAGCAATGCGGTATTGATGGTCGGGATCGGGAACGGCGTCATCATGCCGAACGGTTCGATGGTGGCCGCCGGAGTGTTGCCCCAGACGCCATTGAAATCGGGCCACAACAGCTTGTTGTCGATGTCGGACAGCCATGGCAACGATACCGAGCGCGCGTAGAACAATGCGCCGAAGAAGCCGGCGAAGAACATCACTTCCGAGAAGATGAACCAGCTCATGCTCCAGCGATACGAAACATCGATACGGCTGTTGTACATGCCGCCTTCCGACTCCGAGATCGCGTCGCCGAACCAGAAGAACAGCACCACGAGCAGGCTCAGAATGCCCAGCGCATTCGCGTAAGGCCCCCAGCTCACGCCGTTTACCCAGGCGGAAGCTCCGGCCATCGTGAGCAGCAACGAAGCGCCGGCAAGCACCGGCCATCTGGACGGGCTCGGCACGAAGTAGTAAGGCGCCTTACCTTGCTGAGAACTCATCTCCATCTCCCCAAAATATGTAAACAGCTAATTTCCGACGACGCTTTTCACGATGATCAGCAGCGTCGCGACAAAAATAATGGCCCCGATGATTCCGGCGATAATCACGTGCACCGGATTCAACTGCTGCGCATCCTGTTCGTAATCGCTCTTTTTCCTGACACCAAAGAACGACCAGAATACTGCCTTCATCGTCGCAAGCAGAGACCCTTTGCGACGTACTGCGTTTTTCGGCTCGTCCATGATTTCACCTGGCATCGGCGGTTGCCGCGCCGACTTCGAACAAGGTGTAGGACAAGGTGACCGTCTGCACGCTCGGAGCCAGTTTCCGGTCAAGATAAAACACGACCGGCATGCTGCGCGACTCGTTCGGCCCCAGCGTCTGCTGCTTGAAACAGAAACATTCGAGCTTCCTGAAATGAGCCGCCGCCTGCTCCGGCGCATAGCTCGGTATCGCCTGCACCTGCACCGCGTGCGGGCGCATGTTGGTCACTTCGTACACCACCTGCGTCATTTCCCCCGGATGCACCCGCACGCTCGAAACTGCCGGACGGAACGTCCACGGTCCCCGCGCATTCGCGTCGAATTCGACGGTTACCGTGCGCGAACGATCAACCTGGGTATTCGCCACTGCCTGCACGTCGCCGTCTTTCTGCGTCAGCACGTTGATTCCGGTCACCTCGCAGATTGTTTTGTACATCGGTACCAATGCATACCCAAAACCGAACATCAGCAATGCCGCCATGACCAGTTTGCCAAGCATGCGTCTATTCAGCGAGCGAACCTGGCGGGAATCGTCGGTCATGTCACTCCAGCCATAGGCGCTTGACGAAGAGGCTGAAGAAAAAAATCAACGCCACCCCCAGCAAGATCAATGCAGTCCTCAGGTTGTTCGGTTTTTTCCCGTCTCGCATGTGTTGCTCCGGCAGGCTCGCGCCTGCCTGTCCTTACTTCACGGTCGGCGGTACTTCGAAGGTATGGAACGGAGCCGGACTCGGTACCGTCCACTCCAGTCCTTCGGCGCCTTCCCACGGCTTGTCGGCGGCTTTTTGCCCACCCTTGATCGACGGCAGCACCACGGCGAACAGGAAATACACCTGCATCAGGCCGAATCCGAATGCGCCGATCGATACCACCATGTTGAAGTCCGTGAACTGCGCCGGGTAGTCGGCATAGCGGCGCGGCATCCCGGCCAGCCCCAGGAAATGCATCGGGAAGAACGCGAGGTTGAAGGTGATGAGCGAGCCCCAGAAATGGATCTTGCCGCGCAGCTCGTCGTACATGAAGCCGGTCCACTTCGGACCCCAGAAGTAGAAGCCGGCGAACAGCGCGAACAGCGAACCGGCAACCAGCACGTAATGGAAATGCGCCACCACGTAATAGGTGTCCTGCATCTGGATATCGATCGGCGCGACTGCCAGGATCAGACCGGAGAAACCGCCGATCGTGAACACGAAGATGAAACCGATCGCAAACAGCATCGGGGTTTCGAAGGTCATCGAACCCTTCCACATGGTGGCGATCCAGTTGAACACCTTCACGCCGGTCGGTACCGCAATCAGCATCGTCGAGTACATGAAGAACAGCTGGCCGGTCACCGGCATGCCGGTAGTGAACATGTGGTGCGCCCAGACGATGAACGACAGGATCGCGATCGACGAGGTTGCGTACACCATCGACGCATAGCCGAACAGCGGCTTGCGGGCGAACGCCGGAATGATCTGCGAGATGATGCCGAATGCCGGCAGGATCATGATGTAGACCTCGGGATGGCCGAAGAACCAGAAGATATGCTGGTACATCACCGGGTCACCACCGCCTGCCGCGTTGAAGAACGAGGTGCCGAAGTGACGATCGGTCAGCGTCATCGTGATCGCGCCGGCGAGCACCGGCATCACCGCGATCAGCAGGTAGGCGGTGATCAGCCAGGTCCAGCAGAACATCGGCATCTTCATCAGCGTCATGCCGGGCGCGCGCATGTTGAGGATGGTGGTGATGATGTTGATCGAACCCATGATCGACGACGCGCCCATGATATGGATCGCGAAGATCGCCATGTCATGACCGATGCCCATCTGGACCGACAGCGGCGCGTACATGGTCCAGCCGGCGGCGGTGGCGCCGCCCGGCACGAAGAACGAACCGATCAGCAGCAGTGCGGCCGGCGGCAGCAGCCAGAACGAGAAGTTGTTCATCCGCGCGAATGCCATGTCGGAAGCGCCGATCTGCAGCGGCACCATCCAGTTCGCAAAACCGACGAAGGCCGGCATGATCGCGCCGAACACCATGATCAGGCCGTGCATCGTGGTGAGCTGGTTGAAGAACTCGGGCTTGAAGAACTGCAGGCCGGGCTGGAACAGCTCGGCGCGGATCAGCATCGCCAGCGTGCCGCCGGACAGCAGCATGATGAACGAGAACCACAGGTACAGCGTGCCGATATCCTTGTGGTTGGTGGCGAACAGCCAGCGCCGCCAGCCATGCGGATGGGCGTGCGCGTGGTCGTGGGAATGATCGTGCGCGTGATCAACTACGGTGGTGCTCATCTCGATCTCCTGATTTTTCTATTACTTGCGCGCAGCCAGCACATCAGCCGGTTGAACAATGTTTTCCTTGGCCTTGTTGGACCAGGCATTGCGGGTATAGGTGATCGCGGCGGCAATATCGGTATCCGACAGCACGCCCTTCCACGCCGGCATCGCACCCTTGCCGTTCAGCACGCGCTCGATCTGCGCTTCCTTGGGTCCGTTCACGATCGGCGAACCGTCGAGGGCAGGGAAAGTGCCGGGAATTCCCTTGCCGGTCGCCTGGTGGCAAGCTGCACAGTTGGCCAGGAAGACTTTCTGTCCACGCTGTTTCAGGTCTTCGAGAGTCCATACCTTGTTCGGGTTCTCGGCCTGGGCTGCCATTTCCTTGAGCTTGCCGTCAGTCCATTTCTTGTAGTCTTCTTCCGACACGACGTTGACCACGATCGGCATGAACGCGTGGTCCTTGCCGCACAACTCGACGCACTGGCCACGGTAGGTGCCGATCTTGTCGGCCTTGAACCAGGTATCGCGCACGAAGCCGGGAATTGCATCCTGCTTCACGCCGAACGCCGGTACGCCCCACGAGTGAATCACGTCGTTGGCGGTGGTGATGATGCGGATTTTCTTGTTGACCGGAACCACAACCGGATTGTCGACTTCGAGCAGGTAATTGTCATCCTTGACCTTGGTCGGATCGACAATCTGTTCGCGTGGAGTGGAAAGCGCGGACAGGAAGGAAATCCCCTGGCCCTCGCCCTTGAGATAATCGTAGCCCCACTTCCATTGCATGCCGGTGGCCTTGATCGTGATGTCGGCATTCGAAGTGTCTTTCATCGCGACCACCGTCTTGGTGGCGGGCAAGGCCATGCCGATCACGATCAGGAACGGCACCACGGTCCAGGCGATTTCGACTGCCGTGCTTTCATGGAAGGTGGCAGCCTGATGGCCGGACGAACGGCGATGCTTGAAGATCGAGTAAAACATGACGCCGAACACGGCGACGAAGATCACCAGGCAGATGATCAGCATCATCGTGTGCAGCGAGTAGATTTCCTTCGCGATACCGGTGACCGGCGTCTGGAAATTGGTTTCGAGCACTGCGGGACCACCCGGGCTGTCGACAACCGCCCATGACGGCACGCCTGCCGCCAGGAGCGACGCACCGAGGAACAACGACTGAAGGCGCTTCGCAAGTTTCATAGTTTCCTCAAATCCCCAAACTTATTAGAATTCTGTCCGCTCTCCGAAGTCCAGCGCCTGTCGCAGTTCGCTCGCCAGCTCGCGCCGTTTCCATTCGGTCAAAAAGCGCCCCACCTCAACCCTTATGCCATTTGCCTCCAGCCCCACCAATGCGCCTCGTGCCAGCGGCGGATCGATCCGGAGCCGCCGCGAGTCCAGCCGGAACTGCCTGACCCGCTCCACTTCGACCAGCTCGACCAACAGGTCCTGTCCATCGAGCAGGATGCGCTCCCGGTCCAGCGCATGTCGCGCATACAGCAGGAAAGCAAAGCCGAGCGCCGACATTTCCAGGCCGGCGAACGGCAATACATACCAGGCGCCGCGTGCGGCAAACACAATCGCGACCGCCAGTGAAACGCTGCACAACGCCGCATAAACCGCCAACAACTGGCGCGGGGTGATCGAGCAGTTGCGCCCTAAAACCCATTCATGCCCGGCCATCGCAGGTTCTGCACGCAGCAAAGAGCGACCATACCAGCACCACGCAAAACTCGGGAAGTATAAGTCGTAACAGTGCCTGTTATCAAGCATAAAAGGCCGGATAAATCCATGACCTCGTTCATGTTTTCCGGGGCTGGATCCGGACGATGGCCTCCCCTGCGGAAGTGACGCGCGGCGCGGGCCGGAATGCATGGCCGTAGACAATTTCATAAGACAGCCGAATCCTGCCATCGGCAGTCCTGGCCTGTTCCAGTGCCGCCCGCATCCGCTTCCATGCCTGCCGTCCGAGCAGGCCGCGCCGGCGCGTAAGTAGCGGATTGCCCCCCCACGCCCGCACATCGGCCAACAGGCGATCGACACTCTCATAAGTCACGGTAATGGTTTCCATATCCATTACCGGTGTGGAAAAACCGGCGTTGACCAGCATGTCGCCGAAATCATGCATATCGACAAAACTCAGCGTATGCGGCGCATCGTCGATCTGCGCGAACGCTTGCCGCAACTCCTTGAAGGTATCCGGTCCGAAGCAGGAAAACATGAGCAGTCCATCGGTGCGCAGCACCCGGCGCCACTCCGCGAATACGCGGTCGGGTTGCGGATGCCAGTGCAATGCGAGGTTGGACCAGATCAGGTCGACGGTATTGCGCTGGATCGGCAACGCCGCGAAATCGCCGCACAACAACTCGGCGCCTCCGGAGCCGGCCGGTTTGCGCGGCAGCAAGCGCATGAGCACACGATTCAGCGATGACCGGGCCAGCGCATGGTTCGCGCGCGCCTTTTGCAACAAGGCCAGTGACGCATCGATCGCGAGCATGCGGGCATCCGGATAGTGGGCCTGAAGCTGCGCGAGGTCCGCGCCGTCGCCGCAGCCGGCGTCAAGCAGGCAGCCGGGGACGATCTTGACCAGCTCCAGGCGCTCGTGCATGCGTGCCGCCACTTCCCGGCGCAGGAACGCCGACTCGGCAACACGTTCCGGCAGCGCAAACAAAGCGCGCACCCGGGACAGGTCGATCGGCGCGCTCACGGCGGAATCGTTGGGGGAATAGGACGACACGGAAAGACTGCGGCTGGCAATGAGATAATGACCGAGTGTACACGTTTGAAGGTTAGCCTGCTTCATGCTTTCCCGCCTCGCTCAATACCTGCATTTCATTCGCACGCACCTGCCCTCGGCATTGCCGAATGCATGCGCGCTGTGCGGCGCGGATGGCATGGCGGCAATCTGCGCCGGATGCCGTACGCAATTCCTGCAGCTGCAGCGGGCGCGCTGCGCCTGCTGCGGGGTGCCGCTGGCACATGAAGGGCGGGTTCGGGCACTCGACTGCGGCGCATGCCTGAAGAAGCGGCCGGCGTTCGACGCCACGATCGTCGGCACCGACTATGCAGCGCCTTTCGACCAGTTGGTTATCGGCTTGAAGTTCAACAACCGGCTGGAACTGGCGCCGCTGTTGGCGACCATCATGCGCGATACCCTGCTGCACCAGCCCGCCTTCGCGCTGCCGGCCTGCCTTACGGTGGTGCCGCTGGGCACGCGCCGGTTGGCCGAGCGCGGTTTCAACCAGGCGCTGGAAGTAGCGCGGCCGCTGTCGCGTTCGCTCGGGATCCCGCTGTACCCGCGCTTGTTGAGGCGGCGCCGCGATACGCGCGCGCAATCGCTGCTGCACCCGGACCAGCGGCGGGCGAACATGCGGCGCGCGTTTGCACTGGATGACCACGCGGGCCTGTCGGTGCGTGGCTTGCATGTAGGAGTGATCGACGATGTGATGACGACCGGCGAAACCCTGAATGAAGTCGCCGCAATGCTCAAGCGCGCCGGGGCGAAACGGGTCACCAATTTCGTGTTTGCGCGCACGCCGCCCAGATAAAGGAGAAAGTCTTGTTTCACGTAGTCCTGGTCGAACCGGAAATTCCACCGAACACCGGCAATGTGATCCGCCTGTGCGCGAATACCGGCGCACAATTGCACCTGGTCGAACCGCTCGGTTTCCCGCTCGACGACGCGAAGATGCGGCGCGCCGGACTCGACTATCATGATTACGCGACAATGAAAGTGCACCGTGACTGGGATGCCTTCCTTCGCAGCGAGTCGCCCGATCCGGAACGAATGTTCGCGTTGACCACGCACGGCTCCGCGCCGTTTGCCGAGGCCGCGTTTCAGCCGGGAGACATATTCGTGTTTGGTTCGGAGACGCGCGGCCTCGCTCCCGCGCTGCGCGATTCTTTTGCGCCGTCGCGCCGCATCCGCCTGCCGATGCGACCGCAGAACCGCAGCATCAACCTGTCGAACACAGTCGCAGTCGTGGTGTACGAAGCCTGGCGGCAAAACGGTTTTGCCGGAGGTGGTTGACCGGGCTAGCCCTTCCGGACCCGGTTCAGCAACTGGGTGGTCGAGCGATCGTGCTCGAAATCGATCGCGATCGCGCGGCCGCCGTACGCGAGGACGGCGCGGCCTTCCGGGATCGCCGCCATATCGTAATCGCCGCCTTTGACGTACACGTCGGGGTGCGCCTGCTGCACCACTTCGAGCGCAGTATCTTCATCGAACGGCACCACCAGGCTGACTGCTTCCAGCGCCGCCAGCAACGCCATCCGGTCTTCACAGGAATTGATCGGACGGTCGTCGCCCTTGCCGAGACGCCTGACCGAAGCATCGGTATTGACCGCGACCACCAGCGCCGCTCCCTGCTCGCGCGCCTGCGCCAGGTAGGTGACGTGACCGCGATGCAGGATGTCGAACACGCCATTGGTGAGCACCACCGGCCGCGGCAGGCGGCCGATGCGTTGTTCCAGTTGGTCGCGGCTGCAGATCTTTTGTTCGAAATTGGGCATGGCGAAATGAAAAAAGCCGCAAGCGCATGCCTGCGGCCTGGCTGAAATGATCGATACCGTCCTGCGTCAAACGGCCGGCTTGAGGCCGCCGACGCGATTCGTGATTTCCTTGCGATAACGGTTCAGGTCCTGCACCGATTCGAAGGTGCGCTCGAACAGCAACGACATGTTGTGCAGGATGCGCTCGATCACCTTCTTTTCCCATTCGCCGTCGAACTTGATCTGGCCATCCAGCCAGCGCTCCAGCCAGTTCGGATCGGGCAGGCGGCTTTGCACGGTGTCGTTCGGGAACAGCGCCTGGTTGACGTGCAGATTGGTCGGATGCAGCGGCTTTTCGGTGCGTCGGGCCGACGCCATCAGCACGCCGATCTTGGCAAATGCGGCACGCGCGCCGTCGCCTACTTCCGACAGCGCCTTTTTCATGTAGCGCAGGTAGGCGCCGCCGTGGCGCGCCTCGTCCTGGCTGATGATCTTGTAGATATGCTTGATCACCGGTTCGGTATGCCAGTCGGATGCGCAGCGATACCAGTGGTTGAGACGGATCTCGCCGCAGAAATGCAACATCAGCGTTTCCAGCGGCGGCGCCGGATCGAATTCGAAGCGCACGTTGTGCAGCTCTTCCTCGGTCGGCACCAGGTCGGGACGGAAACGGCGCAGGTATTCCATCAGAACCAGCGAATGCTTTTGCTCCTCGAAGAACCAGACCGACATGAATGCGGAAAAATCGCTATCGTTGCGATTGTCGCGGAGAAACATTTCGGTGGCGGGCAGGGCCGACCATTCGGTAATCGCATTCATGCGTATCGTCTGGGCTTGCTCCTCGGAAAGCATGGAAGCGTCGAATTTTTCCCATGGGATATCTTTCTCCATGTTCCAGCGGACCTGCTCCAGGGATTTGAATAGTTCTGGGTACAGCATATGCACCTTCAAAATTGAGTTAAGTGCTTGATTCTACCAATAAAAGTCGAAAACCCGAATTTTCGGCGCCAGACCGGAACGAATTGATGGCAGTTTTAATACAAAGCAACAAAACAAGATTGTCACCAACCCCGGAGGCACGATGAAGAACCCTGGCAAGCCGGTTCCCCGCATGCCGCCCACGGTCTGGATACTGGGCCTGGTGAGCCTGCTGATGGACGTGTCCTCGGAAATGATCCACAGCTTGCTCCCGGTTTTTTTGACCGTCGCGCTCGGCTCAAGTGCCGAAACGGTAGGCTTCATCGAAGGAATCGCGGAATCGACCGCATTGATCGCGAAGATGTTTTCCGGCGCGCTGAGCGACTGGCTGGGCCGGCGCAAGCTGCTGGCGCTCGCCGGCTACGGGCTGGGCGCCGCTAGCAAGCCATTGTTCGCGCTGGCCGGCAGCGCCGGCTGGGTGCTGGGCGCGCGCTTCATCGACCGCATCGGCAAGGGAGTACGCGGGGCGCCGCGCGATGCGCTGATTGCCGACGTTACCGCCCCTGAGCTGCGCGGCGCCGCATTCGGCCTGCGTCAGTCGCTGGACACCATCGGCGCGTTTCTCGGCCCGCTGCTGGCCCTGGCGCTGATGCTGCTGTGGCATGACGATTTCCGCCGCGTGTTCTGGGTCGCGGTCATTCCCGGCATGCTGGCGGTCGCGCTGCTGACCGCCGGAGTGCGCGAGCCGGCACGGCCGCGTGGCGCCCAGGCGACGCGCTCCCCGATTTCGCGCGTTGCGTTAAAGCGGCTGCCGGGCCGCTACTGGCTGGTGGTGGGTGCCGGCGCGGCCCTAACGCTGGCCCGCTTTTCGGAAGCATTCCTGGTGCTGCGCGCGCAACAGGGAGGATTGCCGCTTGCACTGACACCGTTGGTGCTGATCGGGATGAACGTAGTCTACGCGGCCGGGGCCTATCCGCTCGGCGCACTGAGCGACCGAATGCCGCGTGCGCGCCTGCTGATGCTCGGAATCGTTCCCCTGGCCGGCGCCGACCTGCTGCTGGGGGCCGGCAGCGGTTTCGGTTGGCTGGCCGGCGGCGTAATGCTATGGGGTTTGCACATGGCGGCGACCCAGGGGCTGATGGCCAGCATGGTAGCTGACGCTGCGCCGGCCGAATTGCGCGGTACCGCGTTCGGCCTGTTCAATCTTGCCAGCGGAGTGACGATGCTGCTGTCAAGCGTGCTGGCGGGTGTGCTCTGGACCCGCTTTGGCGCGCCGGCCGCCTTCCATGCCGGCGCCGGCTTCGCGCTGGCGGCGCTGCTGCTATTCGGTGTATGGCGCAAATCCTAGGAATCCGCGGGGCAGCCATCTGTGCTTCGATGCCGATGGCAGGATTCATTATCATCGCGACTACTGGAGCACGGCCGAAGAGTTGTATGAAAAACTGCCTGTGCTCGTCGACCTGATACGTTTTTTGAAAGCTGACGCGCGACGCAGAATCCATACACGCAAAAATTCGAACCAACGCTGCGCACACAGGTCACACGCTCCTATAATGAGCGGCGGGCGGAACCCGTTTCGCCCTCGCTGTTTCGATATCGGCTGAACACCAGCCGGGCTGCGCAGCCAGTGTCATTCGCGCGCAGCCGCTTCGGTTCGACAAGGTCCAATTGCGCGCATCCCGCTTCACTGCTGCCATCGGTTGTCTGTTCGTCCTGCTCTGTTGCAGCAGCGGCGTTCATGCAGACAGCAACACTCCCGCCCCGCGCGCACTGCCGGATTTGCCCGGCACCGCTTCCACCACGCCACGCCTGGAAGGGAACGGACAGAAGCTGGAGCTCGGCTTCGACGGCAAGCGCAAGGTGTGGGATGCGAGCCTGGACGAATTCTTTCATCTCAAGCCGGTGGTCACACTCGATTACGGCACCCTGCTGACCGATCGCTTTGCGGCCGGGGCCGCGGTGCATCGCGACAGCACGCATTCGGATCTCTGGTTCAACGGCGTATTCGCGCCAGTTCGCGACCTGCGCCTGCGGGTGGCCGGCGGCCAGTTGCGCACCGGTGCCGACACTGTCGCAGGCGATGCCTATTCGGGCACCATCGAGCAGAACAGCTATCTGTTCGATGCGCATCACTACTGGCATGACAGCCTGCTATCGAACGTCGGCGTCACCGCCTATGCGGTACAAGCGAATACCGGCGAGGAACCGGCCAGCGATGCAGCAAGCGGCGGCGAGATCGTACCCGGCCGCCAGCAAGGCAGCGCGCTCAACCTGAGCCTGCAGCCGCTTCCCGGATCGCAGGTGGAACTGTGGCGCGAATCGCGTGAACAGAGTTATTACGGAACCGACAACCAGGATCCGCAGACCCTGGTATCGCACCGCTTCAGCTTTTCGCAGCAGCTCGACAATTGCATGCAGGTGCGGGGGGGATACAGCAGCGATGACACGCAAAACCAGCTGGATCTCCAGCTGGCGCGCAACCGCTGGTCCGTCAGCATGTCGCGCGTGCAGGCCGGCAGCAGCAACGACATGCGGTTCGGGATCGGCTACCGTTTGCCGCTCGGCGGCCGCACGCACGATCAGGAAAGCTGTCGTTCGGCGCCGGTTCCGGCTGCCGCTCCGAGCTCGATCGTCGCGACCAGCGTGAAGCGGCCCGACCAGTTTCCCCAATCGCCGCTGACCATGGTGGTCAGCGACTGATCGTCCTGCAGCAGAAGGGGTACCCGGCCCGTCAATCCATCGCCACGTGCACAGCTTCTCCGCCCTGCTTGCGCGGCGGCCGGATCAGCAGGATCAGCGGCATCACCAGTAGCGTCGCGATCAGCATCAGCACGAAGTCGTCGACATAGGCGATCATCGCGGCCTGGCGGGTGATTTCCTGGTTGATGGCCGCCAGCCCCGGCAAGCTGGACGCATCGAAGCCGCCGGAATAGGCAAGCGGATTGAAACGGGTCACCTGCGCGGCCAGGTTGGCATGGGCGATGCCGGCGTTGCGGGTGGCCAGGGTCTGCACGATGGAGATGCCGATGCTGCTGCCGATGTTGCGCACCAGGCTGTAGATTGCAGTGCCGTCCGGGCGCAGCGACGACTGCAGGGTACCGAAGGTGGCGGCCGACAGCGGCACGAAGATCATGCCCAGGCCGAAGCCCTGGATGATGCCGGGCCAGACGATGTCGGATTCCGACAATACCAGCGTATAGCCGGTCATCTGCCATAGCGCGATCGCCGAGATCAGGAAGCCGGTGGCCAGGATCACACGGGTGTCGATGCGGCCGACTATGCGCCCCGCGACCAGCATCGCCAGCATGGTCCCGACGCCGCTCGGCGCGGTCACCAGGCCGGTGGTGGCGACCGGGTAGCCCATCAGGTTCTGCAGCATCGGCGGCAGCAGCGCGCGGGTTGCGTACAGCACCGCGCCGACCAGGAAAATGAACGAGCAGCCGGTGACGAAATTGCGGTCCCACAGCAGCTCGTAACGGAAAAAGGAATTCTTCCCGATCGTCGCGGTATGGGCGACGAAGAATGCGAAACTGACCACGCAGATCAGCGTCTCGACACGGATTTCGTTGGAGCCGAACCAGTCCATCTGCTCGCCGCGATCGAGCAGCGCCTGCAGCGCGCCGATTGCGAGGCTGAGCATGATGAAGCCGAAGAAATCGAATTTCGCATGGCGGCGTTGCCCGCG
The DNA here is from genome assembly GCA_966211575.1 of uncultured Noviherbaspirillum sp. Classification (GTDB taxonomy): domain Bacteria; phylum Pseudomonadota; class Gammaproteobacteria; order Burkholderiales; family Burkholderiaceae_D; genus Noviherbaspirillum. The sequence continues at coordinate 15,758 of CBIHOK010000001.1, forward strand.
ATCCGGCAGGTAGGCCAGTACCCCGAGCAGTGCGAACAGTCCGATCGGCACGTTGATGAAAAAGACCCAGCGCCAGTTGTAGCTGTCGGTCAGCCAGCCGCCCAGCGTCGGCCCCAGGATCGGCCCGACCATCACTCCCATGCCCCACATCGCCATCGCCTGCCCCTGCTTCTCGCGCGGATTGATTTCGAGCAGGATCGATTGCGACAGCGGCACCAGCGCGGCGCCGAAGACCCCCTGCAACAGCCGCGACAGGACGATTTCCGCCAGCGTCTGCGACAGGCCGCACAACGCAGAAGCGGCGGTGAAGCCGGCGATCGCCGCCAGCAGCAGGTTCTTCACGCCGAAGCGGTCGGAAAACCAGCCGGTCAACGGCGTCGCGATCGCCGCCGCGACGATGTAGGAAGTGAGTACCCAGGTGATCTCGTCCTGCGAAGCGCTGAGCGAACCCTGCATATGCGGCAAGGCGACATTGGCGATGGTGCTGTCGAGTGTCTGGATCAGCGTGGCGAGCATGATCGCCAGCGTGATCATCGGCCGGTTCAGGGGCTGGTCTGGGGAAGCAGTCATTGCTGGTCGGGCGCACGCCGGCATATCATAAGCATGCTTACATTATAGCAGCGCGGGCCACTCCCCTGCAGCCACCCTGCCGCAGGCATTGCAATCGGTGCCGGACAGGTTATGCTTGCCGGGCCATGAAGAAAAAGACCAGCAACTCGTTCAGCTTCCTGATCACCGATACCGGCCGCCTGGTCGGCAAGCGCTTCGACCAGCGCGCGCGCGACGTGCTCGACCTGTCGCGCGCGCAGTGCAGCGTGCTGGCGCACCTCGATCGCCATCCCAATATCCACCAAGCGCAACTGGCGGACCTGCTGGGTGTGACGCCGATTGCCGGCGCCCGGCTGCTGGACCGGATGGAAGCGGGCGGGTGGATCGTGCGCGCCAGCGACGCGCACGACCGGCGGTTGCGGCGGCCGGTGCTGACCGACAAGGCGCGCAATGCGCTGAGCGATGCCCGCAAGGTCGGGCAGGCGGTGGCCGACGAAGCGCTGACTGGCTTCAGCGCCAGCGAAATCGCCACGTTTTCGGAATTGCTGGAGCGGGTGCGGCTGAATCTGGCGAATGCGGTGGAAGCGGGCGCCAAACCGGGTGGCAACTGAGCGGGTGGCGCCTGAGCGCCGGAAAGAAGCGCGCTCCCGGGAACGGACTCAGCTTTCGGCGGACTTGCGGCGCACCACTGCCATGGTCAGGCGCGAGACGCAGATCAGCTTGTTGTCCTCGTCCACGATGCGGATTTCCCACACCTGGGTGGAACGACCGATGTGAAATGGGCGCGCAGTGCCGGTTACCCAGCCTTTCGATACCGAACGGATATGGTTGGCGTTGATATCGAGTCCGACGCAATACGCGTTTTCTTCGGCAACCGCGAGCATCGCCGCGCAACTGCCGATGGTTTCGGCCAGCAGCACCGATGCGCCGCCGTGCAGGATGCCGAACGGCTGTACAGTGCGGGAATCGACCGGCATGCGGGCCGATATCCAGGAGTCGCCTATTTCCAGGAACTCGATGCCGAGCCGGGCCGCCGCGGTGTGATCGTTCCAGTTCTGGAGATCCTGCACGGTCTTGGTTTTTTTCCAGATTGCCATAAGAAGTATCGTCTTCGTTCAACAGTTGCTCACAAACATCGGAAAGCGGTTTGCATAAGGACAATGCTTTCCTGCCGAGCCCGAACGATACAGCAGATTCTGAACCAGTTCACCGATTCCTGGACTAATCGTCAGAGATTTCCTTGAAAATTCAGATCATTGTCATGTCTGCCAATCCCGTCGACACTTCGTCTCCGCCGACCATCACGCCGGCCGGCGCCGCGCCGGAAGCACGCCCGGCCAGTACGGCCGGCGGGGTTGCCGACACGTTGAATGCCCACAAGGGAAAACTGGCGATCGGCGTGGCGGCTACTCTCGGGTTGATGATCTACTATAACTGGCGCGAAAAAAAACTCGCGAAAACCGACCCCGACGAGTATGCGCGCCTGCAGCGGCTGAAAGCCGGCCTGCGCGCGGAAGAAGCGGACTCCCAACCCGCTGCGCCGGACAAGAGCGCCAACGAGAGCTGAGCCCGTCATCCAGCTTTTGGGGCGATCCGCCCGGATCTTGATATTGGTCGCAAGAAAAACTGCGGCCCGACGTTGACCCGGCGAAGTCCAAGCGGCTACCATTAAATTGATTCGATCGCGGACCGCACGGGCTGCGCCTTCCCGCGCTCGACCCGCAACCATCCTGCATCGGCCGGCGCCTGCGCTTGCCTGCGCCCCCGCGAGAACGCGCACACCGGCGCTTCTCCATATTCACCACGGCAGAGGAGAACACGGATGAAAAAGACAACAGGCTCGCTGGCTATCGTCGCGCTGCTGCTGATTGCCGCCGCCACTTATTATTTCTGGCAGAACAGGATGACGCCGGCGCCCCGGGTGCTGCAGCCGCTCGAACCAGTGCCGCCGGTGACCGCGCTGCCGACCCCGACACCGCAAGCCGATACCCATTACCCGCTACCGCTGAATACGGAAACGCCGCCCGCGGCCGAGCAGTTGCCGCCGCTGCAGCAAAGCGATACGGCGCTGCGCAACGGACTGGCCGACCTGTTCGGTTCGCAGAACCTGATGAAGCTGTTCCACATGGACCGCATCGTGCGCCGCTTCGTCGCCACCATCGACAACCTGCCGCGCAAGACCGCCGCGGCGCGCCTGATGCCGACCCAGCCGGTGGACGGCGCCTTCCGCACCAGCGGCAGCAACGAGACGCTGGTGATGGCGCCCGACAATGCCGCCCGCTACGCGCCCTATGTGAAGGCGGCCGAGATGGTCGACACCCGCAGCCTGGTGGCGCTGTACGTCAAGTTCTATCCGCTGTTTCAGCAGGCTTACCAGGACCTCGGCTATCCGAACGCTTATTTCAACGATCGCCTGGTGACCGTGATCGACCACCTGCTCGAGGCACCCGAAGTAGAGGGGCCGATCGCGCTGGCGCAGCCGCATATCCTGTACACCTATGCCGATCCGGCCCTGGAAGACGAATCGGCCGGCCACAAGATCATGATACGCATGGGGACCGAGAACGAAGAAAGGGTCAAGGCGAAACTGCGCGAGATCCGCAAGCAGCTGACCAGCGGAATATTGAAGCACTGACTGAAGCACTGACGGCAGGCGCGCGCCTGCCGTCTATCGAAGGCTGAGGAAATAGCCTTGCAGGTCGGACGGCAATACCCGGCGCCGGCGCCATACCCAGGGCAACCCGCGCAGCGCTTCCACGAATGCAGCGAGGACCAGGCCGCGGCTGCAAGTGCGGCGGCTGATGCGCAGCGTCTCGCGCAAGGCGCCCCCGAACGACAGCCGCATCCATGCGACCCATAATGCATTGCGCACCAGGCAGTGCCGGCGGCCGGCGCTATCGCGCGCCGGCGACGGGTAATGATGCACGGTGAGTTGCGCCGCATAGACCACGCGCCAGCCGTGCATGACCAGGTCCAGCGTCAGCAGCGCCTCCTCCCCGCCCAGGAAGAAGCGCGGTTCGTAGCCGCCGACCTGCAGAAAGGCGCTGCGCCGCACCACCGCCGCGCCTGCGAGGAAGCCGAGCAACGCCGGACCCGGCAAACCAGCGGACGGCAAAGGACTGGCCGCCATCACGCCGCATGCCGGGTCTTCGCGCTGCTCCGGTCCTACCAGCACGCGCGCACTGAGGATGGCGACCTGCGGATAAGCGTCCAGCAAGTCGGCCGCTTTTTCCAGCATCCCGGCATCCCACCAGGTATCGTCGTCGCAAAACGCGACATAGTCCGTCTCCAGTGCCGCCACCCCGGCGTTGCGGGCCGCGGCGCCGATATTGCGCGCCAGCGCGAGCAGCCGGACTTGTGGAAAATCATGGATCACCATTTCGCGCGTGGCATCCGGCGAAGCATTGTCGACCACCACGATTTGCGGCTGCTCGGGCAATGCCAGCAGCTGCGTCAGGGTGCGCGCCAATTCCTGCACGCGATTATGGGTGAGCACCACCACCCCGAGCCGCTCTCGCAATGCCTTCATCGCAATCTGCCTGGACTAGGAGTCGCTGCGGCGACCGGCAGTCGCCAATAGGATTCGGGCTGGAAGGCATCCGCATGGCCGCCGTGCACGGTAGCCGACAACGCCCGCAGCTGGCTCGCATAGCATTGCACCGCCTCGCGCTTCAACGGCGAAGCGCCGCCGTCATGGCAATCGATGCGGACGGGCGCAAAGCCACGACGCCGCAATTCGTCCAGCCGCTGCTGCAGCAAACCGGGAATGCGCCGGTACATCGCTTCTTCGTACATCCGCCAGCGGTAGTGCGGAAACCGCGCAGACAAGTTCAGCATCGCCCGGTGCACCAGCAGATGATCGGAATGAAACAGGCCGGCCGGCAGCAGCACGGTTGCCGGATCGCATGCATGCAGCGCGCGCTGCAATGCCTGCTCCAGTTCGGAAAGCGCCGGCGTGGCCCGATACTGGCTGTCGCAGAAGTCGAGCCAGGCTGGAGTCGCTCCGAGCAGCGCCAGCGCGCGGCGGTCTTCGTCGCGTCGCGTCGCGATCGCTTGCCCGGCATCGGCAAAACCGGAAGCGGCATCCCAGGGCGTGTGCTGCGCACGGTCGACGGGCACGCCGGCGAACACGGTGAGCACAGTCGGCGCCGGCAATGTGGCGATCAAGTCGGCACAGGACAGCACCGCGTCGTCCAGGTGCGGCGACACCACCAGGGTCTTTCCGAAATCTTCGGCCTGCATTTCTTGTTGTCGGGAGCGCCCGAAGCCTGTTCGGGGCGTACAGGGGAATTGTCAGAATAATGACAGCGGCGAAGGCAAATGATTCCGCCCCCCGGCGTTACGGCGCCACGGCGCCCCAGCTTTGAAAACGATCGCAGGTCTTCCGTCGCGGGGGCTTTCGCGCGGGCGGGAACCTGATGTATCATTTGCCAGCAATAGAGAATCCAGTTTAGGATCGAGCGAGAGAGACACACCCGTCGCGCCCCCGGTGCGGCGGGTTTTTTATTGGCGGAGAGCAAAAGATATTAGATGCGGGAATATCTGTCATTCAAAATTTGAAGCAGACTTATTTGCTGCACCGCATTATCATTCACCTGTCTCCTCCAACTCTTCTTGAATTGGATTCAACCCGCAAACCGCAAGGTCTGCGGGTTTTTTTTGCCTTGGCGGAACCGGGATGTGGCCGCTTGGCATCGGCGCAGCACCTGCGCAAGAAGCTTATTTGGTGGTCTTGCGCTTGCGCGGCGATGCGGCAGCCGATGAGGGCGAGGATGAAGCCGCGGGGCGCGCTTTCGGCTTCGATTTGGGCGTGGACGGCGCCGCGGCTCCCTCCGTCGTCATTGCGCTGGAAACTGCCTGCTTGAACTGGTCTTGCAGCATGTTCCACCAAGCGGCGGCATTGACCAGCGGCGCGGTCAGCTTGGCGGCGTCGCTCTCGTCCTGGCTGGTCGGTTGCGGTGCTTCATGCGACTTGTGGTGGCCATCGCCCTGCCCGGCGCTCGCTGCAGCGGAGCTTTCGGACTCCGGCGCCCGCGCCGGCGGCGTCATGCTGTGCGTGAAATTCTCGCCCATCGTCTGCAGCGTGCTGATGGTGGCCGACTGCACTTCCAGTGCCTGTATCGTGCCGCGCAACATGTTCATGTTGAGGGTCAGCCAGGATTCCACCGCCTTCAGGTCGGAAATCTTCTTGTTGATCTCTTCCACCGACAGGGTCGGCATCACCATGCCGGGCATGTTCATCCCCGGCATGTTCATGCCGGGCATTCCCATGCCGCCCCACATCTTCTTCATGAAATCCAGGGTTTCCGTCATCGCGCCCATTCCTGGAATGTTCGGCATGTTGGGCATCTCCGGCTTGATCATCGCAGACCTCCGCTTCGCAAAGCACTCGGAAAATAAATCGCAGCGTAACAGATAAGACGAGTGAGCAGAATGATAAAGAACGCGAATCCGCACCGGATCAAATAATCTGCCGCCGCCATACGCCATGCGAATCCGGCGGCCGACTTGCCGGCAGGAGATTGGTAAACTAGCGGCATGACTTCCCCTGGTTCCGCTGCGGCAAACCGGCGCAGCGCGCGCCGGGTACGGCTGGGCCTCGTCCTGCTGGCTTCGCTGCTGCTGCACCTGGCCGCGCTGGACTGGGCGACCGGTCTCATCGGCCTGCCTTCCCCCGTCGCGCGCAAGGAACCGGTCATGGTGACCGAACTGCTGCCGCCACCCCGCAAGCAGCCCATCGCTCCGCCCCGCCCGAAGGCAGCCCCCGTTCCGCCGCACAAGGCGCCTCCGCGGCGCTCTTCTCACCCAAAGCCGGCGCACCCGCCTGCGACACCGGCAAGATCGGCCCCCACTGCTGTCCAGCCGCCGTCCGAGCCGGTTTCCGACACGCTGGCCGGTGCCGTGGCAGCGGCCCGCGCGGGCGGCGATACCGGCTATGTCGATCATGCGCCGCCGCTGCCGGCGTCGCCGGGGCCATCCTACAAGTTCAACCCGCCCCCGCCGGCCGAACTGGACTACGACGTATTCGCCTGGCGCGACCAGGAAAAATGGTACGGCAGCGGCAAGTTCCGCTGGCACGCGGCCGACGGCCGCTACCGGATCGACGGCGAAGCGAGCATCACCTTTTTCTTCAAGATCACGGTGCTGAACTTCCACAGCGACGGCGCGATCAACGATTACGGTATCGCCCCCGTGCTGTACACCGAACAGCCGTTCCACAAGCCGGTCAACAGCACCCACTTCCGGCGGGCTCCGAGCGGAATCGGCGGCACCATCGGCTTCTCGGCATCGGATGCCACATTTCCGTATGATGTCGGGACCCAGGATCGCGCCAGCGTGATCTGGCAACTGGCCGGGATAGGCCGCGGCGCTCCCGGGCAATTCGTGCCGGGAGCGCATCTTGACGTGAACGTGGCCGGTACCCGCGATGCCGAAACCTGGCAGATCGAAGTAGCCGGGCTGGAACAGATCGAAACCGGCTTCAGCAAGCTGCAGGCCTGGCACCTGGTGCGGGTGCCGCGCGCCGGCTCCGGCGACCAGAAGATCGACATCTGGCTGGCGCCGGGGCACGACTGGTATCCGGCACGGGTACGCTATACCTATCCGAACGGCGACTATCTCGACCTGTCGCTGTCGGACCTGAAGCCGGATGCGCCGCAAGCCGTAGCACCCGAATGATCATTTTCAAAGCCAACTACATGACTCGCCTTCTGTCCCGTTTCCGTTCCGCAGTGTTACTGGTGCTGGCCGGCACCGTGCTCACTGCCACTGCCGCCACGTCATCCCATCGCACGCCCAAGTACCGGATCAACCTGCCGCCGTCGGCCGTGCTCGACTACACCATCCGCGCGCGCCAGAGCGGACTGCAGATCGGCGGCGATGCCAGCGTGCGCTGGAACGTCCAGGGCAAGACTTTCTCGGCCGCCAGCGAAGCACGCGCAATGCTGGTGGGGACCATTCTCGAAGCGACCAGCAAAGGCGCGATCGACCAGTACGGACTGGCACCGCACTCTTTCGTCCAGAAGCGCTTTCGCAAGGAAACGACTACCACCACTTTCGATCGCGCTGCCGGCGTGATCCGCTTCACCGGGTCGGACCGGACCTATCCGATCAACGGCGGAGAACAGGACCGCAACAGCGTGATCTGGCAATTGATTGCGGTGGCGCGGGCGGCGCCGGTCCGCTTCAAGCCGGGTTCCAGCTGGGCCTTCTTCGTCGCCGGCCAGCACGATGCCGATCCATGGACGTTCCGCGTGGTCGGTCATGACCGGCTCGCCACGCCGCTGGGCGAACTCGACACGCTGCACGTGCTGAAGGAACCGCCGCCCGATTCCAGGGATCAGCGTGTCGACATCTGGCTGGCGCCGCAACGCGAATGGTATCCGGTGCGGCTGCGCTACACCGATGCGGATGGCGACTACATCGAGCAGACACTGCAGGAAATCGAACGCCGGGCACATTGAAACCCGGTTTCGATATTTTGATGCGCGACAGAATTGATCGGTCGCGCTATTCCACCGCGCCGCAATCCGTTGTATGGTGCGCCACTGGGAAAACTTGTATACCGGTACCGACATGACATCCACTTCAGGCGCGCTCGTGCTGTTCAGCGGCGGGCAGGATTCCACCACCTGCCTCGCATGGGCGCTCGCGCGCTATCCCAAAGTCGAAACCATCGGTTTCGATTACCGCCAGCGCCATGCCATCGAGCTCGACGTGCGGCTGCCGTTGCTGCAAAAGATGCGCGCGCTGGACGCCGCCTGGGATGCCAGGCTGGGCGAAGACCACCTGATCGACCTGGGCCTGCTGGCGCAGATCGCCGATACCGCGCTCACGCGGGACGTGGAAATCGCAATGCAGGACAATGGCTTGCCGAACACCTTCGTCCCCGGCCGCAATCTGCTGTTCCTCACCATTGCCGCCACCGTTGCCTATCGGCGCGGACTGGAGGTGCTGGTAGGCGGCATGTGCGAGACCGATTTCTCCGGTTATCCCGACTGCCGCGACGATACGATGAAGGCACTGCAAGTCGCGCTCAACCTCGGCATGGGCACGCGCCTGAAACTGGAAACGCCGCTGATGTGGATAGACAAGGCGGCCACCTGGAGCCTGGCGCAGCAACTCGGCGGACAGCCGCTGGTCGACCTGATCCGCGCCGATACCCATACCTGCTATCTCGGCGAACGCGGGGAATTGCATGACTGGGGCTACGGCTGCGGAACCTGCCCGGCATGCGAATTGCGGGCACGCGGCTACCGCGAGTACATTGAAGCCCCGGCCAGCCTGTAGACACCGGCCAGGCTACCGCTTCCCGCACTGCGCCGGCGACGGACCAATCGACGCCGGCCGCGTCAACCACGATACGCTGAACAATCCGGGCGATGCAAACCGTTTTCGCTCGGAACTTTATTGTTGCAGGGATATCGAATCATCGAGCACTTCGTCATGAACGGCAGCGAGCATGCGCCATCCTTTCGCTGCTGCTTCGCACACTGGCTTTTTCCGCGAGCGCCGCACGACTGGGAGCGCCCGCTCGAATCGAGCATACCCCTTCAATCCGATTCAACCAGGAGTCGCCCGATGATAAAAAATAACGAAGATCTGCGGCAGCGCCTGCACTTCATCGACCGCACCATTTTCCATGCGGTCTGCGCTTGCCATGCGGACGCCACCATCCCCGAGGAGTTGCAGGATTGCGTGCAGCAACTGGGCTGGCGCTCAGGCCTGGCGCGCCGCGCCTTGCTGCTGGATGACGCCAGCGCGGTACGCGACAGCATCGATGACCTGGCGCGCCTGAGTCAGCGCGCGCAGAGCGTGATCGGAAACGACAGCATGAATTACGCCGTCAAAAGCGCGGTAATCCTCACTCACATCGAGCTTTCCGCACTGCGTCATCAACTCGACTGACCAGCACTTGGTTGCGGCCGGCCTGCTTGGCTGCGTACAACGCATCGTCGGCGCGCTTGACCAGGGTTTCCACGGTATCGTTTTCTCGGCGTACCGCCACGCCGGCGGAAAACGTCACCGTCAGCCCCGGCGCGAGCCCCTCCCAGGGATGCCGCTGCACCGCGACGCGCAGCCTTTCGATCGAGGTCGCGCCCTGTTCCAGGGTGGTGTTGGGCAGAACCACGCCAAACTCCTCGCCGCCCAGGCGCCCTACCGCATCGACGACGCGCAGGGTCTCGGTCGCGATGTCGCACACGGTCTTGAGCACCAGATCGCCTACCGGATGGCCGCAATGGTCATTGATGGCCTTGAAATGATCGAGATCCAGCATCACGAAGCAGAACGGGTCGGCACTGCGTTCCGAGCGTCGCAGCTCGGCGATCAGCATCGTCATCAGGTGGCCGCGATTGAAGACGCCGGTCAGGTGATCGCGGCTGGCGAGTTCCTCGATCTGGCGCAGCGAGCGCTGCAATTCCCGGTTCTTTTCCGACAAGCGTTCGCGCAGGCTGCTGAAGCGGCTGCTGGCAAGCGTCAGGCTGCGCAGCGTCAGGAAAAAGAACAACCATACCAGGACGATTTCCAGGCCGGAGACGCCGGGGTAGGCGAAACGGTCGCGCGTGGCCCATAACGCAAGAGCGCTGCCGGCGCCGTACACCAGCCAGCCGACGGTGAACTGGCGCGGCGTGAATTCCACCACCGCGTAGCCGGAAAATGCGATCAGCACCAGCAGGAAAAGGATGGCCAGGTTCGGCGCCAGCACCAGGAACGACAGCTGGATCACGCCGTTGATGATCAGTTGCGGCACCAGCATGCCGCGTTCCTTCAGGCGCAGGTTGAAGCCGGCGCGGATGAACAGGTAAATCACCAGTGCGGATGAAGTGCCGACCACGAAAAACGCCTCGGCAATCCACGCCGGGATGGTGCCGGCGTAGGCAAAGAAACCGAGCTCGATGGACTCGATCAGCATGTTCAGCACCACCAGGCCCGACATGTAGACGCGATGCGCCTGGCGTCGCATTTCACGCTGGTCGCTTGGATCTGGTCGGATCGGATGCATGGCAGGGGTCCCCCGGTTTTCGCGCTACTTTATCCCCTGCAGCGGAAAAAGCAAGGCCGCCATGCCGATCTTGCCCGGCATGGCGGCCTGCGTAGCGGGCGGATGCCTATGCGGTTTCGGCTTGTGCTATGCAGCATCCTGTGCCGAACCGGCGCCGCCGTGCGGCTGCGCGAACGCTTTCAGCAGCGCCGCCTCCTTTTCCCGTGCCGCCTGCAGATGCTTCTCCTTCACGTGGCCGTAGCCGCGTATGTCTTCCGGAATGCTCGCCACCGCCACTGCGGCCGCCAGATTGTCCCGGTTCAGTTGCGGCAGCAGGCGGCCCACGGTATCCCGGTACTGCGCGATCAGCGCGCGTTCGGTCTTGCGCTCCTCGGTGCGGCCGAAGATATCGAGCGGGGTGCCGCGCAGGAAGCGCAGCCTGGCGAGGATTCCGAATGCATGCAGCATCCACGGCCCGAATTCCCGTTTCACCAGGTGGCCGTCGGCATCGCGCCTGGCCAGCAGCGGCGGCGCCAGGTGGAAACGCAGGCTGTAGTCGCCTTCGAACATGGCGGCGATCCGGTTGCGGAACGCCGGATCGGTGTGCAGGCGCGCGACTTCGTACTCGTCCTTGTACGCCATCAGCTTGAACAGGTAGCGTGCCACCGCTTCGGTCAGGCGTAGCGGCTTGTTGTCGACCAGCGCGCTTTCCGCGCCCCGTACCTGTTCGACGAAGTCGCGGTAGCGGCGCGCGTAGCCGGCGTTCTGGTACTGCGTCAGGAATTCGACGCGGCGTTCGATCAGCTCGTCGAGCGAGGGCGTGCGCTTGAACTCGATGACCTGGGCGGCGCTATCGCCTTGCTTGGCGAGCCGTTCCACCGCCGCCCAGTCGTGCGCGGCGTTGCGGCCCCAGACGAATGCCTGCTTGTTGAACTCGACCGATACCCCGTTCAATTCGATCGCCTTGAGCAGCGCCGCCTCCGACAGCGGCACCCAACCCTTCTGCCAGACGTAGCCGAGCATGAACATGTTGGTGGCGATGCTGTCGCCCATCAGCGCGGTGGCGACCTTGCCGGCATCGACGAAATCGGCATTGCCGTCGCCGCAGGCGCGGCCGATGTCGGCTACGGCTGCCGCGCCCGGATACTGCCAGTCGGGATTACGCACGAATGCCGCGGTCGGCGAGCCGGCGGTATTGATCGCCGCGTGCGTGCGTCCCTCGCCCATGCGCGACAGCGCGTCGCGGCTGGCGGTGACGATCACATCGCAGCCGATCACCAGGTCGGCCGCGCCGGTGCCGACCCGGGTCGAATGGATCTCGTCCGGATGATCGGCCAGCCGCACATGCGACATCACCGGGCCGCCCTTCTGCGCGAGGCCGCTCATGTCGAGCACCGAGCAGCCCTTGCCTTCGATATGCGCGGCCATCGCCAGGATCTGGCCGATCGTGATCACGCCGGTGCCACCGATGCCGGTCACCAGTATCCCGAACGGTTGCTCGGTCGACGGCAGCGCCGGCTGCGGTAGCCGGCTGCCTTCCAGGATGGGCAGCTTGCGCGCACCGGCGGCGTCATCGACCGCCGCCTTCTTCGGCTTCTTTAACTGGCCGCCCTCGACCGTGACGAAGCTCGGGCAGAAACCCTTGACGCAGGAATAATCCTTGTTGCAGGATGACTGGTTGATCTGGCGCTTGCGGCCGAACTCGGTTTCCAGCGGTTCCACCGACAGGCAGTTCGACTGCACGCTGCAATCGCCGCAGCCTTCGCACACCGCTTCGTTGATCACCACCCGTTTGGCCGGGTCCGGATATTCGTTACGCTTGCGGCGGCGCCGCTTTTCGGACGCGCAGGTCTGGTCGTAGATGATCGCCGATACGCCCTTCGTCTCGCGCAATTCCTTTTGCACCGCATCGAGTTCGTCGCGGTGGCGGATCGTGACGCCGGGCGCCCAATTGGTAGCAGACGGGTACTTGTCCGGCTCGTCGGTGACCACGATGATGGGATTGACGCCTTCGGCCGCGATCTGGCGCGAGATCATCGCCGGATCGAGCGGGCCGTCGACATGCTGGCCGCCGGTCATCGCGACCGCGTCGTTGTACAGGATCTTGTAGGTCATGTTGACCTTGGCCGCCACGGCGGAACGGATCGCCAGCAGGCCGGAATGGAAATAGGTGCCGTCACCGAGGTTGGCGAACACGTGCTGTTCGCAGGTGAACGGCGCCTGCCCGATCCAGGTCGCGCCTTCCGCGCCCATGTGGGTGAAGGTGGCGGTGCTGCGGTCCATCCACAGCACCATGTAATGGCAGCCGATGCCGGCCAGCGCGCGGCTGCCCTCGGGCACCTTGGTGGACGTGTTGTGCGGACAGCCGGAGCAGAAGTGCGGGATGCGGTCCTTGGATGGGTCAGGCTTGGCGCCGACGCTGGAACCGGCGTTCAGTACCGCCTCCTTCGCTTCCAGGTAGGCGATGCGCTCCTGCACGCGGCGCTCGGCCGGATGGCCGGCAAAGTACTTGCCGATGCGCGCCGCGATCGCGCGCGCGATCTGTGCCGGATTCAGTTCGTAGGTGGCCGGCAGCAGCCAGTTGCCGTGCCCTTCGCGGTGGTTGCCGCTCCACTCGCCGGTGTCGTCGAACTTGCCGACCACGCGCGGACGCACGTCGTCGCGCCAGTTGTACAGTTCTTCCTTCAACTGGTATTCGAGGATCTGGCGCTTTTCCTCGACCACCAGGATTTCATCCAGCCCTTGCGCGAATGCACGCACGCCTTCCGCTTCCAGCGGCCAGGTCATGCCGACCTTGTACAGGCGGATGCCGATGTCGCGCGCGACATGCTCGTCAATGCCGAGATCGGCCAGCGCCTGGCGCGTGTCGAGGTAGGATTTGCCGGCGGTGATGATGCCGATGCGCGCATGCGGGCTGTCCCAGATGATGCGGTTCAGGTGGTTGGCGCGCGCATAGGCGAGCGCCGCATACCACTTGAAATTGTTCATCCGCGCTTCCTGCTCCAGCACGCCGTCCGGCCAGCGGATATTGAGGCCGCCGGGCGGCAACACGAAATCGTCCGGCAACACGATCTGCACCCGCTCCGGGTCGAGTTCGACCGAGGCGCCCGACTCGACGATGTCGGTCACGCATTTCATTGCGACCCAGAGCCCGGTGTAGCGGCTCATCGCCCAGCCGTGCAAACCGTAGTCCAGGTATTCCTGCACCGACGACGGATACAGCACCGGGATGCCGCAGGCTTTCAGGATGTGTTCGCTCTGGTGCGCGGTGGTGGAGGACTTGGCCGCATGGTCGTCGCCGGCCAGCACCAGCACGCCGCCGTGCGCCGAGGTGCCGGCCATGTTCGCATGCTTGAACACATCGCCGCAGCGGTCGACGCCCGGCCCCTTGCCGTACCACATGCCGAACACGCCGTCGTAGCGCGCGCCGGGGAACAGGTTGACCTGCTGGGTGCCCCAGACGCTGGTCGCGGCCAGGTCTTCGTTCATGCCGGGGTGGAACTTGACGTCGTGCGCTTCCAGGTGCTTCTTCGCCTTGGCCGCGGTCAGGTCGACGTTGCCGAGCGGGGAGCCGCGATAGCCGGTGATGAAGCCGGCGGTGTTCAAGCCCGCCTTGCGGTCGCGCTGTGCCTGCATGATCGCCAGCCGGATGAAGGCCTGGGTGCCGGTGATGAAGGCGCGGCCGCGCTCCAGCGTGAATTTATCTTCGAGGGAAATATCGTCCGGCAGCAGGCGCTGCCCGGCGTTCAGGGGTGCGTTCATTCAGTCTCCAAACCAAAAATCGTGTCTTTGGGTGCGATGATATCGCTGCCAAACTGACATGCCTTGTGGGCTTGTCGTTTATTGCACTTTGCACGGTAGCACAGCCGGGATCGCGACTCAATGCACAGTGCAGCATGACAGCGCTGGTAACAGGCGTAACAACTGGTAACTGCGTTGGCGAATTGCATGCCCGCTTCTTACATTGAGCTTATCGAGGACAAGTCTTGTAAAGGGGAAACAGGCGATGCAATCGACCATCATATTGTCGCTGATCGCGGGAGTGCTTGCCGGCGGGGTCGCGATCGCGCAATCGACCGAAACCGCCAAGCCGCGCTATGTGGCAAAGTTCGACGCCAAGTTCAAGGCGGCGGACCGGGATGGCGACGGCGCGCTCAACCGCAGCGAGGCGCAGGCCGCGGGCCTGAATCGCGTGGTCGAACGTTTCAGCCATATCGATACCGACCACGACGGCAAGGTGACGATGGGCGAATTGCGCAACTATCTGGCAAGGCGGGTGTCGAGCTGAGGATCGGGCATTCCGGCCCCTCCGGACAGCCCGCCGCCATCGCATGCCCCTCGCAAGCGTTCTACTTGCGCTTGATGCCAGGCAGCCGACGCCACCATTTGGCCGCGGCTTTCGCATTTGCCTTGAACGAGTAATCGAAACTGGCGACCTGTTCTTCGACTGCTTCCTGCAGCATGCTGCCGGGATTGGCCGGCGGCAGCGTCAGGTAGGCATCTGCTTCGCCGTAATCTCGATGAATTTCCATGCCCGCCTTGCGCGCAATATGCATCATCGTCTGATTGGAAGCCAGGCAATGCATGTACAGGGTATCCACATCCCGGTTGCGGCAATGGATCGCTGCCCTCTCGAACAATCGGGAGCCGACGCCGCAGCCGCGCGCGTGGGCGGATACCGATACCCCGAACTCCGCGATCCGTGCCTTCAGCGTGGCACCGCTCAGCAACGGCAGCGCTTCCTTCGGCGCAAAAGCGATATGGCCGACGCCGAGCAGGCGCAACTGCTCATCGTACACGCCGAATACCGCGTCGCGCGCGAAGTCGAGCTTTTGGACATAACGGGTGATCAGTTCGTCCGGCAGCACCGTGCCGAAGCGCAGCAGGCGGTCGCTGTCGTCGAGAGCCAGGAAGTGCATGAGCAGGCGCCGGCGGTCGCGCTCGGACAATTCCTTCACTCGTACCGCGCGGCGGTCGTCGATGGCGGAAACAGACGCTGCCTGTGTATTCGACAATTCATGAATCTTCATTTCTGGAACCTCCGGACGCTCGTTTGTGCGGCGCACCAATACATTCTATGCGATTCGCAGCCGAAGGTTGAGGGGCGACATTTCAAATGAGCCCCGGCTGACGCAAATCAAGATTCCGGCCCGGCTTTTACTCCTCGCCTGTTACGTAAAACCCACAATTGCGCCCCCCTGTCCCGCATTCAACAATGCGCCACTAAAGCTTTCCTAAAGGAAAAACCATGATTCCGAAAACCGGCCGTTTCTCCCTCTGTGCGCTACTGCTGAGCTGCATTGCCTTGACGGCACACGCGGAAGACGGCGTGACCGACGACACGATCCTGATTGGACGCACGATCGGCATCACCGGCATCATCGCCGGCCCCGTGAAGGAAATGAACGAAGGTGCGGATGCCTATTTTGCCCAGGTCAATCGGCAAGGCGGCGTGTTCGGCCGCAAGATCGTGGTGCGCACGCTGGATGACAAGTTCGACCCGAAACTGGCGGCGGCGAATGCCGAAACGCTGATCAGGAACGACCATGTGTTCGCATTGTTCCAGTGTCGCGGCACACCCCACACGCAGAAGATCCTGCCGATCATCGAAGCCAACCACGTACCGCTGGTGGCGCCGGGCACCGGTGCCTCGGTATTCCACACGCCGGTCAATCATTGGATCTTCAACGTCAGGGCCAAGTACCAGGATGAAGTGGCGAAAGGCGTGCAGCAGTTCGCGACCACCGGCTTCAAGCGCATCGGCCTGCTGCATGTCGACGATTCGTTCGGCCAGGACGGCCTGGAGGGCTTCCAGAAGGCAATGGCCGCACAAAATCTGAAGCCGGTGCTGATTGCGAAATTCGCCCGGGTCAACCCGGATTTCGTCGCGACCGCGAAAACGGTGATCGCGGCCAACCCGGATGCGCTGATCATCGTCAGCTCGGCCAAGAATACGATCGGCGAGATCAAGGCGATCCGCAAACTCGGCAATCACATGCAGATCATGACGCTGTCGAACAACTCGTCGGATGCATTCATCCACGAATTGGGAAGCGACGGCGTCGGCGTGATCCTGTCGCAGATCACGCCCGCGCCGGATCTCAGCACCAGCAGGCTGGGCGTGGAATTCCAGGCGGCGGCGCGGGCATCGGGCGCGACCGTCTCGTATGCGGCGATGGAAGGCTATGTCAGCGCCCAGGTGATGGTGGAAGGCTTGCGGCGTGCCGGCCGCAAGCTGACTCGCGACGGCTTCGTTCACGGGCTGGAATCGATGCATCACGTCGACCTGGGCGGCATCCTGATCACTTACGGCCCGGAAGACCACTCCGGCAGCGAATTCGTCGAATTGACGATGATCGGCCAAAACGGGCGGCTGGTGCGCTAGTTTTTTATCACCTGCCGGTGCGCCGGCAGGTGGCCGTGCTATCCCGGGCCGGGCAGGCTGCGGCTGTGCCCGGCCCACTGCGGATAGGCACGCGCCAGCAGGTCGCGCTCGAACTGTTCGGCCGGCACCGGCTTGCTCAGGTAGTAGCCTTGCAGCAGATCGCAGGACTGTTCACGCAGGAAATGCAATTGCGCTTCCGTCTCCACTCCTTCCGCCACCACTTCCAGCCGCAGGCTGTGTGCCAGCGCGACAATGCCGGTGACGATCGCCGCATCGTCGACATCGTGCGGCACGTCGCGCACGAACGAGCGGTCGATCTTGATGATATCGACCGGAAAGCGCTTCAGGTAGGACAGCGACGAATAGCCTGTACCGAAATCGTCGATCGATAGCCGCACGCCGAGCTGGTGCAGGCGATGCAGCGCTTCCAGCGTGTCCTGCGCGTTTTCCATCAGCGTGCTCTCGGTGATCTCGAGTTCCAGCAGGCCGGCCGGCAAACCGGTATCGGCCAGCGCCTGCTCGACGATCTCGGCAAAGTTTTTCTGCAGCAGTTGCTTGACCGAGAGATTGACGGCCACCCGCAGCGGCGGCAGTCCGGCTCCGATCCAGGTCTGCAATTGCGTGCAGGCGGTGCGCAATACCCATTCCCCGACCGAATTGATCAGGCCGGTTTCCTCGGCCAGCGGGATGAATTCCGCCGGCGGCACCATGCCGCGCACCGGATGGCGCCAGCGCACCAGCGCTTCGGCGCCGACGATGGTGCCGTTGTCCAGGCGCGCCTGCGGCTGGTAGAACACTTCCAGCTCGTCGCGCTCGAGGGCGCGCCGCAAATCGTTTTCCATCCGCACGTGCTCGGAAATCGAGCGTTCCATCGCCGCCTCGAAGAACTGGAAGCCGCTGGCGGTGCGCTTGGCACGGTACATCGCGGTATCGGCGTGCTTGAGCAGCGAGCCGACGTCGGTGGCGTCATGCGGGTACATCGAAATGCCGATGCTGGTGGTGACGAAGATATCGTGCCCGTCGATCTGGAACGGCGTCGAGATCGCGCGCACAATGTTCTGCGCCGCCGCCACCGCGGCGTTCGGCCCCACCACTTCGGCCAGCACCACGGTGAATTCGTCGCCGCCCAGGCGTGCCACGCAATCGGCATTGCGCACGCTGCGGCGGATGCGCTGCGCCACCGCGACCAGCAGGCGGTCGCCCACGTCGTGTCCAAGCGTGTCGTTGACGTTCTTGAAGCGGTCGAGGTCGAGGAACAGCACGGCGATCGATTCGCCGGCGACGCGGGCCTGCTCGATCCGGTGCCCCAGCTGCTCCATGAACAAGGCCCGGTTTGGCAGCCCGGTCAGCAAGTCGTTGTAGGCGAGATGGCGGATCCGCTTTTCCGCCTGGTTGGCTTCGATGATGCGGCGCACCCGCTGCGACAGCACCGCAAAGTGGATCGGCTTCGGAATGTAGTCGCTGGCGCCGGCGGCGAACGCGCGTTCGACCGAGGTGTTGTCTTCCAGCGCGGTGATCATCAGCACCGGTATCGCGCGGCCGTTCGGCAATTCCTGCACCCGGGCGCATGCGGTAAAGCCGTCCATCACCGGCATCACCGCATCCATCAGGATCACGTCCGGCTGCATCCGCTTGAGCATCTGCAGCGCCTGGGCGCCATCGGCCGCCTCTTCCACCCGGAAGCCGTCGCGCTGCAAGGTATGGCGCAGCGAGCTGCGGGTGCTGCGGTCGTCGTCCACCACCAGCACCTGCGCGATCTCCTCGCCGCGCGGCACGTTGGTGCGATCGTCCATGCTGACCTCCGGCGCGAGCAGCGCGGCGACCGCATCGAATGCATGGCGCAGGCGCTCCAGCAACGGGCGGATGTCGGCCACGCGGCGCTCGATCGCCAGTTCCTCGGCGTCCTTCGCCAGGTGCGACAGCGTCATCGCGCCCAGGTTGCCGCTGCTGCCCTTGATCGAGTGCGCCATCGCGCGCGCGGTGTCGGCATCGTCCATCTCGACCGCCCGCTCCAGCTGGTCGAGATAGGACGGGGTGTCTTCCAGGAACGGGGCAATCGATTGCTGCAGCGCCGGCCCCAGGATTTCGCGCAACTTGTCGAACACCTCGCGATCGAGCGGCTCGCCGGCG
This sequence comes from uncultured Noviherbaspirillum sp., assembly GCA_966211575.1. Taxonomy (GTDB): domain Bacteria; phylum Pseudomonadota; class Gammaproteobacteria; order Burkholderiales; family Burkholderiaceae_D; genus Noviherbaspirillum. Next base: position 34,804 of record CBIHOK010000001.1, read on the forward strand.
GCGGCCGCCGCCGGCGGCACCGGAACGGCAGCGCCGGTGCGCGACAACCAGCGTTCCAGCTTCCGCCGCAATTCGACCAGCGTGATCGGCTTGGCCAGGTAATCGTCCATGCCGGCCGCAAGGCATTTCTCGGCGTCGCCGCGCTGGGTGTTTGCCGTCATCGCGACGATCGGCGTGCGCCGTCCCAGCGGCTCCTCGAAATTGCGGATATGGGCGGTTGCCTCGTAACCGTCCATTTCCGGCATGCTGCAATCCATCAGGATCAGGTCGAAGCGGCTGCTGCGGACGGCCTCTACCGCCTGCCGTCCGTTCGCGGCGAATTCGCAATCACAGCCGTTCATCGCCAGCATGCCGGCCGCTACCATCTGGTTGGTGCGGTTGTCTTCCGCCACCAGTACCCGGTATTCGCGCACTGCGGGTCCGGTACCGCCGGCAGTCGTTGCCGTTGGCGTGAAGGCCGCCGCGGCCGGGGCCGGCATTCCCGGCATCAGGCGGTGCAACGCTTCCATCAACCGCTCCAGCCGCAACGGCTTGCCCAGATAAAGATCGGCACCCGCCGGCCGGTTGCCCAGGGGGGCCGCATACCGGTCCAGCACCAGTATCCGCAGTGTGGCGCCGCTGCCGTCCATCGCCACCCGCCGCACCAGTTCCGCGCCGCGGTCGTCGACCGCATCGGCTTCGACGATCAGCAGCTCGTATGGATGGCCGCTACGCGCGCAGCGCGCCAGCTCGGCCAGCGCCTCCGTCCCATTGTCGACGCTGTGGCAGTGCATGCCGGCCTGCACCAGGCTCTGCTCGATGAATGCGCGCACGATACGGCTGCTGTCGACCACCAGCGTCCGCACTCCGGCCAGCGCCGGCACTTGCGGCACCGCTTCCTGCGTCGGCAGCGGGCGGCAGACCGCCGTGAACCAGAACAGGCTTCCCTTGCCCGGTTCGCTGGTGACGCCGATGTCGCCCTTCATCAGGTTTACCAGCTGCCGGCAGATTGCCAGGCCGAGACCGGTTCCGCCATACTTGCGCGTCGTGGAGCGATCTGCCTGCGCGAACGATTCGAAAATGGTCTTGATCCCGCCCTCGTTCATGCCGATGCCGGTGTCGACTACTTCGAAGCGCAGACGGTAGGTATCGCCCGGCGCCAGCGACACATGCACCGCCACTTCTCCGTGTTCGGTAAATTTGACCGCATTGCCGATCAGGTTGAGCAGGACCTGCCGCAGCCGCAACGAATCCCCTCTGATCCGCTGCGGCACCTCGGGCGCGAGCAGATAACCGATCTCCAGTCCTTTCTGCTGCGCCTGCCGGGCCAGCAATTCGATCACTTCCTCCACCAGGTTGCGCAGGTCGAATTCGATTTCGTCCAGTTCCAGCTTGCCGGCTTCCATCTTCGAGAAATCGAGGATATCGTTGATCAGTTCGATCAGCGCGCGCGCCGAATTCCAGGCAACGTCGACGCACTCCTGCTGGCGCTTGGTGAGCCGCATCTCCTTCAGCATGTCGAGCATGCCGACGACGCCGTTCAGGGGAGTGCGCACCTCGTGGCTGACAGTGGCCGCGAACTGCGTCTTCATCAGCGCCGTCCGCAATGCGTCATCGCGCGACTGCTTGAGCTCGGCCTCGCGCTCTTCCAGCACATCCATCATCTTGTTGAACGCATGCGCCATCTCGACGATGTCGCGCGGCCCGGAAAGAACCGCACGCATGCCCGATTCCCCGGCCTCGGCGCGCCCCATCAGGCGCGACAGCGCATGCAACGGCTGGATCATATGGCGCGCCAGCAAGCGCATGACGCCCAGCAGCACCGCGGCGAACGACAGCGTAATGGCGAGATTCCCGACCAGCAGAGAAATCAGAAGATGGTTGAGCGTGCCCTTGCCGATCACCACATGCACATAGCCGAGCAGTTGCGGCTGGTGCTCCTGCAGCTCGAACGGCGAGATTTCCTCGACTCCTTCATAGACCGGCGCGCCGAAACGCCATTCATCCTTGTTTTCCAGTTCGAGCACGGGGCCGGACGGAACTTCGTTCGCCGTCTCGGCCAGCGTCGCCGACGCCGATACGCCGGGCTTCACCTGCGACAACAGCACACGATGTGCAGCATCGACGATTTCCACCTGCAGCACGTCGGGAAACGCAAGTGTGGTGGCAACCCCGTCGCGCACATTGTCGGGCGAGTGATACAGCAAAGCCAGCACGCTTTGCCGGGCCAGGTTTTCGGTGACGCGCAGGCCCTGCTCGATCAGGTAGCCTTCCATCCGGCGGCTCGCCTCCCACGAGTTCATCAGCGACGAGAACAGCGCCAGGCCGAGAATCGCCGCACTGACGACGATCGTCAACTGGCGCCGGAAGCCGGTACGGTGCAGGAAATCGCGCAAGGTCATGCGTCTCCTCCGCGCTCTGCATGCCTTGCCGGATGACGCGACCGAAGTGGCTGCTTGTGATGCCGGATCGTGCCGGTTTGTCGCTGTGGTCTGGATCTAGTCAATCAAGGCTCCGGAAAAATGAAGTCGAAATTGCGTTGCTGCTGATAACCGATGTTCAGTCCGATATGGCTGGCCGTGCGCAGGTTGATGGCGGTCTGGACGTCGCGCAGGGGCAGCAGGCGGCGCCGCCCTGCTTCTCCGGACAACATGTCTTGCGCGGCCGAGGCCAGCGTCTTGCCCAGTTCGAGGTTGTTCGGATAAAGCGCGAACAAAGCCCCTTTTTTTACATGCAGAAAACTGCTTGAAAATACGGGAACATTGCGATTCCAGGATTCCCTGAGCACCAGCGGCAAAATGGTCGACTCGTCGACAGTCGTCGCATCCTGCGGCAGCCATACTGCATCGCGCCGGGCGTCGCTTGCGGCAAATGCCGCCTGGTAAAGCCGTGCCGCCGTTGCAAGGTCATGCGCTTCATAAGCCGCCAGTTCCAGCCCCTGCGCCTTGGCGGCTTCGCGAGCCAGCTTGATCAGCCAGTCGTTGTCATGCGGGTTATAGACGACCAGCACGCGCCTGACACCAGGAACGAGGCTCTTGAGTTGCGCAAACAAGAGCGCCGGATCCGGCGTGAGACTGATGCTCAACATGTTCGGTTTTTCCATGGCAGGCACCGCAAGCACGCCGCCGACCACCACCGGCATGGTTCGGCCCAGCGTGGAAGCCGCCTTCAGTCCCTGGCGGCCGAGCGCGATCACGACCTTCACGCCGTCATGACGCACCTGCGATTCGAGCGCGCCCTGCTCCGCATTCGCACCGACCGGATAACTGCGGATCGGCATCCGCGCCTTGTCCTGTATACCGTCGACGATGGTGGCGAAGACACTCCGGTACGGCTCGCCGAGATCGGGATAGACGACGCCGATCGCAGCACCGGAAACCGCACTTGCCGCACCTGCCTGCTTCCCCGCTTCGGCCAGGCGAATCGGGAGCAATCGGGCTGTTACCGTCCGCCCGGAAGCGGACTCGGTAGCGGCATCCCGAACCTTGCCCACATCCTGCCGAAGCTCGGCATGGACAGGAGGGGAATATTCGCGCACATCGGCAGCCCACGCGGCACCGGTGAACAGCGCGAGCATGGCCCAGAGTGCAAACGGCCAGAGGACGGCACGGCCCAGTAGATGGAGGCGGCTCAGGTTCCCCCGCTCGCCCGAAGGCGGCAGGCCGACGCGACGGCAAGAACGTATTGCCGGCGTTTGCGGGGGAACTGGAGCGCACGTCATATCAGGCGAAATCGGGATTGCGGAAATCCGGGTTGTCGCGCAACCGCACTTTCCGCTGAATAGCCCCTAAGAAATAGTTGTCAATATTGAAAAATAGCATTTTTGTTGAAAGCAGCGGAAATTTCCGTGTTCCCCCGGTTATCCGCAGCCGGCGGCATGGATGGCAAGCCGTTGCGGCATCACAAACTATGTTCGAACTGGATATAGAAAGCCCGCCCCGGCAACGGCAGATCAAGGGGGATATTCCCCGGCGCGAAAGACGGTTCGCGCGCATCGCGGTCGAACAGGTTGCGTACGATTCCGCGCACGTTCCACCCGCCGGCCAGTTTTTCGCGGCGCAAGGTCAAATCCACGGTGGTGTAGTCCGGGATTTGCGGGCGCGTATCTCCCGGCTCTCGCCTCCGGTCGGCCACATGGTTGACGATCGCGCCGAACTGCCATAACGGTGCAAAGCGCCAGTCGGCACCGACGAACAGATGTCGATGCGGTGCGAGGCCGGCGTCCTGACCCGAGGCTTCGTCGGTGGAGTGTTGCAACGACAGATTGCCCGTCAGCCTCAGGTCGCGCGTTGCGTCCCAGTTCAACTCGATTTCGGCGCCGCGCCCAGTCTGGTCTCCTGCATTCTGTGCGGTGGAACCCGTGGTCGGATCGGCATTCGCGACGAACTTGATGAGGTTGCTCATCCGGTAGTGGAACAGGCTGAAATTCGTCTGCAGATTCGTGGTCGGCTGCCAGGAAAAAGCCAACTCGTCGGTTGTGATCAATTCCGGTTTGAGATTGGGATTGCCCGTGTTTACCGGATTGTTGATGCTGTACAGTTCGGTAAAATTCGGCGCCCTGAAAGCACGTCCGTGCATCGCCTTGATGACGACGTTGTACGCGGCATTCCATACCAGGGCGAGGCGCGGATTGGTGGTCGAACCGAAATCCGAGTAGTTGTCCCGTCGCACTCCTGCAGTCAAGGTCCAGTCGTTCGCGAGGCTCCATTCATCCTGCGCAAATACATAGTTCACATCGCGCTTGTGCGGCTGCATGTAGACCAGCGCCGGATCATTGCTGACATCCACCATGCCGGACAGCGGTACGAACGAAGCCCCGACCGATGGAAGGCTGACAATTCCGAAGTTCTTGGATTCACTGGTTTCATACAAGTCTTCCAGCCGGTAGCCCCCGCCTATTCTCAGCCGATGATGGCGAAAGCCCGTATAGAATGCGGACAGACTGGCATGGGTATGGCGTTCCGCATGGCCCGGATTGCCGACAACCCCGTTCGGGAAGGTTCCGCCGAACGCGCCGGCCGGGAACAAGGTATAGGCGGAGTCGCTCTGCTCCTCCTTGATGTTGTAATACCCGACCACGCCGGATACTTCCCAGTTGCGGGCCCAGTTCCGGTTTTCGTAGCTCAGGTCGACGTAAAGCCGCGATTCCGGTGCCACCCCATTCGGATCCAGGCTTTCCGCCAGTCCTGCTCCAATACCGACTTCCCGCTTCTGATAGGCGGCACGGAAACGCCACTGTCTGTACGACAAGTCCGTCCGGGCATCAAGGGCATTAGTTCTCGTGTTCACGGAACCGGGAGCAAGCGACGCGTCAGTGCTGTAGAGTGTGTCCAGCGAGGATTGCAAGTCCCGCTCGATCACGCCGTCTTGGCCGTCGGTATGCGCCACTCTCAGATAAAAGGCAGCCTTCAGCGGCCCAAGGCTGCCGCCGTGTTGTATCCAACCGTCGCGGGTATTGAAACTGCCGGCACGCACGCCGTATTCGGTGCCCTTGATATCGTTGGCGGTTTTCGTGATCACGTTGATCACACCGGAAAAAGCGTCAGCTCCGTAAAGCGCGGATCCAGGACCGCGGATGACTTCGATGCGCGCCACGTTCTCCAGTGGCATGCCGCCCCATGCCTGCCCCCGGTTTCCGGTGAATACTGTCGTGATCGGTATGCCATTGACCAGCATCAGGACCTGGGCGTTGTAACCGGAGACGATGCCGCGAAAAGTGTACAGCGGGTTATAGGCTTGGGACGACACCGATACATGCAACCCCGGTACGCTTTCCAGCACCTGATTCAGATCGGTGGCGCCCATTGCCTCGATATCGCGCGCGGTAATGACGGTGGCCACCGCCGGCGCCCGCGAGACCGGTTGCTGGCTGCCGGTAGCGATGCTGACAAAATTCTTGTCGCCGTAAGCGAGCGCTAAGTCCTCTTCGTCGGAAGTCTGGGCAGTCGCCATATTGGCCAAAGCAAGCGCGAGAAGCATACATAGCGCCTGCCGTTGCAGTGGCTGCATATCGATTCCCCCCTTAATATTGCGCATTCAAGCCGAATTACGCGTGCCGGAACGGCTGCCGGCGAGTCGATTCTCTATTCGTCGCGCTTATTCTTTTGCTTGCCGCCATGGACGCGGCCGCCGGCCCTCGTATCGAATATCGGCACAGGAAGTCGGAAATAAAGCGCCTTCCGGGCGCTCCGAAGCCTCGATCAGACAGGGTTGCATTCCAGCCAGAAAAGCCGGGAACAAGAACAAGTAATACTCTCTTGACGACAACCCTAGATCGGCGGCTAGTGCCGCAGCCAACCCTCCATAATTCATTTTCATTCGCCAGCGGCCGGCAAACAGGAACTCCTCGATCGCGAATGCAAGCTGCAAATACTTTCCCTGGTCCAGTCCCAGCTCGCTGACCAGCTCCAGCATGTGTCGGTTACGCTCGTCACCGTTGATGAGCGGTCTGCCGTAACCGGCGATGCTGCGTCGTGCGTCCAGCTCGGAACGCACACATTCTTCCAGTGTTCCACCCTCGTCCAGTCGCTCGTGCGTGCGTACCAGGAAATCGATCGCGCGCATGTCGATGCCGCGGCCGTAAATCGACGCTTCCGATACCGCCAACGCGGCCGCGATACCTAAATTGCCTGTGCTGCGTGCATTGCCCGCCAACGCCGCGACCCGGTTGTTCCACAAGCGGACATCCGGGTAGCTGGTATAAGTCCAAATGGAATGAAGCAACCGCAGCTGTTCGGGCGAGAAGCGACGGCCGGTGATGCCGAACACATAGAGCTCCACCCAGTCCATGTCCTTGAGTTCGGCATGCAGGTCGTGTCCACGGAAAATCACATGGCTGCCCGGGAAGAAAGCGCCCATGCGGCTTTTCAGCACACCGGCGTTTTCCCGCAGCATGTCCGGGCCTTTTGCATGGATGCTCATTTCTGTTCTCCATCGAAATCGTTCACCAGTTCCACCGTGCCGAAGGGGAATTTCTTGTAGCCGAGCGGCCGCTGCTCCAGGGCATGGGCTGCGGCGCCGGGCAGACGCAGCAGCAGATGTATCATTTCGCCCTGCTCGGGACTAAAGCTCAGATCGGCCAGGGCCGCCGCGGCGACGCCCGACAATGCAAGAGGAAGCCCGGCCGCCTCTTCTAATGCTTGCCGATTCCGGTCGAGCCAAGGCAGGAATTTCCCTGCTCCATAAGCGGCAAGACGCGACAGCGTCTGTAGTACCGGCAAAGCGGTACGAACGCCGTTCGGATCGAAGCCCGGAGAGTGCTCTGGTCTTGGCCAGATGCTACCGGGGCTATAGGGCAACTGATTGAAATGCGCACGCCAAGCCTCAAGATCGGTGCCGCAGGCATGCCAACCTTCGATCGCAAGGAACACTTCGCGGCCGCCTGCGAATTGCCCCGCTCCTACCGCCAGCGCAGCCATCAGCGACGAGGCTGCGGTCGAGCCACAGACACCGCCACACATCGCCGCATGAACCGAAGGATCCCGTGGGCCGGGATTGGCAAGCGCCACCGCCAGCGTCTCCAGCGTCTCTGCCTGTGAGGCCGTCGGTGGTTCGTCATGAAACAGCAAGTAGAGCATCTCGACCCAGCGAGCACGCCCCAGCATGTCCCCATAGACGTCAAAGCCGCGACAGTATGCGGTACGGGCAGCAAAGGGGTTGTCGGGCTCCGGCTCTTCGCGCCAGATACCGGTACGGATCGTGTTTGGATTTTCCTTGTCGCTCATATTATTCCTATGGTAGGCACACCAGGCTTATACCGCCATCGACCACGATTTCCTCGCCCACGACGTAGGAGGAATCGTCGGATGCAAGGAATAAGGCGACCTTGGCAACCTCTTCGGGGGTGCCGAAGCGCTTGATCGGCGACCGGCCCGAAATCTCGTCTTTAATCGATTGCAAAACGTCCTTGGGGATTTCCATCCGATTGAACCCCCCGGTTTCAATCGGTCCCGGGCAAATCGCATTTACGCGAATTCCGCGACCGATCAAGGCCATACCCAAGGATTGGACCAGCGAGCGCAACGCTGCCTTGCTTGCAGCGTAGACGCTGAAATTCGGCGCCCCGGTTTGATTGGTAATCGACGTCGTAACGATAATGGAAGCGTTACCACTCAAGATAGGCAAGGCCTTCTGAATGGTAAAAAACTCGCCCTTGAAATTAACCGCCATCACTTCATCGAACGTTGCTTCGGTAACATGTTCAATGGGTGCCGGATTTGCGACGGCGGCGTTAAGAAACAGTACGTCCAGTCGGTCAAATCGGTCTCTTACAAGTTGAATCACCGATTCAATATCGGCAATGCAGCCCGCTTCGCTCCTCACGACGAGTGCATCGTCACCAAATTCCTGCTGCGCCTGCGCCAACCGATCCGGATCCCGGCCCGTGACCGCTATGCGCGCGCCCTCCTGCCGGAAAAGCCGCGCCGACGCCAGGCCTATGCCGCTCGTCCCCCCTGTAATGAGGACGTTCTTGCCTTCAAGTTTCTTCATATTGTTCCTCAAAGATAGTTTGCCAATACTCGCATTCGTACATTCATCGGCGGCATTTCTTCCGGATCGATCTGCACGTCGAGCAGCGTCGGCCCCTTTCGCGCGCAGATCCCCTCGACGTCAAGGCAGGTCAGATCTTCCGGCGAACGGATGGTATGCCCTTCCGCGCCCAGCGCGCGCGCCAACGCCGCGAAGTCGGTTTGAGGAAGATCGGCTCCGATCTGCTCCGCCCCGGCGAGGCGCTGGCCGTGCTTGACCATCCCCAGCGCCCTGTCGTTCAGCACTACGAACACGATCGACAAACCCTCCGCGACCGCCACCGAAATCTCCTGGCCGTTCATCAGGAGGCTGCCGTCACCGGTGATGCAAACCACCGGCGCACCGGGGTTGGCGGCGGCGGTACCGATCGCGCCGCCTATCGCCCAGCCCATCGGCGCGAAATTCATCGTCACGCGCAGCCAGCCGCCGTTCGTCCTGCGCCGGCCTTGGGAATGCTTGCGCTCGCCACCCTTGATGCGCCGCTCAGCGACACGCCGATCGCGTGGATGGAGGTAGTGGATGGCCCAGGCGACGCTATTGCCGGTGTCGGCAAGATAACGGGTGGTGGGCGGAAACAGCCGGCCCAGCTCGCGCATCAAGCGCTGCGGCTTGATCGGCGCCTCCTCGCTCAGGTACTTGTCCATGTCCGACAGCATGCTGTCGGGGTCGGACACGCGCTCGCTCAGTTCATGCGAGGCCCGCCTGCGATCGAGCTCGTAGCCGGCATGGCGCTGCGCATCGTGCTTGCGCTCGACCAGGCGATTGAAAATCGACAGGATGCGGCCGCGCACATGAAAGCGCGCCATCGGCGTGCGTGCCAGGTTGTCCTCGGACTCGTCGATGTGCACCAGCCGTTCGTTGAGCACGCTGTCGCTCCAGCCGCCGCTGTTCCATTCGCCCATGCTCGCGCCGATCACCAGGATCAGATCGACCGACGGGTCGCGCAAGACTCGATCGGCCGATTCATGGCCGGCGAAGCCGAATACGCCGCGGAAGCGCGGATGATGGGGACTTACCAAGCCCTTGCCGTCCGGGGTGGTGACGAACTGGGCGCCCTTGAGGGCTGCCAGTTGCAGGATCGACGCGATCGCCTCGCCGCATCCTCCGCCGATGACCAGCACCATCCTCTTGGCATCGGCAATCATCCGCTGCAGGCTATCCATCGCACCGTCGTCGATCAGCGACGAAGGGGCAAGCAGGTTGCGCAAGTCGTACGAAGGCGTGGCGCGCGCCAGCGGGCTGCGGAATATATCCACCGGCACGCTCAGATGCACCGGACCACGCGGCGCGCGGGTGGCGCGCTGCAGGGCAGCGACCAGCTTTGGCTGGAACTGTTCGGGATGGGAGATCAGGGAGTTGTAGCGGGTACAGTGGCGAAACATCCCGAGCACGTTGATGCCGGTGCAGCTCGATTCCTGCAATGGATGTTTGCCGAACACGGGTAGTGCCGGCTGGCCGGTAATAACTAGCAGCGGGATATTGTTGTCGTAGGCGCTGGCGACGCCGGTGATCAGGTTGGTGGCGCCCGGCCCCGAGGTCGAGCAGCAGACGCCGAGGCGTCCGGTTTCGCGGGCGTAGCCATCCGCCATGAAGGCGGCTCCCGCTTCATGACGCGCGAGCATGTGCCGCACGCCGCCGCGCCGTGCGCTCCTGGCCAGCGCGTTGTACAGCGGTTCGATGGCGCCGCCCGGAACGCCGAACACGTATTCGACGCCGATCTGGTCAAGGTAGGTTACCAGCAGGTCGGCAACGTCGAAGCGCACATCGGCCCGTGGCGAAGCAATGCCGCTTTCGCCATCGTCATCAGCCTCGCCTGCGCCATGTGCGGGAGCGTTATTGTTCAGCATAGAAGGAGTTCATCTGTTGACATGGGGCGCGCTCCTTGTGACGCGCGGACAACTGAATCCATCCTGCGCGCAGACAGACCGATCCCATGCACGTCCGTGACCCGGATCCGAACGCGGCTCGACTGAGGTTCAGCGCGTCGAGACGTGGCGGACATTCGGTGCAAACGGTTCCGACACGGTCTCTTATGCAGAGTGCGACGGATGCTGGCGTTCAGTCTTTACCAACTGGCAATAGTACAGCAAGCTTTCCCTCATCAACCATAGTCGCCGCAACAAAATCTGCGCAAATGCGACAGTCTCGCGACGTTGACAACGAAAAGTTCAACACGAAAGTACCAATAGTAGAAACACTGGCTGGCTCTTGTTGCGATGTCCAGTGCCCGATTGCTATCGGAAGAAAACGGTTGGCAGAACGAATGCGGCCCGTCATGCGCCGCCTCGCCCTCGGCAGCGCAAGGTCTCGATCATTCAGGAGGACATGGCAGCCGCTACTGCCGCCACGCGCGCCGCATGGATCACCTGCGGTATTTGCTGCGGACGATCGAGATAGCGCTGAGCCAGCTCGCCCGCATTCACCGAGCGCGCCGCGTGCAATGCGGCTTCGAGTCGCCCGGCTTGGGGAAAGGGTTGGTCTGCCAAGCCGGCGCGGCCGCGATGATCGCATTCCGCCGCGCGCAACATGTCGAGGAAGCGTTGCGGCTTGCGAAATGCATCGCAACGCTCGAGCAAGCTGACTACGGCATCAGGGTCCAGTTCCAGCGCTCGCCCGACGTTGCCGTGCTCGCGTGCGCTCATCAGCGCCAGGTCACGGCACTCGTTCGGAATTTTCAGGCGCTTGCAGACCGCGGTGATCAATTGCACGCTGCGCGCCTCGTGCCCATGATCCCGCGGCCACTCGGAACGCGGGGTCGCTCCCTTGCCCAGCTCATGCAGCAGCACAGCGCAGCGAACCGGCAGGTCGAAGCCGCGCTGCGCCGCATAATCGACCGCCATCATCACCTGCACGCCCGTATCGATTTCGGGATGGTGCGACAAGGGCTGGTGCTGGTGCTGGGGCTGGGACTGCGGCTGCGACTGCGGCACGCCCCACAGCGCATCCAATTCAGGCAGGATGCGCGCCAATGCGCCGCAATCGCGTAGCACCGCGAACATGCGCGAAGGGCGGGCTTCCATCAAGCCGCGCGCCAGTTCCTGCCAAACCCGTTCCGGCACCAGCGCATCGACCTCGCCTGCCTTCACCATGCGTTGCATCAGCAGATTGGTTTCCGGCGCCACCGTGAAATCGGTAAATCGGGCGGCAAAGCGCGCCAACCGCAGGATGCGCACCGGATCTTCCGCAAACGCGTCCGATACGTGGCGAAACACGCGCTGCTGCAGATCGGAGCGGCCACCGAAGGGATCGACGATGCTGCCGTCCTCGGCTTGCGCCATCGCGTTGATGGTCAGGTCGCGCCGCACCAGGTCCTGTTCGAGCGTGACGTCGGGCGCGGCATGGAACAGGAACCCCTTGTAACCGGGAGCGGTCTTGCGCTCGGTGCGGGCAAGCGCATATTCCTCGTGCGTGAGCGGATGCAGGAATACCGGAAAGTCCTTGCCGACCGGAGTAAAGCCGCGCGCGAGCATCTGCTCCGGCGTGGCGCCCACCACCACGTGATCGTGGTCCTGGACCGGGAGTCCGAGCAGCTGGTCGCGGATCGCGCCGCCAACCACGTAGGTCTTCATGGCCGAGGCTACCCGGGATAGCTGTCGTACTTCTCGATACGCTCGACCTCGTCGCATGCTTCGCGCATCCACTGCGCCACCGCCGGATGCGCGGCGACGCGCTCCACGTAGGCCTGCAGCGCCGGTGCCAGCGACACGCCGTAAGTAATGAAGCGCGTCACGACCGGGGCGAAGTATGCGTCCGCGATCGAGAATTGGCCGAACAGGAAGCCATGGGCGCCGGAGCGCGTCAGGCAGTCTTCCCAGATTTCGCAGATGCGACCGATGTCGCCCTGCGCTTCCGGAGTGCGCCCCTTCCCCGGAAAGCGGGCGCGGATGTTCATCCACATGGCCGAGCGCAGGCCGCCGAAGCCGGAATGCATCTCGGCGCAGATCGAGCGCGCGCGCGCGCGCGCGGCCACGTCGCGCGGCCACAGCGCCTGGTCCGGGAACTGTTCGGCCAGGTATTCGCAGATCGCCAGCGAATCCCAGACCACGGTTTCGCCCGCGATCAGGACGGGCACCCGTTCGGCGGACGAAAAGCTGGCGATGCGGGTCGCGGTGTCCGGCCGGCCGAGCGCGATCCGCACTTCTTCGAACGGAATCCCGAACGCCGTCATCGCCACCCAGGGCCGCATCGACCAGGAGGAATAGTTCTTGTTGCCGATGACGAGCTTCAGGCCGCCTTTGCTGGCGGCGCTCAGCGCCTGGGAAAGGGCCGGGTCGAGTTCTGTGGTTTGCATGCGTGTTATCCGGGAGTAGCTGTCTCGATTGCGCATCATCCGCGCGGTTCGCGCCTTTGCTGGCGGTGCGCTGCGAGCATATAGCTTTTGTGCCGAATTGCCAAACCCGTCCGCGGAAACAGGACTACGGGCGTTCAGCGATGCACCGCATCGACGCCGCTGTGCGGCCGCCCTCCCCGCAGGTAATACGGCGCCACCGCTTCCAGCGGCGTCGGGTTCCGGATATCGAGTTCCGGAGCGATAGGGCCGCTTGCGAGATTATCCACCTTCATCGAATCGAGATTGTCGATGCTCATCAGCGGGCCGCCCGGCGCATGCTCCAGCAGCCAGGCCTGGGCGCGCGCCAGCTGTTCCGGCAATCCGATCACCGGGCGGCGGTGGCCGGAATAGGCACCGGCCAGCCGCACCAATTCGCGCAGCGTGTAGACGTGCGGGCCGGCCAGCTCATAGGTCTTGCCATAAGTCCTGCGGTCGAACAGGGCATGGATGAAGGCCTGCGCGACATCGCCCACGTATACCGGCTGGAAGCGGGCATCGGCGCGGCCGAGCAGCATGAACGGCAGCCATTTCTGCAGGTGGGCGAACAGATTGACGAAGCGATCCTCGTCGCCGAACACGACAGCCGGCCGGAACACGGTGGTGGCAACGCTCGGCTGCGAAAAGGCGGCGGCTTCACCATCGGCCTTCGAGCGCAGGTACATCGAGGGGCCGTCTGCGGCTGCGCCCAGCGCGCTCATATGCAGATAGCGCGGCACGCCATGCGCGGCGCAAGCTGCAACGATGCGGCGCGGCAAGTCGACATGGGCGCGGGCGAATGCCGAACCGTAGCGTGTACCGGGCGGACCGGCCTTGCCGTGCAGTATGCCGACCAGATTGATCACCGCATCGCGCTCGCGCACCAGTCGGTCTAGCGTCGCATCGTCGTGCACGTCCGCCTCGACCACATCGTCGACCACCGGCAGGTCCAGCAAATGGACTGCATGCTCATAGCGGCGGGTCGGCACGATCACAATACAGCCGGTGAGCGCCATTTCCGCGATAAGGTGGCTGCCGATGAAGCCGGATCCACCGATAATCAAAACCGAACGTGTTTCCATGATCTGGCACCTGTTTCCTGTTGGATCCATGGGATCCGTCCGCCGCATCCTGCGCAGCGGGACGGTATTGGGATATTGACAGGAGAAATGCCGGGAATGTTCAGCCGGACACGGCAACGCCGCCTGCGCGCAGCCCTTTCTTCAATGGGATTGCCCCCAAGCCGGTTGAAAGGCCGCGCGCGGAATGTCCGTTACGGCAGAGCGTCGCCGGCTATTTCGCTGGCGGGCGCGACCACGCCCAGGCGCGCCTTCAGCGATTGCGGCTCGCCGTCGAACAGCGCCGCATAATAGGTGGCGTTCGACAGCACCTTTTTCACGTAATCGCGCGTCTCGCTGAACGGGATCGATTCCGCGAAGATCGCGCCCTCGACTGCATGCGGCAGGCAGGCGCGCCATTGCCGGGCACGCCGCGGTCCCGCATTGTAGGCGGCCGTGGCGAGCGCCTGCGAACCGCCGAGGTCGTTGAGCACCATGTCCAGGTAGCTGGTGCCCAGCAGGATGTTGGTATCGATGTCATTCACCTGCCGGTGCGAATAATCGGTCAGCCCGATCTTCTTTGCCACGTACCGGGCGGTGGACGGCATCAGCTGCATCAGGCCGGAGGCGCCGACGTTCGAACGCACGTTGTGAATGAAGCGAGATTCCTGGCGGATCAATCCGTACACCCAAGCCATATCGAGCCCGAGCTTGCGGGTGGCGGGCAGCATCGTGTCGTGGAAGGGCGCCGGGAAGCGCTGGGTGAAATCGACTTCCTTGCGCGTGCGGTCGGACGTGCTCACCATCCGGTCCAGCACATTCTTGCGGCGCGCATATTCGGCGGCGGCCAGATACTGGCGCTCGTTCATCGAACGTAACTCCCAGTTCCATTCGCGGTAGCCTTCAAAGCGCATGTCGAGGTCGAAGAACTTGAGCGCCCGCTTGAAACCGGGATTGGCCTCCATCGGCGCGACTTCCGCATCGCTCACCGCCTGCGCGCGCGGCGGGATGGTGATCTTCCTGCCCAGCTCCTCGAGCGCGAGCTGCCCGTAGAAATTGGTCTGGTCGGCAATCGCTTCGAAACGCAAGCGCGCCTGCGCCTCATCGCCTTCGGCCTTGTACGCGCGGCCCAGCCAATAGATCCAGGCCGGATCGTTGCGCAGCGTGGTCGGCATCACCTCGATCGCCGTCCTGACCTGTTTCCAGTCGCCGGCCAGCAATGCAGCGCGCACCCGCCACTGGTACCCGTCTTCGGTGAGCGGCGCACCGTCGGCTTTCAGCCAGAACGATTCCGCCTCCGGCGCCAGCTCGATCGACGCCTGCAGTGCCACCTGGGCCCAGCCGAGCGAGCGTTCACCCGGCTTCAAGCGCGACTCGGCGGACGATAGCGCGTCGGCCGCGCTCTGCGTATCCTTGCGCGCTTCGCGCGACAGCGCCGCGATGAACAGCTGGTGGTCGGCCGCGCTGCGGCCCGGACCATGCTTCAGTATCTTGGCAGGATGCTCCCACATGCGCATCAGTTCCCGCTCGCTGACACCGGTGACGTCGGCGATACGGCGCAAGGTTCCGCTATAGCCCGACTCGGTCACCAGCCGCACCTGCGCCCATACGTCGTCGGCATCGAACTGGTGCGCCTGTACCAGGGTGTTGATCAGCAGCGGGCAGGCTTCCCCGTAGTATCGCGGCGAATGCAGCACCGCACGGGCCTCGTCCGCCACGTCTTCACCCTTCAGGGCACGCGAGGTCAGGGCGTAGCACTTGACCTGGGTGTCGTCGTTGAGTACGAACTGCGGATACTGCTCGTCGAACAGTTGCCAGTTGCCGGCCTTGCCGAGCGCAAGCAGCCAGTCGTTGCGCAGCCGGTCGGCAATCGCGCTGCCGGCGTAACGCTGCAGGAAGGCGCGTATCTCCGATTCGGGCGCGGTATCGATGCGGGGCTTCAGCCGGAAATAATCGACATAGGAAGGTATTTCGTAATTGCCGAGGCGAGAGGCGATTTCCTCCGCGCGCGCGGCATCGTTATTGCGTGCCGCATCGCGCAATGCCAGGAATGCATCGTCATCGCTGGCAAAAGCGGCAACGCGCTTTTCCGCTTGCGCAGCCGGCGCCAATAAAACTACGGACGCCGTTCCAAATACAAAACCGGCAAGCCATTTCATCGGGAACATCAGGTAAGGCCTTTTACAAATCGTTCGAAGTTAGAATAGCACGCAACACCGCTGCAATCACATGCGAAGCATGCCTGACACGACATATGACAAATCACTGTTGCGCCGCCGCCTGCTTGCGGACAGACAAGCTGTCCCCGAGGAAGTTCGGCGCGCATGGGATGAAGCGATTTGTACGCGCGTGATCGCCTGGTGGGAGGCCAATCCGGCATCGACGCTGGGCGTCTACTGGCCGATTCGCGACGAGCCCGATCCGCGCGCCGCTTATGAGGAATTGACAATGCGCGGCGTGCAGCTGGCGTTACCCGTGGTGGTGGCGCGGGATGCACCGCTTCGCTTTGCGGCATGGTCGCCCGGCGACCCGCTGCGTGCCGATGCGTTCGGCGTGCCGGTTCCCGAGATCGCGAGCGGCGTACAGCCGGATGCGTTGCTGCTGCCCTGCGTGGGTTTCAATGCCGGCCGCTTCCGGCTCGGCTACGGCGGCGGCTTTTACGACCGCACGCTGGCGCAGGTGCCGCGGCCGCTGGCAGTCGGCATCGCCTACGCGTCCGGCCTGGTGGATTTCAACGCCGATCCGCACGATATTGCGCTGGACGATGTGATCACCGAACGCACGCCGGCGCAATTTGCACCGCTGTCGCTGTAACCGCTCCGTCTTCGCTCAGTTCTTGTATACACCGCAGGCAATCACCAGGTCGCCGCAGCGTTCAAGGTAGGAATTCTTGGTGGTGTCGGCGTTCGTAATAGGGTGCGCCCAGTTGTAGGCAACCCAGCCACTGCCGCGATTCTTCGCAATCGACAGCATTTCGCGGATGAAGAGCTTGCCGGCAGTATCCTTGCTCTGCATGCCATCCATGCCGACCAGGCGCGGATTGCTGCCGTGAGCAATCACTTCGCCGGTCTCGATGTGATAGGCGCTCAGGTACAGGTCGCGGTCGACGAAGCGGCCCTTGCCAAGCTTGCCGATATCCTCCAGCAGCGCCGCCCGTCCCCGCTCCTTCATGAACGCGACGCCAGCCTTGACCAGCGCCTCGGCTTCTTCCTCGCTGCCGTATTCGCGCGCGCCCAGGTTGAAGCCGGACACAGATTTCAGCAATGCGACCGCCTGCTCGTTGAGACTGACCGCAGTTTTGGCCGCGTCTTCCACCAGCGCCGCGTTCTGCTGCGTCATTTCGTCGATCCGGGAAATCGCCTGGTTGACCGAATCGATACCGGCGCTCTGCTCCATGCTCGCATTGCTGATGCCGCGAATCAGTTGCTCGATATCCTGAACCGATTGCACGATCTCGCTCATCGTCTTGCCGGCATCGTCGACCAGCCTGCCGCCGGCGTCGACCTTGTCGACCGAATCGCCGATCAGTTCCTTGATTTCCTTCGCGGCGCCGGCCGAACGCTGCGCCAGCGTGCGCACTTCGGCCGCTACCACCGCAAAGCCGCGTCCCTGCTCGCCGGCCCGCGCCGCCTCCACCGCGGCGTTCAGCGCCAGGATATTGGTCTGGAACGCGATGCCGTCGATCACGCCGATGATGTCGACGATGCGGCGCGAGCTGTCCTTGATCGCCCCCATCGTATTGACCACCTGGCCGACCACTTCACCGCCGCGCAGCGCCAGTTCGGAGGCGGACGACACCAGCCGGTTGGCCTGCTGCGCGCTATCGGCGTTGACCTTGACGGTCGACGCCAGCTGTTCGATCGAGGACGCGGTTTCTTCCAGCGAGCCGGCCTGCGTCTCGGTACGTGTCGACAACGCGGCATTGTCGCGGTTGATCTGGGACGAGGTGGCGGCAACGGTGGTGGTGCCAGTGCGCACTTCGCTGACGATGCCGAACATGCGGGAGCTCAGCTTCTGCAGCGCCTGCATCAACTGCCCCAGCTCATCGCTTCGGGCAGTCTCGATCTTCACGGTCAAGTCCCCGGCAACCACCCGCTCCGACACCGCCAATACCTCGCGCAGCGGTTGCAGGATGCCACGCACCACCCAGACGGCGGCGGCAATGCTGAACAGGATGCCCGCGATGCCGCAAACGAGGATCGTCATGCGGACGTCGGATTGCGAATATATCGCGGCCAACGCGGTCATGCCGGCCAGACCCGCCAGGATGAATCCAAAGACGATACTCAGCCGAACGCCGAGTTTAATGTTTGTCAAACGCATGGACTTGTCTCCCCGATTTTGTCCTGTTTGTCGTGCGTGGAGTCTTTTGCTCCACTTATCATTCCGACAACACGACAACATCCGGGTTGCGGACGACAATCCATCATATCGGTATTCCCGAACGCCGTCAGTCCGCACTGCGTCAATTCGGAGCCGCAAGCGGCGAAAAAAATGCCGCGATCCTGGTGGTCGCGGCACGGAAGACAGGATGCGGCGGCGATCAGCCCACGCCGAGGCGGCGGCAGATTTCCAGCGTGGCGTTGGCCTGGTTCAGCGTATAGAAATGCAGCCCGGGAGCGCCGCCGTCGAGCAGGCGCCGGCACAGCGTAGTGACCACGTCCAGGCCGAATGCCTTGATCGATGCGCTATCGTCGCCGAAGCTCGCCAGCTTGAGCCGTATCCAGCGCGGGATTTCGGCGCCGCACATGTCGGAAAAGCGCACCAGCTGCGAGTAATTCGTGATCGGCATGATGCCGGCGACGATGGGCACGTCGACTCCGGCGGCGCGCGCCTCGTCGACGAAGCGGAAATAGGCGTCGGCGTTGTAGAAATACTGCGTGATCGCGGAATCGGCTCCGGCCTGCACCTTGCGGGCGAAATTCAGCAGGTCGTCCTGCGGCGATTTCGCCTGCGGATGAATCTCCGGATAGGCGGCCACTTCGATGTGGAACCAGTCTCCGGTTTCCGCGCGAATGAACTCGATCAGCTCGTTCGCGTAGCGGAAATGGTTGGCGGAAAGCCCGAGCGCGCCATAGCCGCTCGGCAGGTCGCCGCGCAGCGCCACCAGGCGCCGGATGCCGTTGGCCTTGTACTGTTCGAGCAGGCTGCGCAGGTATTCGCGCGAATTGCCCATGCAGGAAATGTGCGGCGCCGCTTCCAGGCCGTCGCGCCGGATTTCCAGCACGGTGTCGAGAGTGCCTTGCTGGGTCGAGCCGCCGGCGCCGAAGGTGACGGAAAAATACTCGGGCTGCAGCACGGCCAGCCGGGCACGCACCGCACGCAGCTTTTCCGCGCCCTCCGCCGTCTTGGGCGGGTAAAACTCGATACTGAAGGTATTGTCGCTCATGTCATTTGAGGAGCAGCGAAGAAAGCGCCCATGAAATCAGGCTGTAGAGAATGGCACCGCCGACCGCCGGCCAGAAGCCGGCGACATGAAAGCCGCCGACCAGGTTGGCCACCGCCAGGAACAGCAGGCCGTTGATGATGAAGATGAACAGTCCCAGCGTCAGCACGGTGACCGGCAGCGTCAGCAGCACCAGGATCGGCCGCACCAGCGCATTCACCAGACCCAGCAGCAGCGCCGCGAACAGCGCGGTCGAGAAGCTGTCGATGCGGATCGAATTCATCAGGTAAGGCAGTACGAACAATGCCGCTGCGTTGATCAGCCAGGTGACGAGTAGTCGCATGATGGGTGCTCCGGTGGTGAATGCTGCAATCCGTCGGGAAACGCGTTGCAGGCATGGTGCACGCGGCTGTCGGGACGAATCTTCCCGACTTGCCGCGATCACCGTGACCGCAACGCGTTTCCCGCCGCGCTCCAATCAATAACGGTAGTGCTCGGGTTTGTACGGGCCCGATTTCTGCACGCCGATATAGGCCGCCTGTTCGTCGGTCAGTTCGGTCAATTGCGCATTGAGCTTCTTCAGCTGCAGCCGTGCCACCTTCTCGTCGAGATGCTTGGGCAGCGTGTAGACGCCGACCGGGTAGGCCGTGGTATTGGTGAACAGCTCGATCTGCGCAATGGTCTGGTTAGCGAACGACGAGCTCATCACGTAGGACGGGTGGCCGGTGCCGCAGCCAAGGTTGACCAGCCGGCCCTCGGCCAGCAGGATGATGCGCTTGCCGTCCGGGAAAATGACGTGGTCGACCTGCGGCTTGATGTTTTCCCAGGTGTACTGGCGCAGCGCGGCGACTTCGATCTCGTTGTCGAAGTGGCCGATGTTGCAGACGATCGCCTGATCCTTCATCTTCTTCATGTGCTCGTGCGTGATCACATGGTAGTTGCCGGTGCAGGTGACGAAGATGTCGCCGTGTTCGGCCGCGTAATCCATCGTCACCACGCGATAGCCTTCCATCGCCGCCTGCAATGCGCAGATCGGATCGATCTCGGTGACCCAGACCTGCGCCGACAGCGCCCGCAATGCCTGCGCCGAACCCTTGCCGACGTCGCCATAACCGGCAACGACCGCGATCTTGCCGGCCACCATCACGTCGGTGGCGCGCTTGATGCCGTCGACCAGCGATTCGCGGCAGCCGTACAGGTTGTCGAACTTGGACTTGGTGACCGAGTCGTTGACATTGATCGCCGGGAACGCGAGCTTGCCTTCCTTGTGCATCTGGTACAGGCGGTGCACGCCGGTCGTGGTTTCCTCGGTCACGCCCTTGATCTGGGCCAGGCGGGTCGAATACCAGTTCGGCGATTCGGCGAGTTTCTTCTTGATCGAATTGAACAGGCAGACCGCCTCTTCGGAATCCGGATTGGCGAGGACGCCGATGTCTTTTTCAGCCCGCGTGCCGAGATGCAGCAGCAGGGTCGCATCGCCGCCGTCGTCGAGGATCATGTTGGAGAACTCGCCGTTCGGCCATTCGAAGATGCGGTGGGTGAAGTCCCAGTATTCGTCGAGCGACTCGCCCTTGAACGCGAACACCGGCGTGCCGTTGGCGGCGATCGCGGCGGCGGCATGGTCTTGCGTGGAGTAGATGTTGCAGGATGCCCAGCGGACTTGTGCGCCGAGGGCTTCCAGCGTCTGGATCAGCACCGCGGTCTGGATCGTCATGTGCAGCGAACCGGTGATGCGGGCGCCCTTCAGCGGCTGCGCCGCGGCGAATTCCTCGCGGATTGCCATCAGGCCGGGCATTTCGGTTTCCGCGATGCGGATTTCCTTGCGGCCCCAGTCAGCCAGGCTGAGGTCGGCGACCAGGTAGTCGTGGGATTCGGATTGGGTGGATTTCGAGATAACGGCGCTCATCACGCCCTCCTTTCCTGAAAAAATAGAAAAAAGTACGTGAGCGCCGTTGCAAATGATGTCCAAGCCTGACACGGCCACAAGCCGTGCTGCAACGCTCCTTGGAACGCGAATTATAGCGTAATTCAACACTGCCGCAGGCCTCATGCGGCAGCGGTTTTCCGGCTACGCCCCCCCTGTTACTGGGTGATCCGGTTGCGTACGGGGCGCACCTCGGCGTCGGACGCGTCGGCTTGCTGGTCCTTCGAGGAAACGTTTCCCGCAATCCATTTCAGCATGTCCTGCCAGATCCGCCGCACCTCGGCCGGCGGCGGCATCCGGCGGGCATTCGGCAACTCGATCGTGATGACGGGAAGGTTCTTGTGCACACCGCCGTAATTCCCCAGCGAGCCCGGATAGACGCCGAGCGGCCGGAACCAGAGGCGGCCGAACTTGCGCGGCTTGGGGGCCGGCCCGTCGAAATCGAGAATGCCGAACGGCGCATGCACTGACACGATCACGTCCGGCTGGAAACGCTCGATTTCGCCATACAGCCAGCGCGTTTCGGGCTCGGACAACGGGGTGTGGCCGGGAAAGCGGCGCGCATTCTTCCCGGTGCGTACGCGCCAGTAGTGGGGCGCGTCGCGCTCCCAACCGGGGGTCGGGAAATTGCGATTCAGGTCGACACCGTTTGCATTGACCCGCTGCGGCTGGTCGGCCAGCAACCCATCCGGGTTGACCACCGGAGCGACCAGCCAGTCGAACTCACGCGCCGGAGAGGCTTTCATCCACTGCATCCAGTCGAACACGATCGCGGCGGCCGTCAATTCATCACCGTGGATCGCGCCCAGCAGCAGGATGCGCAGCGGCTTTTCACCAGGCTTGGAAACGGCAGCCGGTATAGTCCGCGCGAGGATGGGAAAGCCCCGGACCGATTGTGCTCCGGTCGGGGCCAGGCCGCTGTGCTCGCAGCGCGCGGCCGATACGCCGGGCAACCGGGGAGCAAGCCGTCGGCACCAGTCCGCGGAAACAGGAGAAGCGGCAGGACCGGCGGCCAGCGCCGCCGAACAGCAGGCAATGGCCGCGACGGCTAGCGCAGCGACGGGAAACGCTCGCCCCATCAAGCCGCGTTCTCCGCCGTTCGCATCACCCGCCCGCGCATTTACAAACCGGCGGCGGCCTTCAGCGCCTGCGCCTTGTCGGTACGTTCCCAGCTGAATTCCGGTTCTTCGCGGCCGAAGTGGCCGTAGGCAGCGGTCTTCGCATAGATCGGGCGCAGCAGGTCGAGCATCTGCACGATGCCTTTCGGGCGCAGGTCGAACAATTCCTGCACCAGTTCGCCCAGCCGTTCGTCGCTGATCTTGCCGGTGCCGAAGGTGGTGACCATCACCGAGGTCGGACGCGCGACGCCGATCGCATACGACACCTGGATCTGGCAGCGCTCGGCCAGGCCGGCGGCGACGATGTTCTTGGCGACGTAACGGCCGGCATAGGCGGCCGAACGGTCGACCTTGGACGGATCCTTGCCGGAAAATGCGCCGCCGCCGTGCGGCGCCGCGCCGCCATAAGTGTCGACGATGATCTTGCGCCCGGTCAGGCCGCAATCGCCCTGCGGTCCGCCGATCACGAAACGCCCGGTCGGATTCACCAGGTAGCTGGTCTTGGCCAGCCATTCGGCCGGCACCACCGGTTTGATGATTTCCTCGATCACCGCTTCGCGAATCGCCTTGTGCTCGATGTCCGGGCTGTGCTGGGTCGACAGCACGATGGTGTCGATCGCAATCGGCTTGCCGTCGACGTAGCGCAGCGTGACCTGCGATTTCGCGTCCGGGCGCAGCCACGGCAGGCGGCCATCCTTGCGCAACTGCGACTGGCGTTCGACGATGCGGTGCGCGTAATAGATCGCGGCCGGCATCAGTTCGGGAGTCTCGTTGCATGCATAGCCGAACATCAGGCCCTGGTCGCCGGCGCCCTGGTCCAGGTCGAGCCCCTTGCCTTCGTCCACGCCCTGCGCGATGTCCGGCGACTGCTTGTCGTAGCAGACCATCACCGCGCAGCTCTTGTAGTCGATGCCGAAATCGGCGTTGTCGTAGCCGATGCGCTTGAGGGTGTCGCGCGCGATGCCGATATAGTCGATGTTCGCCTGCGCGGTGATTTCGCCGGCCAGCACCACCAGGCCGGTATTGCAGAGGGTTTCGGCGGCGACGCGCGCCTTCGGATCCTGGGCCAGGATCGCATCGAGGATGGAATCGGAAATCTGGTCGGCGACCTTGTCCGGGTGACCTTCGGAAACGGATTCCGAAGTGAAGAGATATTCATTTGCCATCGCAAGCTCCTGTAAAAAAAGATATCGACCGTGTCGCGGCCAATCAGTGAGCCTGCGACGCTTTAGCGAGATTTGTATTCCGCCTCGCAAGTTGTCTGTTAACTCGGCGGGTAGTGCATATGGTATTTTACCCGTCTTCACGAGAATCTCAACTACCGCGCCGTTTGATGCTCATCACGCTCTTCCGCCTGCTGTCGCGGCTGCCTCTGCCTGTTCTGCATCTGGCCGGCGTTGCAACCGGATGGCTGGTTTACCTCCTTTCACCCGCATACCGTAGGCGTCTGCGTAGCAATCTCCGGCAAGCCGGGTTCGCGTCGCGGCTGGCGCCGGCGATCGGCGAAGCCGGCAAGAACGTACTGGAACTCCCGTTCGTCTGGTGCGCTCCGCAGCAAAAGGTGCTGCGCACCACCACCGTCGAAAACTGGGAGCTGGTGCAGGCGGCGCTCGACGCCGGTCGCGGCATCATTTTCCTGACGCCGCACCTGGGTTGCTTCGAAGTGCTGGCGCAGGCGTTTGCCGCCCGCAGCCCGCTCACCGTACTGTACCGGCCGCCGCGCAAGCAAGCGTTGAAGCCGCTGATCGAGGGCGCCCGGGCGCGCCATAACCTGGCACTGGCGCCGGCCAACCTGGCCGGCGTGCGCATGCTGCTGAAGGTGTTGAAGCAAGGCGGATCGATCGGGCTGCTGCCGGACCAGGTGCCGCAACAGGGCGAAGGCGTATGGGCGAACTTCTTCGGCAAGCCCGCCTATACGATGAGCCTGCCCGCCAAGCTGCAGCAGATGACCGGCGCCGCAATCATTCTCGCGTATGCGGAACGGCTGCCGGCCGGACGCGGCTATACGCTGCGCTTCGTCCCCTTCGAGCAGGCGCTGGACGGAACCCCGGAACGGCAGGCCGCCGTCATCAACCGTGCAATGGAGCAGTTGATCGCGCGCCGTCCGGAACAATACTTCTGGAGCTACAACCGCTACAAGACGCCGCCCGGCGTGGTGGCTCCCGGCGCGAAGGAAGTCGCATGAGACTGCTGCTGGCTTTGATGTGGGTGCTGCACTGGCTGCCGCTGGGCGTGATCGGACGCCTCGGCGAGGCGGTCGGGTCGCTGCTGTTTGCAACGATACGCTCGCGCCGCGAGATCACGCTGACCAACCTGCGGCTGTGCCTGCCGCAGCTGACGGAAACGCAGCGCCGCGTGATCGCACGCAAGCATTTCCAGGCGTATGCGCGCAGCATCCTGGAACGCGGCGTATTGTGGTGGAGTTCGGAAGCGCGCCTGCGCCGGCTGATCCGGGTCGAACCGGACATGCCGCTGGACGAGATGCACGCCGGACCGACCATCCTGCTCTGTCCGCATTTCGTCTGCCTCGACGTTGCCGGCGCGTCGATCGCGATGGAAACCAGTGCCTGTTCGATGTACACGCAGCAGCGCAACCGGGTGTTCGACAACGCCTTGCGCAAGGGGCGCGCGCGCTTTCGCCCGGTCAAGCTGTTCACCCGCGAACAGGGCGTGAAGCCGGTGATCCGCGCGATGCGCGAAGGCTTGCCGTTCTTCGTGCTGCCCGACATGGATTTCGGCTCCAAGGACGCGGAATTCGTTCCGTTCTTCGGCACCCCGGCCGCCACGCTGACCGCGCCGGCGCGCCTGGCGGCGGCAACCGGCGCCAGGCTGATCCCGGTGGTCGCAAGCTACCTGCCGAACTACCGGGGCTGGCAGGTGCGCTTCTATCCGTCCTGGAACGATTACCCGGGCGGCGACATCATCGCCGCCACGCAGCGGATGAACGCGTTCATCGAACAACGGGTGCTGGAAGCGCCCGAGCAGTACTTCTGGGCGCACAAGCGCTTCAAGACCCGGCCGCCGGGAGCGCCGGCCATCTACGAGCGCAACGGCCCGGACACGATGCCGCTGCAATCGTGAATCCCGAACGCCTATAATCGCTGCATGAAACTCAAATTCACCAAGATGCATGGCGCCGGCAACGATTTCGTCGTGATCGACGCGATCGGCCAGCAGGTCGACTTCTCGCCGGCGCAGTGGAAGCGCCTGGCGGACCGGCGCTTCGGCGTCGGCGCCGACCAGCTGCTGGTAGTCGAAAAACCGCAGGCGCCGGGCGTCGATTTCCGTTACCGGATATACAACGCGGACGGCGGCGAAGTCGAGCAATGCGGCAATGGCGCGCGCGCATTCGTCAAGTTCGTCACCGAAAAGGGCTTGACCGCCAAGCGCGCGATCCGGGTCGAAACCATGGCCGGCGTGATCGAGCCAAAGCTGGAAGACGACGGCTGTGTCACCGTCGACATGGGAGCGCCGCTGCTGGAGCCGCAGCAGGTGCCGTTCGTCGCCGACGGACTGCAAGGGATGCCGCAAGGCGGCGACACGCTGTGGCCGCTGGAAATCGGAGACCGTCGCGTCGCGGTATCGGTGGTATCGATGGGCAATCCGCACGCGGTGCAGGTGGTCGACGACGTACAGGCTGCACCGGTGCAGGCAGACGGACCGCTGATCGAACACCATCCACGCTTTCCGAACCGGGTCAATGCCGGCTTCATGCAGGTGATCGACCGCCACCATATCCGGCTGCGCGTGTTCGAGCGCGGCGCCGGCGAAACCCTGGCCTGCGGCACCGGCGCCTGCGCGGCAGTGGTGGCCGGCATCCGGCGCGGATTGCTCGATTCCCCGGTGCGGGTATCGGCGCCCGGCGGCGAATTGTCGGTCACCTGGGCCGGCGGCCGCGCACCGGTGCTGCTGACCGGACCGGCAGTCACGGTATTCGAAGGCGAGATCGAAGTCTAGCCTCTGTTGTCAGGTAGAATCAACGCATCCTCGCGCCCGCGATCCTTATCCAAGCACGCACATCCATGAACCAGCATCTCGACTCCGGCGCCATTGCCGACTACCTGGCCGACAACCCGCATTTCTTCGAGGAGCACAGCGACCTGCTGGCGAAGGTCAAGCTGACCAGCCCCCTGCTCGGGCGCGCGGTCTCGCTGCAGGAACGGCAGATGGAAGTGGTGCGCGAAAAGGTGCGCGGACTGGAGCTGCGCCTGGTCGAACTGGTACGGCTGGCGGAAGAAAACGATGCGATCGTGCAGAAGCTGCTGCAGTGGACACAGGAGCTGCTGCTGGCGCGCAACGACGTCGATCTCCCCCACACGCTGGTCAGCGGCCTGCAAAGCATCTTTTCGGTGCCGTATGCGACGCTTCGCCTGTGGGGTGTCGCCGAACAGTTTTCGCATACCTGGTTCGCGACGCCCGCTTCGGACGACGTGCGCCTGTTCTGCAACAGCCTGGCGGCGCCGTATTGCGGTCCGAACCAGGATTTCGAAGCGGCTTCCTGGATCGAAGACGGCGCGGCAGTGCGCTCGATCGCGATGCTGCCGCTGCGCGCCGGCGGCATCCCGGAAACGTTCGGCTTGCTGGTGATCGGTTCCGCCGATCCGGATCGCTTCAGCACGGACATGGCCACCGATTTCCTGGACAAGATCGGCGCGACTGCCAGCGCCGCCCTGCGCTGCCTGCTCGACTGACCGATGTGGCAACGCCGGATGACCGCAAGCTGCTGCAAGACTATCTCGACAACCTGAGCAAGCAGCGCCGCCTGTCGCCGCACACGGTCGACAACTACCGGCGCGACCTGGAAGAACTGCTCGCGCTGGGAGACGCGCAGGACACCGGCGTCGCGCTGGCGGCGCTCAACCAGTTCCAACTCCGCAAGTTCGCCGCGCAATTGCATGCGAAAGGCCTGAGCCCGCGCTCGATCGCGCGCAAGCTGTCTGCCTGGCGCAGCTTTTTCGGCTGGCTGTCGGAACAGACCACGCTCGCCGCCAACCCGGTCGAAGGCGTACAGGCGCCAAAGCGCGGCAAGCCGCTGCCGAAAGCACTCTCTACCGACGACGCGGTGCGGCTGGTAGCCAGCACCGCTCCGGCGCGCGATGCCGGCGCGCCGGACCAGTTGTGCAATCGCGCAATGTTCGAACTGTTGTATTCCAGCGGGCTGCGCGTTTCGGAACTGGCCGCACTCGACATGCGCTACTTCAAGGAAGGTGATTACGCATCGCCCGGATGGATCGATTTCGACGCGCAGGAAGCGGTGGTCACCGGCAAGGGCAGCAAGCAGCGCCGGGTGCCGGTGGGCCGGCACGCGTTGCAGGCGCTGGACGCCTGGCTCGCGGTGCGCGACGCGCTGCTGAAAGCCGACCAGCGTCCGCTGTTCCTGGGTGCGCGCGGCACCCGCATCTCGCCGCGCGTACTGCAGTTGCGGCTGAAGGCGCACGCGCAGGCGCTCGGTATCCCGGCGAACGTGCATCCGCATGTGCTGCGCCATTCGTTTGCGTCGCATGTGCTGCAATCGTCGGGAGACTTGCGCGCGGTACAGGAAATGCTCGGCCATGCGTCGATTGCGGCAACCCAGGTCTATACTTCACTGGACTTTCAGCGCCTGGCCCAGGTATACGACGCCGCCCATCCGCGCGCGCGCAAGCCCGCGCCGCAAAAGAAGTAGCCGCCGCCCGATTTCTCCGTTGTTCACGATATTCCCCATGCTCACCATTACGCTCAAGCCCGGCAAGGAAAAAAGCCTGCTGCGCCGCCATCCCTGGATCTTCCCGGCGTCGATCGCCCACGTCGACGGCAAGCCGGAAGAAAAGAACCGTCCGGGCGCGACCGTCCTGATACGCTCGGCGAACGGCCAGTTCCTCGCGCGCGCCGCCTGGAGTCCGAAGTCGCAGATCCGGGCGCGCGTCTGGAGCTTCGACGAAAGCGAGCCGGTCGACCACGCGCTGATCAAGCGGCGGGTGCGGCAGGCGCTCGCCTATCGCCGCGCGATGGTGCACGGCAGCGACGCGCTGCGCCTGATCTTCGGCGAGGCCGACGGCTTTCCGGGGCTGGTGGCGGACTGGTATGGCGGCGTCGAAGGCTGGCTGGTGTGCCAGTTCCAGTCGGCCGGGGTCGAGGCATGGAAGACGGCCATCGTGCAGGCGCTGATTGCGGAAACCGGTTGCGCCAACGTGTACGAGCGCTCCGACGCCTCGGTACGCGAGCGCGAAGGCCTGCCGCTGGTGACCGGCGTGCTGGCCGGCGCCGAACCGCCTTCGGAAATCGCGATCGCCGAAAACGGCGTGCGCTATGCGGTCGATATCAAGACCGGCCACAAGACCGGCTTTTACATCGACCAGCGCGACAACCGCGCGCTGGTCGGTGCGCATGCGGCCGGACGCGACGTCCTGAACTGCTTCTGCTACACCGGCGGCTTCTCGCTGGCGGCGCTCAAGGGCGGCGCGGCCAGCGTACTGTCGATCGATTCGTCCGGCGAGGCACTGGCGGTCGCGCGCCGCAACCTGGTTCTCAACGGCTTCGACCCGGAGCGCGCGGAATGGCGCGACGCCGACGTGTTCAAGACACTGCGCGCGCTGCGCGAGCAGGATCGCGGCTTCGACCTGATCGTGCTCGATCCGCCCAAGTTCGCGGCCTCGCCCGAGCATGTCGAACGTGCGGCACGCGCCTACAAGGACATCAACCTGCTCGGCTTCCAGTTGCTGCGTCCGGGCGGCCTGTTGTTCACCTATTCCTGCTCCGGTGCCATCGGTGCCGACCTGTTCCAGAAGATCGTGGCCGGCGCCGCCAGCGATGCCCGGACCGACGCCCGTATCCTGCGCCGGCTGTCGGCCGGCGCCGACCATCCGATGAGCACCAGCTTCCCCGAAGGCGAATACCTGAAGGGCTTGCTGCTCTATCGCCCCTAACAGCCATAGCAAGCGCCCGTTTGCGTCATAATTTCGGACATGCCGTTTATTGCACGCTATCGCACGCCGATGACCACCAAAGCCAAACCCGCCGCCGGCCGCTCCGCGCGCCCCACCGAAGCCATCGCACTTGCGGAGACGCAATTGCGGGCGGCGTCGGTACGCGTGACCGGCGCCCGGCTCAAGGTACTGGCGGCATTGCTGGATGCACAACGCGCGCTGTCGCACCATGAAGTGCAGGAAGCGTTCGCGGAAATGGACCGGGTCACGCTGTACCGCGCGCTCGACTGCCTGACCGACGCCGGACTTGCGCACAAGATCACCGGCGACGACCGCGTATTCCGTTTCAGCGCCGGCGCCGAACATGACGGCACCGACGGCCCGGCGCGCCACCATCAGCACGGTCATTTCAAGTGCACGCGCTGCGCCAAGGTGTTCTGCCTCGACAGTATCGGCGAGGCCGGATTGCTGGAAAACGCGCTGCGGGAAAGCCTCGGCAAGGGCTTTCGCAGCCACGACATCGAATTCACGATCAAGGGATGGTGCGCCGATTGCGCCCATTGAAATATGACACTGATACCTGCAACCATCCTGACCGGCTTTCTCGGCGCCGGCAAAACCACCCTGCTCAACCGTATCCTGCGCGAACCGCACGGCCACCGGATCGCGGTCATCGAGAACGAGTTCGGACAGGAAAATATCGACAATGAAATCCTGGTCCAGGACAGCAACGAGCAGATCGTGGAAATGAGCAATGGCTGCGTCTGCTGCACCGTGCGCGGAGACTTGATCGTTGCGCTTACGGCCTTGGCGCAAAAGCGCGATGCAGGCGAACTGCAGTTCGACCACCTGGTGATCGAAACCACCGGACTGGCGAACCCGGGGCCAGTCGCACAGACTTTCTTCATGGACGATGAAGTCGCCTCCCGTTACCTGCTGGACGCGATCGTGACCGTGGTCGACGCGCGGCACGCGATGCAGCAGCTCGACGCCCACGAAGAGGCGCAGCGCCAGATCGGGTTCGCCGACCGGCTGTTGCTGTCGAAAACCGACCTGGTCGGCGAGGCCGAACTGCAGGAACTGACGGCGCGCCTGAAGCGCATCAATCCGCGCGCGCCGCTCGGCAAGACGGACTTCGGCAAGGTCGCAATTTCCGAAGTGCTGGACATGCGCGGATTCAACCTCAACGACAAGCTGGAAATCGACCCGGATTTCCTTGCAGGCGAGGAACACGGGCATGCGCACCATGCGTGCGACGAGCATTGCGAACACGAACACGCGCATCATGGCGATTCGCGCCACAGCGACGAGATCGCTGCCTTCGTGTTCCGCAGCGAACGTCCCTTCAACACCGCGCGCCTGGATGAATTCCTCGGCAGCCTGGTGCAAGTCTACGGTCCCCGCATGCTGCGCTACAAGGGCGTGCTGTGGATGGAAGGCGCCGACCGGAAAGTGGTATTCCAGGGAGTGCACCAGATGATGGGAAGCGACATCGGCGCAAAATGGGGAGAATCCGAAACGCGCGGCAGCAAGATCGTCTTCATCGGCAAGAACCTTCCGGAAGATATCTTTGTCCAGGGCCTGGAACAGTGCCTGGCGCCGGAACAGGGCTCGCGTGGATAGCAATTCCGATGATGTCAATTTTGCAATAACTTCAAATCACCTGCATGGCGAACGCGCGTTATGCCGTACGTCCATGCCAAGAAAGTCATTGCCAAGACAACCCGAACTACGGTAAAAAGCACCACCGGGCTCGCCTGCGGCAATACCGGCACTCCGGCCGGCCCTATCCGCAGCTCCTGTTGGCGGGCACGCACCGACGCTGCGCTGAAGCCGGCCGTCGAGCGCCCTGCTGCAGGGATGCGTACCGAGGAGGCATCCGGCCCTTTCATGAGCGTCAACAATGAATAGGCCGGGTTAACAGATACAATGCGATAACCCGCAGTTTCGAAAGTAAGCGAAGTGGCTACCAAAACAGACAAATCGACTCCTGTCGCCCCCGGCGAGGGCGCTCTGCTGACCGAAGAGCAGATCCTGAAGATGAGCGAAAAGGACTATATGAACGAGGCGCAGCTCGCCTTTTTCAAGGCCCGCTTGCAACAGCTCGAAATGGACCTGCTGAAAAACGCCGGCGAAACGACCGAACACCTGCGCGAAACGGTGCTGGTCCCGGACCCGGCCGACCGTGCGACGATCGAGGAAGAGCATGCGCTTGAATTGCGCACCCGCGACCGCGAGCGCAAACTGCTGAAGAAGGTCCAGCAATCGCTGGCCAGCATCGAATCCGGCGAATACGGCTGGTGCGAGGAAACCGGCGAACCGATCGGCATTCCGCGCCTGCTGGCGCGGCCGACCGCCACGCTGTCGCTGGAAGCGCAGCAGCGACGGGAACTGAAGCAGAAAATGTACGGCGACTGAAGCCGCTCCCCGCCGGCCGCGCGCCGGCATCCTCCGACAAGCGCACGATGCTCCCGGCCCGTGCGCTTGTTTGCTTTCATGCATATCCGGTGCGCCGCTTGCAACGCGCTTGCTCCGCTCTCCGTCATAAGGTTTGACAAACGGTAACCATGCCGGTGTAATACCCTTCTGGCACGGGTTTGTGATATCTTATCAAAAACGCAATTCTCTGCCGCCTTAGTAGAGCGAGAGACAATACTCAATTCAGGGACAACGTGGGGATCTTTTCGCTTTTCGGGAAAAAAGATGACCGGCAGACCAAGGCCGGCGACAAGGATAGTTCCCGCACCAAACGCAGCACGACCCGGCAGCCGGACGGCGGCCAGAAAGCCACGCGTCCCACCCCCTCGAAACGCGATGCGAAAGCCGCGCTGGAAACGGCACTGAAGATCGATGCGATCGAGTCCGAGATGTCCTCGGAATTCGTCAATCTGCCGACCGGTCCGGCCCCCCACACCAAGCGTCCGGTCACTGCGAAAAAAGCGCTTCCGCCACCGCAAAAGCCCGCTGCGCCAGTCGCCGCTGCCGCCGCCCCTTCAGCCGCCGCAACCACCCGGCCGCGGACCAGCGACACCAGCACCACCAGCCTCCTGCTGCACGGCGCCAGCACCGTGGATGACATGGCCGCGCCATCGTCAGAGGCGGAGGCAGTGGTCGAAGAAGCGGCCATCCTGTATGCGAACGGCCAGCCCGAAGTGGTGGAGCAAATGCTGCGCGCGGCGGTCGACGCCGGCCTGGCCGGTAGTGCCGGCCAGAAAGCCTGGCACATGCTGTTCGACCTGTACCAGTTCACCGGCCGCCAGCAAGCGTTCGAACAGCTGTCGATCGCGTATGCGAACAAGTTCGAGACTTCACCGCCGGCCTGGATCGGTAGCATCCCGCCGCAAGCGGAACCGGCCGAACCCGCCGGGGCGACACCGATCGTCCCGTTTTCCGGCCGGCTGGATGCCGGAGCCAGTCGCCAGATCGAGCGCGTACGCAAGCTGGCCGAAAGCCAGCACGCACTGCGGCTCGAATTCACGCGGATAGCGGAAGTCGAGCCGGCCGGATGCAGCCTGCTGCTGAACACGCTGAAGACGCTGGAAAAATCGGGGCACGAACTGGTCCTGGTGGGCTTGGCGGAGCTGGCCGACAAGATCCGCGCAACGATCGAAGTGGGACGGCGCGACAATACCGAAGACGCGTGGCTGTTGCTGCTCGAAGTCCTGCGGCTGCTGAACCGGGAAAAGGAATTCGAAGAAACCAGCATCGACTATTGCGTCACCTTCGAAGTCTCGCCGCCCGCCTTCGCGGCGCCGCAGGCGAGCGTGACCACCGCGTCGGATGCGCCGTCCGTGCCGCCGGCAAGCGAAGGCTTCGCGATGCCGGCACTGATCGAGGGACGCATCGACAGCCTGATTCTTGCGATCGCCGCCTATTCGGACGAACACGAGCCGGCGATCATCGACTGTTCGCAACTGAGCCGGGTCGATTTCCAGGCCGCCGGCCGCCTGCTCAGCGGGCTGGCGCCGTTCTGCGGCAACGGCAAGCAGATCGAATTCCATCACGTCAATCATCTGGTCGCCGAGCTATTCAACGTGATCGGACTGAAGGACGTGGTCCGCATCTTTCCGCGCAAATCCTGATTGCGCGGCCTCCTTGGTCGCCTACACTGCTACTTGTATTCCCGCCGGCCGGCCCCATTTGCACTGAATTAACACGCTGATCGCCCTCTCCATTCCGCAGAGCGGAATGCCGGTGGCTGCGACCGCACATTCACTTCAGAGGCAAGCATGGAACAGTTTCACGGCACCACCATCCTATCGGTACGACGCGGCAACTCGGTAGCGCTGGGCGGGGACGGACAGGTAACGCTGGGCAATGTGGTGATGAAAGGCAGCGCGCGCAAGGTGCGCAAGCTATACCAGGGCAAGGTCCTGGCCGGCTTTGCCGGTGGTACCGCCGACGCGTTCACGCTGATCGAGCGTTTCGAAGCCAAGCTGGAAAAACACCAGGGCAACCTGATGCGCGCCTCGGTGGAACTGGCCAAGGATTGGCGTACCGACCGCATCCTGCGCCGGCTGGAAGCGATGCTGCTGGTCGCCGACCGGGAATCGACGCTGGTCATCACTGGCAACGGCGACGTCCTGGAACCGGAAGCCGGCATCGGCGCGATCGGCTCCGGCGGCGTGTATGCGCAGTCGGCGGCCAAGGCGCTGCAGGAGAATACCGAACTGTCGCCGCTGGAAATCGTGAAGAAGTCCCTGACGATCGCCGGCGAACTTTGCATCTATACCAACCTCTCGCATACCATCGAGACCCTGGAGTAATCCGAATCCTCCTCCGAATTTTCCGCCAATCGATACCATGAACATGACTCCCCAGGAGATCGTCTCCGAACTCGACAAGCACGTGGTCGGCCAGGCACGCGCCAAGCGCGCGGTGGCGATCGCATTACGCAACCGCTGGCGGCGCCAGCAGGTGAGCGAACCGCTGCGCCACGAAATCACGCCGAAGAATATCCTGATGATCGGTCCCACCGGGGTCGGCAAGACCGAGATCGCGCGCCGCCTCGCGAAACTGGCCGATGCGCCGTTCATCAAGATCGAGGCGACCAAGTTCACCGAGGTCGGCTATGTGGGGCGCGACGTCGACACCATCATCCGCGACCTGATCGACATCGGCATCAAGCAGACCCGCGAAGCGGAAATGCGCAAGGTGCGCACGCGCGCTGAAGATGCGGCGGAAGACCGCGTGATCGACATCCTGGTGCCGCCGGCGCGCGATTTCGGCTTCAGCGCCTCGCCCAGCCAGGCAGGCGAAAGCGACGACAAGGGCAGCACCGCGCGCCAGACCTTCCGCAAGCGCTTGCGCGAGGGTGCGCTGGACGACCGCGAGATCGAGATCGAAGTCGCCGAAACCGGCGCGCACATGGAAATCATGGCGCCGCCCGGCATGGAGGAAATGACCGAGCAGATCAAGTCGATGTTTTCCGGGCTCGGCGCCAACCGCAAGAAAAAGCGCAAGGTGAAGATCCGCGAAGCGATGAAGCTGCTGGTCGAGGAAGAAGCGGCCAAGCTGATCAATGAAGACGAACTGAAACAGAAGGCAATCGCGAATGTCGAGCAGAACGGCATCGTGTTCCTCGACGAGATCGACAAGATCGCGACCCGCTCGGAAGTGGGCGGCGCCGACGTCTCGCGCGCCGGCGTGCAGCGCGATCTGCTGCCGCTGGTCGAAGGCACTACGGTCAACACCAAGTACGGCATGATCCGCACCGACCATATCCTGTTCATCGCGTCCGGGGCCTTTCACCTGGCCAAACCGTCCGACCTGATCCCGGAGCTGCAGGGCCGCTTCCCGATCCGGGTCGAACTCGAATCGCTGGCAATCGCCGATTTCGAACGCATCCTGACCAGCACCGACGCCTGCCTGACCAAGCAATACGAAGCGCTGCTCGGCACCGAAGACGTGAAGATCGCATTTACCGACGACGGCATCCGGCGCCTGGCCGAAATCGCGTTTTCGGTGAACGAGAAAACCGAGAACATCGGCGCCCGGCGGCTGTACACGGTGATGGAAAAGCTGCTGGAGGAAATATCGTTTGCCGCCAGCGAAAGCTCCGGCAACACGGTGGCGATCGATGCCGCCTATGTCGACGACAAGCTGGGTGCGCTGGCGGTCGACGAGGACCTGTCGCGCTACGTGTTGTAGCAGCGCTCTTCAGGTGACTGGCAAGATGGCCAACAAGACGCTCGGCACCCGCCAGAAAATGGTGTTTCGCGGAGCGCCGGCGCGGCCGGCGGAGCGCGGTCGGTTCGTGTCCGAGAGCGGAACACGCGGGGCTGCGGTATCGCCGGGCGACGAGAAACGCCGTCTGCTTCAGCGCCTGCTCGACAAGTCCACGCGCAATCGGGGCAACCAGTAAGGCGAAAAGCCGTTATTGCCCGTTCGGAGCGGCGGCTGGTGGCCGCACGACCTTGGTCGGCGGTCCGCTCAGATTTGCTCCCGGCGATTGCAACGGGGGCGCCGGCTGCCCGGGCGCCGCTTGCTGGTTCTGTTGCTGGCCTGGTGGTTGGCTAGGTGGTTGGCTAGGTGGTTGGCTAGGTGGTTGGCTGGGTGGCGCTGGTGACTGTTGGCCAGGATTTGCCGGGGGCTGTTGGGGCGCAGCGGCGGCGCCGTAGGCCTGGCTGGCACCGCCTCCGGGAACGGCTGGCGATCCCCCGACCGGCGCCGTCGTGGCGAAGTCGACCTCGGCCTTCGCGCTTTCCGGCAACTCAACCCGCTTGATCACGCCGCCGTCGGACAGCAGCACGTAATTGCGGTGCACTTCCTTCACGATCACGCCCGGCGCCACCTCCTTGCCGGCCTGCACGGCCTGTGCCGGTTTGCCGTTCGCGCTCAGGATCGCCTGGCTCTCGCCCGCCGTGCCCGCCATCACCACGCCCTTCAGCTGATAGTTGCTGGCAACCGCCGCCCGGCCCTGCCCGCCAAACAGCGTGGCAGCCGCCTGCGGCTGGATATCGGCAGTCGCGCGCGGCGGCGCCGTCACCTGGCGCTCCGGCGGCTTGAACAATTGCATCGCCCAGTAAGCAAGCGATACGCAAAGCAGGAGGAACAGCAGAAAACTGGCAGCTAGCGGCAGGCGCTTCATGTCGTCTCTTTTATCGAACGGAACTTCGGCGAACGGAACGGTTATCGTACCAGCTGGTTGATCTCGATGATCGGCATCAGCACCGCCAGCACGATCAGCAGCACCACGACCCCCATCACCAGGATCAGTGCCGGTTCCAGCAGGCCGGCAATGGTCAGTGCGCGGCGCTCCAGGTCCTGCTCCTGTGCATCCGATGCGCGCTCCAGCATGGCCGGCAATTCACCGGTGACTTCGCCGGCGCGGATCATATGGATCAGCATCGGCGGAAAATGCTTGTGCGCCGATAGCGCGCGCGCAAGCCCCACGCCTTCGCGCACGCTGGCAGTCGCCTCCTCCACCTGTTCGCGCATCGCCACGTTCGACAATGTATCGCGGCTGGTCTGCAGCGCCCGCAGGATAGGAACGCCGGAGCCGGTGGTGATCGCGAGCGTGCTGGCAAAGCGCGCGGTATTCAGGCTGCGCTCGAACTTGCCGTACAGCGGCGCGGTAAGCAGCCAGCGATGCCAGCGGAACTTGATGTCGGGATTTTTCAATGCGCTGCGCCACGCAAAGAATGCGGCGACGACGACGATCGCGACGATCCAGCCATAGCTGCGGACGAAGTCGGAAATCCCGAGCATCACCACCGTCAGCAGCGGCAGCTTCTGCTTGGTATTGGCAAACACCGACACGATCTGCGGCACCACGTAGGCCAGCAGGAAAATCACGATCGCGAACGCAACCACGGTCACGATCGCCGGGTAGGTGAACGCCAGCCGCACCTTTTGCACCAGTGCATTGCGCCGCTCGATGTAGTCGGCGAGACGCGACAGCACGCGCGACAGCTGGCCGATCTGCTCGCCGGAGGCGACCAGCGCGCGATAGATGTCGGCAAAGTCGCGCGGATGGCGCGACAGTGCGTCGGACAGCGAGGCGCCGCCCATCACCTCCGCCCGGATCGACGCCACCAGGTCGCGCACATATTGGCGCTCGGCCTGTTCCAGCAGGGCGGTGAATGCCTGTTCCAGCGGCAGGCTGGCTTCCAGCAGGCTGGCCAGCTGGCGCGTAAACAGTGCCAGCTCGGTGGTCGACAAGCGGTCGCCGAATGCGGAGCGGCGCGCCTGGCCGAGTTCGTCGACCTGGGCGGCGATCGCATCGACGGCAATCGGCACCAGGCCCTGGCTGCGCAGGTCGGCGCGCGCGGCGCGTGCGCTGTCGGCGTTGACCACGCCCTTGCGGGTGGCGCCTGCCGCGTCTACGGCTTCATAACGGAATGCGGGCACGGTTGGATCCGGGGTTCGGTTAAAACTGTTTCACGCCTGCCACGGGGGCGGACGTGCATTCGAAATGCGCGCACTGCTAATCCTTCGTCACGCGCAGCAATTCCGCTTGCGTGGTGGTGCCGTCGGCGAGCCAGCGCTCACCGTCCTCGCGCATCGTGCGCATGCCGTTGCGCTGTCCGCTGGCACGGATCTCCGCTTCCGATGCCCGGTCGTGGATCTGGGCACGGATCTCGTCGGTGGTCAGCAGCAGCTCGTACACGCCGACCCGGCCCTGGTAGCCGGTATGGCCGCACTTGTCGCAGCCGACCGCATGCCATTGCTTGTCGCGTTCGTCGTAGCGCCGGCAGACCGGGCACAGCTTGCGCACCAGCCGCTGCGCGACCACTCCCAGCAGCGACGACGACAGCAGGAAGGGTTCGATTCCCATGTCCAGCAGGCGGGTGACGGCGGCGGCCGAATCGTTGGTGTGCAGCGTGGCCAGCACCAGGTGGCCGGTGAGCGAGGCCTGTACCGCGATCTGCGCGGTTTCCAGGTCGCGGATCTCGCCGATCATGATCACGTCCGGGTCTTGCCGCAGGATCGCGCGCAAGGCCTTCGCGAACGTCATCTCGATGCGCGAGTTGACCTGGGTCTGGCCGATGCCGGGCAGCTCGTATTCGATCGGATCTTCCACCGTAAGGATGTTGGTGGTGGAAGCGTTCAGCCGCGACAGCGCCGCGTACAGCGTGGTGGTCTTGCCGGAACCGGTCGGGCCGGTCACCAGCACGATGCCGTGCGGCTGCGCGATCAGGCGATCGAACTGGCCGAGCACATCGGTCGCCATGCCGAGGTGCTGCAGGTCGAGCCGGCCGCCCTCCTTGTCGAGCAGACGCAGCACCGCGCGCTCGCCGTGGCCGGTGGGCAGCGTCGACACCCGCACGTCGACCGGCTTGCCGCCGATGCGCAGCGTGATGCGGCCGTCCTGCGGCAGCCGCTTCTCGGCGATGTCGAGCTGGGCCATGATCTTGATGCGCGAGATCAGCGACGCATGGATCGCCTTCTTCGGCCGCACGATGTCGCGCAGCGTGCCGTCGATGCGGAAGCGCACCACCGACACCTGCTCGAACGGTTCGATGTGGATGTCGGACGCCTCCTCGCGCAGGGCCTGTGTGAGCAGCGCGTTGATCATGCGAATCACGGGAGCGTCGTCGGCCGATTCCAGCAGGTCTTCGATGGCCGGCATGTCCAGCATCAGCTTGGTCAGGTCGAGGTCGGATTCGACTTCGTCGACCACGGTGGCGGCGTCGCCGCCGGAATTCGCATAAGCCTTCGCGATCGCCGCGTCGAGTTCCTCCCGTGCCAGCGACTTCAACTTGACGCGGCCGAAACGGCGGCTGACTTCGGCGATGGCGGAAGGCGTGGTGGCTTCCGACACCCATACCTCGACGGCGCCGTTGGCACCGTTGCCGCCGGCGCCGCCGTCACTGCGGCGGGCCAGCAGCGCATAATCGCGCGCGAACGCATAGGGAAGAAGGCGGGCATCGGTCATCGTATTACTCATTGCTTGCTCGTTGCTAATCAGTCGGATTCTGATCCGGCAGCAAGGCCGGATCGGGTGGAGCCACGCCCGGAACGGAAGGCCGGGCCGGCGGCGTTTGAGATGGTGGTTGCGACGGTGGTTGCGACCCCTCGCGCGGCGGCTCGGCGCGGTTGAACAGCTGGCCCTTGCCAACCGGGCGGCCGTTCTGCAGCGGCGGCAGCGCCGGCACCTTGGTGTCCGGCAGCAGGAAATTGTGGGCCGGCTGCTCCTGCACCTGCACGCCGCGGATGAAGTCGTAGCGATCGGCCGAGATATTGGTGCTCTGCTCGGGATTGCGCAGCACGATCGGCCGCAGGAACACCATCAGGTTGGTCTTCGTGTGCTTGCGGGTCTGGTAGCGGAACAGGCCGCCGACCAGCGGCAGGTCACCCAGTCCGGGCACCTTCTCGGTGCCGTCCGTCAACAGGTCCTGGATCAGTCCGCCCACCACCACGATCTGACCGTCGTCGACCAGCACGTTGGATTCGATCGAACGCTTGCTGGTGATGATGCCGGCGGC
Organism: uncultured Noviherbaspirillum sp.; assembly: GCA_966211575.1. Lineage (GTDB taxonomy): Bacteria > Pseudomonadota > Gammaproteobacteria > Burkholderiales > Burkholderiaceae_D > Noviherbaspirillum. The sequence goes on from CBIHOK010000001.1 coordinate 74,439, forward strand.
GTTGGTCTGGTCCTGGATCGCCGAGGTTTCCTGGTAGATCTGCAGCTTGATGCTGCCGCCTTCGGAAATCTGCGGCTTCACCCGCAAGGCCAGGCCGATGTCGTGGCGCTCGATGGTCTGGAACGGATTGACCCCGGCCGCACCGGCCGAGGCGGCCGTGGTGTACTGACCCGTGATGAACGGCACGTTCTGGCCGACGATGATGCGCGCTTCCTCGTTGTCGAGCGTGATCAGGTTCGGGATCGACAGGATGTTGGCATTGTCCTGGGTCTCCAGCGCATGCGCCAGCGCGCCCAGGCTGATCTGGCCGTTGATCTGGCGGAAGATGCCGATGCTCAGGCCGTTGCCTGGCGCGGTACGGGTCGACGACACCGCTTCGTTGACGATGTTGTTGCCGCCGGTGGAGAACGAGGTGCCGCCGCCGATGCGGTAGGAACTGGTGTCGTTGCCGGACAGGCCGAGCCATTGGATGCCGAGTTCGGCCGCCTTGTTGGCGTTGACTTCGACGATCAGCGATTCGATGTAGACCTGGGCCGGTCGGGCGTCGAGCTTGTCGATCACGTTGCGCAGGTTGCGGTAGACCGATTCGCTGGCGGTGATGATCAGCGCGTTGGTGGCAGGATCGGCCTGGATGTAGCCGCCGGCGCCGCCGGCCGGCAGCGCGGTTGGCGCCTGGTTGGAGTTGGAGTTCAGCTGGCCGCCGCCGAGCTGGCTTTGCTGGCTGCCATTGCTGGTGAGACTGCTCTGGGCCGGCTGCGACTGCGGCTGCGAAGTCTGCCGGTTCTCGGTGATCGCCGATGTATCGGCCGCGACCACCGCGCGCAGGGTCTGTGCCAGCTTCAGCGCGTCGGCGTTGCGCAGGTAGACCACGTGCACGTTGCCCGGTTCGGCGGTTGGCTGATCGAGCTTGGCGATCAGGGATTTCGCCAGATTGGCGCGTGCCACCGAGGGCGCGCGGATGATGAGCGAATTGATGCGCGGGTCGGCCAGCACCATGGTGTCGGCGGTGCCGCGCGCGGCCCCCTGCGCCGCCGGTCCGGTTTCCAACAGCCGGTTGACCATCGAGGCAATGTCGGTGGCGATCGCGTAGCGCACCGGCACCACGTCCATGTTGCTGCTGCTCGGCGTGTCGAGCGCAGCGATGATGCGTCCCAGCCGCTTCAGGTTATCGGCATAATCGGTGATGACCAGGCTGTTGTTGGACGGATCGGCGTTGATCGTGTTGTTGGGCGAGATCAGCGGCCGCAGCACCGGCACCAGGCCGCTGGCGGATTCGTAGTTCAGGTGGAAGATCTGGGTCGCGACCTGGTCGCCGCGCACCGTTCCTGCCCGCACCGGCCCTGCCTGCAGCTTGGCGTCCGCTTCCGGCACCACCTTGCTGAAGCCGTCCACCTTCACCACCGCGTAGCCGTGCAGGCGCAGCGCGGAAGTCAGCATTTGCATTGCCTCGGCCTTGCTGACCGGGTTCTCGGACACCAGGTTGATGGTGCCCTTGACGCGCGGGTCGATGACGAAGGTGGTATGGGTGTAGTGGCCGATGGCCTTGATCACCGCGTCGATGTCGGCGCCGACGAAATTCAGCGTGGCCTGGTTGGCGTTCGGGTCCTGCGCCAGTACCGGCGGCACGCAGGTAGCGGCGGCGCCGGCCAGCAGCGCGGCGGCGCTCCAGCGGCGCCAGCGCCCGCCGCGTGGAACGGCCGGAATCATGTAGGTTGCGGTTGATGTTTCTGCTGATCGATTATTTTTCATTTGAACTCTAGCGCGATAACATTCCTGCCGTTGACGACCCGGCGTTGTCCCAGCAAATTGAGTAAATTCGCCAGCCTTTCTTCCTGCCCTTCTGCCGCTTCCGCCGTGCCCGAGAAGCGGAGCCGGCCCTGGTTCAGCGAGCCGCTACCAGCTAACAGCATCGGCCCTTTGATCGTGCTCAATTTCAGTTGCGCCTGCTGGCCGTGCCAATCCATTATCAGTAGGTAAGCACCCAATGGTTTGATCGGTGACAGACGGGAAGCAATGTCATCCATGCGCAAGCTTACCGTGCCGTTCACGTCGATCGCGTTGCCTTGCCGGGCCAGCTGCAGCGGCGTCCACGACAGCAGCATGCGGCCCGACGGCCGTATCGTATTGAGCGGCGCGCCCAGCGACGCCAACCGTTCGGCGGGCAGCGATACCGCGGCCGGGCTCACCTGCCAGCGCGCCCAGCTGCCGACGATGCTCACCGGCTGCGACAGCGCGGCACGGTTTTCCAGCGTCAGGTCGACCTGCCCCAGCAGCACCAGCGGCGACAGGCGCCACTGGAAGCGTCCGGGCAACAGCGGCGCCACCGGGTCGGCGCCGCTCGGCGCCGCGCCGATGAAGGCGGAGCCATTCCACAGCGTGCCGCGCGCATCTCCCAGCGCCAGCCGTCCGCCGGTCTGCGCCTCCAGCAGCGCGCCCATCCAGCTCGCCGGGCAAAACGCCAGCAGGGTCAGCAGCACGCTGAGCAGGGCCGCCAGCAGCCAGACCAGCGGCCGTCGCAGCCAATTCATTGAGCCTCGGTCCCTGCCTGGCGCCGCAGCGTCAGATCGGCATTCACCATGCCCGGCTGCTTCTGGGCAACGATGGAGGCATCGATCACCGACAGCCGCAGCCCCTGCTGGGCGCTTTGCAGCCAATCGATCAGGTTGGCGAACGACACGCCGGTCAGCTGCACTTTTGCCAGGTCGCCGCTGACCGACAGGTTTTGCGTGGACAGCCCCCTGGCCGACAACGAGGCGCTCAGCGCGGCGTTGCTGAGTGCCGGCGCCGGCGCGCCGGCTTTTTCCGTCAGTGTGGCCGCCTCCCGCGCCATCCGCTGCATGTCGGCCGCCTGCTGGCGCAATGCCGGCAGGCGATGCGCGAGTTCGGCACGGCCGCTGAGCGCGGGGTCGATCAGCAACGCATAGAACAGGCCGAGCACGATCACGATCAGCGCGAGCGCCAGCATGTTCTGTTCGCGCCGGTTGCGCTCGTTCCAGAAGGTGGACAGCGAGCGCCTGATTCCGCCCAGCGCCGCCCCCATATTGCCGGCCGCACTACCGTTGCGTGCGTCGCGTCCATTACGGGCGTTCATCGGGCACTCCTGATCTGCCAGGCGCCGCCGGCCTGGGGCGTCAACACCAGGTTATGCGCGGCCAGCGCGTTGCGCAGGCGCTCGCCGGGTTCGGCACTGCCGGGCGGCGGCTTCACCACCAGGCTGCGGTCGTGGTATTCCAGCCCCGCCAGCGGTGCGCTCTGCCCGGACTCGCTCCAGGCCTGGCCGAATGCGGCCGCCAGCGCGATGAAATCGTCGGGGGCCAGCTGGCCGGATTCGCGCCGTGCGGCGGCCAGCTTCTGCCGCATCTGGGCGACCGGATCGACGATCACGGTTTCCTTCGGATAGGCATTGCGATAGCTCTGGACCATGCCGGCGTTCAGCGCGTCGGCTTCGCGCCGCGCGCGCAGCCAGTCGACATTCAGCGCCGCCGCATTGACCGCCACCACGGCCACCGCGAGCGCCAGCGGCCAGCGCCAGGGGCGCCAGTCGAAGCTGCGGCCGCCGGCCGCGTTCAGGCCGCCCATCAGGTCGAGCCTCGCCTGGTTGGCGCCGGCGATCCAGCGTTGCCAGCTGTCGGCCTGCAACGTCATACGCTGCTCCAGCCCCGGCACGATATGCAGCGATTCGCGGTAGTCGCGCTCGCGCGCCTGCGGTACATACAGGGTGAGTGGCGCCTGCGGCACCACCGCGACCAGCGACTGGATCACTTCGAACGCGAGCGCTTCCTGCTGTTCGGCCGCGACCGACAGGCCGATCCCTTCCTGCGCGCCCAGCCGGGCTGCGACTTCGGCATCCATGCCTTGTTCGGATACCGCCGCATGGACCATGTCGGCTTGCCAGGGCAGGCACAATTGCGCCGGCAGCGCGGCCACGCTGCGCGCGCCCATCGTCTGCAGACTGCGATTCAGCAGCTCCAGCCAGCCGCGCTGCACCACGCCCACCGTGCGCAGGCCGTCGACCGATTCGCCCGCGACCACCGCGCATTCCGCCGGGTCGCTCATCAACTGGTCTTCCACCAGGTTGGGCAGGGCCGCGCGCAGCCGGGTCGCCGACAGCGGAGGCACCTGGACGCGCAGCAGCGTGACATCGGCGGCCGCCAGCAGCAGTACGACGCGCTGTGCACGCTTGACCGGGTCGGCCAGCTCGGGCAACGCCGCCACGCCTTCGCGCTCGATGCGGCCGGCGGCCGACACCGACGCGAATTCGCAGTACAGCGGCATGCCCGGCTGCAGGCTGTCGGCCATCGCCCGCGACGGCAAGCGTATATACAGGATGCTCAAGATGTCTGTTCTCTCTCTGCTTTTTTTATGGCGCGCGGGTTAGTCTTCCCGTATCCATACCACCCTGGTTACGAGACCACTGCGTTCGATCAGCGCTTGCATGTCCATGCCGGCCCGGTCCAGGCGCACGCTGCCGTTGATCAGGAAATAACTGGTCTTCACATCGACCTGGCCGCTGGCCGAGGACAGATCCTTGTCGCCCAGGCGTTGCGTGAAATCCGGCACGTCCTTGAACCACGCGCTTTCCCGTTGGGAAACTATCGCGGCCGCATCGGAAAGCGACAGTGTATCAATTCTCGCAGCCAGCACCTCCGCCGGCGCGGTGTTGACGTTGATCGGCGTCACACGCGGCAAGACCACGATGAAGTCGCGTACCGCAGCCAGCGCCGCCGGCGTGAAGCCGGGCACCGCCAGCAGGTCGTCCACTTGCTGGATGCCGAGCGGGCGCGCCGATCCGCCGTCATTGGCACTGATCGCGCTGCCGCCGGCAGCCGTCGCCGTAGCCTGGGCCGATGCCATCAGCTCGGCGGTCGCCTGGGCCAGCGCCGGGTTCTGCTGCTGGCCGCTGAGCAGGCGCGCGAACACCGCGACTTCGGTTGGATTGACCTTCCCGTTCTGGCAAAGGTTGGTGATATTGAAGCGCGATTGCGCATCCACGATGCTGCCGGACAGTGTGGCGTTCGGCACATCGTTGCCGTTGCCGGCATGCTCGACGTACTGGTCGAGCCGGGTTTCGGCCAGCGGCACCGCCCATGGTTCATCCAGGTTGTCGGTGGTGGAGATGCGCGCATCCTCGCGCAGGATCAAGCGCGCCCAGTCGAGCGCGCCGCGCAGTATCCATTGCTTTTGCAACTGCAGGCGCTGGTTCTCGATCGAGCGCACTTGCACCTGCTGTTGCCAGAACAGGCTGGCGACAATGGTGATCGCCAGCGTGGTCAGCAGCAGCGCGGTGATGATCGCCACGCCGCGCTGGCGCTGCAGGGAAGGCCGCCGCTTCATGCCACTCATACCGCCCCCAGCAGGAAAATCTTGAGCAGCTTGCCGCTGCGGCCGTGCATCTGCAGCGAGACTTCCAGCCCGGTCGGCGCCTGGTTCGCGCCCGTAGCCGGAGCACCGGCCACATGTACCCCGGCCTGCGGATCGACGCCAACCCGCCAGCCGGCGCCCGGCTGCCACGAGCGTATCGCCATGCGATCGACGCCTGCTTCGAGCGTGACGGCAGGCGTGCTGTCGGTTCCGTTCAGCGCCGAGGTCCAGGCCGCGTTCAGCGCTCCCATGTCGCGCGTCGGTATCGATTCGCGCCGCGTCAGCACGCCGTCGCGCAGCCGGTAGCTGATCACCTGCACCCGGCCCGGCTGGTCTTCGGTGTGGACGAAACGCACCAGCGTCAGCTTGCCGTCATCCGCCGCCAGCGGCGACCGGCCGCCGATGTCGGCTGCATCGGCGATGTGCGCGCAATCGCTCTGCATCTGCGCGAACGCGAGCTGCAGGCCGCGCGTCTGGTCGAGGTCGGCGTTCAGCGATACCCGGGCGCGGACGATGCTGTCGAGCCCGCGCCAGCCGAGCACCGCGATGATCGCCATGATGGTGATCGCCACCAGCAGCT
>CBIHOK010000002.1:0-66682 GCA_966211575.1 uncultured Noviherbaspirillum sp.
GCATGGGTTGTCTCCGTCAGCGCGCGGCAGGTAGTGCGCACTGGAATTCATGGTCGATCTGGCGCTTCACCACTCCCTCTCCCTGTCAGGGGGAGGGAGTGCGATGTCCCGCCGATTTACACTACTTCGAACAGGCCGGCAGCGCCCTGGCCGCCGCCGATGCACATCGTCACCACCACGTATTTCGCGCCGCGGCGCTTGCCTTCGATCAGCGCATGGCCGGTCAGGCGCGCGCCCGATACGCCGTACGGGTGACCGACCGCAATCGCGCCGCCGTTCACGTTCAGCCGGTCCATCGGGATGCCGAGCTTGTCGGCGCAGTACAGCACCTGCACCGCAAACGCTTCGTTCAATTCCCACAGGCCGATGTCTTCCACTTTCAGGCCGGCTTTCTTCAGCAGTTTCGGCACTGCGAACACCGGGCCGATGCCCATCTCGTCCGGCTCGCAGCCGGCCACTGCAAAGCCGCGGAAGATGCCGAGCGGCTGCAGTCCCCTGGCTTCGGCCACCTTGCTGTTCATCACCACCGCGACCGATGCCCCGTCGGAGAACTGACTGGCATTGCCGGCCGAGATCACGCCGCCCGGCAAGGCGGTGCGGATCTTCGACACGCCTTCCAGCGTGGTATCCGGCCGGATGCCTTCGTCGGCGGCAATCGTCACTTCCTTCGTGATCAGCATGCCGGTCGCCTTGTCGGCCACGCCCATGATGGTGGTCATCGGCACGATTTCATCGTTGAACTTGCCGGCTTCCTGCGCCGCCGCCGCGCGCTGCTGGCTTTGCACGCCATATTCGTCCTGGCGTTCCTTCGGAATGTTGTAGCGCTTGGCGACGGTTTCCGCGGTCTGCAGCATCGGCCAGTAGATTTCCGGCTTGTTCTGCTTCAGCCAGACTTCGGCAATCATGTGCTTGTTGGCTTCGTTCTGCACGCAGGAGATCGACTCGACGCCGCCGGCCGCGTAGATGTCGCCTTCGCCGGCGATCACGCGCTGCGCGGCGGTGGCGATGGTCTGCAGGCCGGACGAGCAGAAGCGGTTGATCGTCATGCCGGCGGTGGTCACCGGGCAGCCGGCGCGGATCGCGATCTGGCGCGCGATATTGCTGCCGGTCGCACCCTCGGGAGTGGCGCAGCCCATGATCACGTCTTCGATTTCGCCGGCGTCGAGGCCGGCGCGCTCGATCGCTGCCTTCAGCACGTGGCCGCCCATGGTGGCGCCGTGCGTCATGTTGAAAGCCCCTTTCCAGGATTTGGCGAGGCCGGTACGGGCGGTGGATACGATGACGGCGTCAGTCATTTGGAGCTCCTTGAATTGAACAGTGGATTTTCGAATCGGTGTTGAACGGGTGACGAAGTGACAGCGAACGGCAAATTTACCGGAATGCAGAATAGCATATTTTTAGCACGATCGTTCGTAAATCATGAAAGCCGATTTCCGGTTCGTTTTTTCCGTTTCCGATCCGCAAATCGAAAGCGTATCCGATGCCAAAACCGTAAGCTTCCGTAAGTTTCGAGCAAGGGCTGCGTAAGCTTCTCGTCGCACACTCCGCTTGTGCAAAAAATGGGCAACCGGGTTGCACATTCAAATTGATCACTTGAGGAGACGAGCATGGCGACAGTACGCACAGCCACTACCCGCGGCATCACCGCCGAGGAGCGAAAGGTCATATTCGCTTCTTCGCTGGGAACCGTATTCGAATGGTACGACTTCTATCTATACGGCTCGCTGGCGAAATTCATCGCGACGCATTTCTTTGCCGGCACCGACCCCAACACCGCCTTCATCTTCGCACTGCTCGCGTTTGCCGCCGGCTTCATCGTGCGCCCGTTCGGTGCGCTGGTGTTCGGCCGCCTGGGCGACATGATCGGGCGCAAGTACACCTTCCTGGTCACCATCCTCATCATGGGCAGTTCGACCTTTATCGTCGGCTTGCTGCCCGGCTATGCGTCCATTGGCATCGCCGCGCCGATCATCCTGATTTCGCTGCGCATCCTGCAGGGCCTGGCGCTCGGCGGCGAATATGGCGGCGCAGCAACCTATGTCGCCGAACACGCGCCGCAGGACAAGCGCGGCGCGTTCACCTCCTGGATCCAGACCACGGCGACACTCGGCCTGTTTCTGTCGCTGATGGTCATTCTCGGCACCCAGACTGCGATCGGCAGCGAAAGCTTCGCTGCCTGGGGCTGGCGCGTGCCGTTCCTGCTGTCGGTATTCCTGCTCGCCATTTCCGTCTGGATTCGCCTGTCGATGAACGAATCGCCGGCGTTCGCCAGGATGAAGGCCGAAGGCAAGACTTCGAAGGCGCCGCTGACCGAATCCTTCGCCCAATGGAAGAATCTGAAGATCGTGATCCTGGCGCTGCTCGGCCTCACCGCCGGCCAGGCAGTCGTCTGGTATACCGGCCAGTTCTACGCGCTGTTCTTCCTGACGCAGACGCTGAAGGTCGACAGCTCCACCGCCAACCTGTTGATCGCCGCATCGCTGGTCATCGGTACCCCGTTCTTCGTGATCTTCGGCTCGCTGTCGGACAAGATCGGCCGCAAGCCGATCATCCTGGGCGGCTGCCTGCTCGCAGCGCTTACCTATTTCCCGATCTTCGGAGCGCTCACGCATTACGCGAACCCGGCACTTGAGGCCGCCATCAACACCCAGCCGGTGGTCGTGACCGCAGACCCGTCCAAGTGCCAGTTCCTGTTCAACCCGACCGGCACCAAGAAGTTCACCTCGTCCTGCGACATCGCCCGCACCGTGCTGGCCGAATCGTCGGTAAGCTACAAGACGATCGAAGCGCCGCCCGGCAGTCTGGCCACAATCAAGGTCGGCGACAAGGTGATCCAGGGCTACGACGCAACCGGCTTGCCGAAGGCTGAACAGGCTGCAAAGGACAAGGCGTTCAAGAAGGAGCTGGGCGACGCGATCAAGGCCGCCGGCTATCCGACCAAGGCCGATCCGGCGCAGATGAACAAGGCAATGGTGCTGTTGTTGCTGGTCATCCTGGTGATCTACGTGACCATGGTGTACGGCCCGATCGCCGCGATGCTGGTCGAGATGTTTCCCACCCGGATCCGCTACACCTCGATGTCGCTGCCTTATCATATCGGCAACGGCTGGTTCGGCGGTTTCCTGCCGACCACCGCGTTCGCGCTGGTTGCCTACAAAGGCGACATCTACTTCGGCCTCTGGTATCCGATCGTGATCGCGCTGATGACTTTCGTGATCGGCGTCCTGTTCATCCGGGAAACGAAGAATAACGATATCTACGCGGCGGACTGATTGCCATCCCGGCGGGAACGCGTTGCCGCGTTCCCGCCTGTTCGTGCGACCTGCCTTCGCGCCGGTTCACAAAATCGGCTGTCCAAACGACACAGGATTTGTTATCGTCCGGTGCCAATGCCGCGCCTATACCATCCTAGAACGGCAAACCCGTCGTTTTCCATTGACAGGCCCATTTCACCATGAAGACACCCGCTCGCCTCGGTACCCCGCTTTCTCCATCCGCCACCAAGGTCATGCTGCTCGGTTCCGGCGAACTGGGCAAGGAAGTGATCATTGCGCTGCAGCGCCTCGGCGTCGAAACCATTGCAGTCGACCGCTATCCGAACGCTCCCGGCCAGCAGGTCGCGCACCGCGCGCACGTGATCGACATGACAGACGGCGCCGCGCTGGCGGCATTGATCGCGCAGGAAAAGCCGGACCTGGTGGTGCCGGAAATCGAAGCGATCGCCACCCCGACCCTGGTGGAACTGGAGAAAGCCGGCAAGGCGCGCGTGATTCCGACCGCGCGCGCTGCCTGGCTGACCATGAACCGGGAAGGCATACGCCGGCTGGCGGCCGAAGAACTCGGCTTGCCGACCTCCCCCTATCGTTTTGCCGACAGCCTGGAGGAGCTGCAGGCCGGCTGCGCGGCGGTCGGTTTTCCGTGCGTGGTCAAGCCGGTCATGTCATCTTCCGGCAAGGGCCAGTCGCGTGTCGACAGCGCGGCGGAAGTGGAAGCAGCCTGGCGTTACGCAGCGGCCGGAAGCCGGGTCGATGCCGGCCGCGTGATCGTCGAGGGCTTCATCGACTTCGATTACGAGATCACCCTGCTGACGGTGCGCGCGCTCGCCGCCGACGGCACGGTGGCCACCCATTTCTGCGAACCGATCGGCCACCGCCAAGTGCACGGCGATTACGTCGAATCCTGGCAGCCGCACCCGATGCCCACTGCCGCGCTGGACCAGGCGCGCGCGGTCGCAAAGAGCGTGACCGACAACCTGGGCGGACTCGGCGTGTTCGGCGTCGAACTGTTCATCAAGGGCGACATGGTGTGGTTCTCCGAGGTCAGCCCGCGCCCGCACGATACCGGCATGGTGACGATGGCGAGCCAGGTGCAGAGCGAATTCGAATTGCATGCGAAAGCCATCCTCGGCCTGCCGGTCGATACCAGGCTGAAGGCGCCGGCCGCGTCGGCAGTGATCTACGGCGGCATGCAGGCCAGCGGAATGGCATTCGAAGGGGTGGCGGAAGCGCTGGCGGTTCCCGGCGTCGACGTCCGCCTGTTCGGCAAACCCGAAGCATTCGAGCGTCGCCGCATGGGAGTTGCGCTGGCCACCGCAGCCGATACTGACAACGCGCGCCGATTGGCGGCAAATGCCGCCGCCAAGGTGCGGCCGGTCAGGCCGGACTGAACTGCGTGCCGCCGCCCGATTGCGTTCGAAGCGCAGTCAGGGTTTCGGCTGCAGCGTCAGCACGCCCAGCGCGTTTTTCTCCACGTTGGCGCGCCGCGTCTGCATCGGAATCATTCCACCGTCGACCCAGCGCTGCGCAAAGTTGCGGTAAAACCCGGAAAACACGTTGCCGGATTGGCCGGTCGACTGCATGAAGCGGGAATTTTCCGGGTTCGCCAGGTCGTAGACCGCGCGCAGGCTGGGCGCATGGTGGCTGGCAAACGGGTCCTGCTCGTTGGCCAGGTCATAGCGCCCTACGTCCACCGTGTAGGAGTCGCCGGGACTCGGCAGCCGGATATCGAAAAAGCGCGCGAGCAGCGGCACCTTGTCGAACGGCCGATGTTCGGATACCGCCGGATGGGCCTCGCCCCAGCGCCACTTCGACATCTCGGTGCCGTAGCGCTGTTCCAGCTGATCGATCGCGGCATCGAGCGCTGCGCGCAGCACATCGTCGCAACTCTGCTTGCGGCCGGCTTCGCCTTTCGTCACATCGGCGCACCAGCGCGCCTCGCCGTTCCGGTTGTTCAGCACGTCCACCATCACTTGGTGCACGTTGCGCTGCCGCCAATAATCCTTCATCAGTGCATCGCCAAGTTCGTCGCCGAATATGCGGCGCGAGGTTTCGCGCATCCAGGCATTGAAGATCAGCGGTTCCGGGCGGTTCATGTCCATCGCCCCGTTCCATCCGAGCAAGGTATCGAGCGCCTGCTTTTCCCGGTCCGACTTCGGCACCAGCTTGCGCAGCCGCGGCAGCAGTTCCTGTGCTGCAAGCGATACCGTATCCATCTGGATTTTGGCGAAGCTGTCCACGCTGTGCGCAGTACGCGCGTTCAGCAGCCGGGTGATGCGATCGGACCGGTAAGGCAGCGTCCATTCGCTGGTAAGGAAGTAGGGATAGTCCGACCCGACGATCTTCTGGTTGGCGGTGACGATCATGTGCGACGGCGGGTTGTACGAACGCGGCAATGCATCGAACGGAATGAACCCGTCCCAGTCGTAGCGCGCATCCCAGCCGGGCGCGGGCGCCAATCCCTTCAGGTCGTTGTCGGGCTTGCGCAAAGGCACTCGGGCCGGCGCGATGAAGCCGATATTGCCATCCACGTCCGCGTAGACGATGTTCTGCTCGGGAGCGCCGAAATCGCGCGCGGCGTCGAGGAACTGCTGCCAGTTGCGGGCGCGGTTGAAGCCCAGGCCGGCCTGCAGGGTGCGGTCGTCGTCGCGCAACGCGGTCCACTGGAACGCGATCACGTACTTGCCGGCATCCAGCGCGGCGCGGTCGGCGATCGGCAATGCGCCGGTAATCACCGGGCCATGCCGGGTTTCACGCACCTTCAGCGAGACGTCCGGCTGTCCTTTCACCTTGATGATTTCGATCCGTTCGCGGAAATCTGCCCAGCCGTCCGGCGTCTGGTACTGCTTCTTGTCGGCCGGATTGATGCGTTCGATGTACAGATCCTGCACGTCGGAGGCGGTATTGGTAAAACCCCAGGCGATGCGGTCGTTGCGGCCAAGCACGACCACCGGAATGCCGGGCAGCGTCGCGCCGATCACGTCCAGACCGGGTGCCGACAATTGCGCGAAATACCAGAGCGCCGGCGCCGACAATCCGAGATGCGGATCGTTTGCCAGCAGCGGCTTGCCGGATTTGGTCAGCGCGCCGGACACCACCCAGTCGTTCGATCCCATTCCTTCCAGCAGCGAAGGCGGCGCGATTGCCGCCACCGCCGCGAGCTGACCGGTGGTTCCGGTCAATTGTCGATACAGCCTCGTGTAATCCCGGGTCGCCACCGGCGCATCGCCCGGATACGGCGGCAGGAACTGGTTGATCTGATCCAGCGAGAGCCGCTGCGACAGGCGCATGCGCAGCAGTTCCTGGCTCCAGTTCGCGCTCAAATCCCAGGCCATCATGGTTTGCCAGCCGATAGAGTCGACCGGCTGCCAGTGCGCCGGGGCCGGCGCGCCGGTAATCAGGAATTCCGGCGGCAGCGGCTTGTCGCGCTGGTCGAGCCAGGCATTCACGCCACGCGCGTAGGCGTCGAGCGCGGCACGCGTGTCCGGGGTCAGGTGCTGCAGTATCCGCTCGGCATTGCGGCGCACGCCGAGGGTGCGCAGGAAGCGGTCGGTGGCGAGCGCTCCCGGCCCCAGGATCTCGGCCAGCCGGCCGGCGGCAATGCGGCGATTCATTTCCATTTGCCACAGCCGGTCCTGCGCGTGCACGAATCCGAGCGCAAAATAGGCGTCGTCCGTGGTCTTCGCATAGATGTGCGGCACGCCCTCCGCATCGCGCACGATGTCGACCGGCTGATGCAGGCCGGACAGTTTGATCACGCCATCCGTCTTCGGCTGGCTGGCGCCGCGGTACCAGAAGAACGCGAACACCAGCGCCAGGAGCAGCAAGGCAAGGCCGATGGCAACTTTTTTGAGCACGGAAGTCATACGGATAAGGATCAATAAAGGCGCAATGAGAGGGTGCCCGGCGATAGCCCGTCAGGTTATCACAGGCCCGGATCATGAGGATTGCCAAGTGGTAAGATGTCGGCTCGAAAATGACAACAGCTTTCCCCAGCCATCCTATGAAATTTGACGTCGCCATCGTCGGCAGCGGCCTCGCCGGACTGTCGGTCGCCCTGCACCTCGCGCAAACCCGTAAAGTGGTCGTGATATCGAAGCGCGGCCTGCTCGACGGCGCCAGCAACTGGGCCCAGGGCGGCATCGCCGCCGTGCTGGATTCGCATGACAGCGTGGACCAGCACATTGCCGATACGCTGATAGCCGGCGCCGGATTATGCGACGAGAGCGCGACCCGTTTCATCATAGAACACAGCCGCGAAGCGATCGAGTGGCTGATCGAACAGGGCGTGCCGTTCACCCCCGACCCGACAGCCGAACTCGGCTACCATCTCACGCGCGAAGGCGGCCACAGCCAGCGCCGCATCATCCATGCGGCCGATGCGACCGGCCATGCGGTGCAGGTGACGCTGGAGCAGAAGGCGCGCGCCCATCCCAACATTACCGTGCTGGAAAACCATTGCGCGATCGACGTGATCCGGTCCGACAAGGTGCAAGGCGGCAGCGCCAGCCCGCAGTGCCTCGGCCTGTATGTCCAGGACGTGGCGAGCGGCAAGGTGCTCACGCTGGCGGCCGAGCAGACGGTGCTGGCGGCCGGCGGCGCCGGCAAGGTCTACCTGTACACCACCAACCCGGACACCGCCACCGGCGACGGCATCGCGATGGCCTGGCGCGCGGGTTGCCGCGTCGCCAACATGGAGTTCATCCAGTTCCATCCGACCTGCCTGTATCACCCGTACGCAAAATCCTTCCTGATCAGCGAAGCGGTGCGCGGCGAAGGCGGTTTGCTGAAACTGCCGGCGGAAGCCGGCGCCGCCGCCGGCACGCGTTTCATGCCGGCCCATGACGAACGGGCGGAGCTGGCGCCGCGCGATGTGGTGGCGCGCGCGATCGACTTCGAAATGAAGAAGCGCGGCCTCGACTACGTGGATCTCGATATCAGCCACCAGCCGCCGGAATTCCTGAAGGAGCATTTCCCGACGATCTACGCGCGCTGCCTGGAGCTCGGCATCGACATCAGCAAACAGCCGATCCCGGTGGTACCGGCGGTCCATTTCACCTGCGGCGGCATCGTGACCGACATGGTGGGACGCACCGATCTGCCGGGCCTGTACGCGGTAGGAGAAACCGCGTACACCGGCCTGCACGGCGCCAACCGCCTTGCCAGCAACTCGCTGCTTGAATGCCTGGTGATCGGCCACGCCGCCGCCCGCCATATCGAACGGCAGCCGAAAGGAAAAACCATTGCATTGCCGGCCTGGGATGAAAGCCGGGTGTCGGACGCCGACGAGGAAGTCATCATCGCCCATAACTGGGACGAGTTGCGCCGCTTCATGTGGAATTACGTGGGTATCGTGCGCACCAACAAGCGGTTGCAGCGGGCGCAGCACCGGATCCGGCTGCTACGCGAAGAAATCTACGAATACTATTCGAACTTCCGCATCACGCGCGACCTGCTGGAGTTGCGCAACCTGGTCGACGTCGCGTCGCTGATCGTGGAGAGCGCGCTGTCGCGCCGCGAGAGCCGCGGGCTGCACTATTCCCAGGATTATCCGGCCACGCTGCCGAAGGCATTGCCGACGGTGCTGGCGCCGGAAAACCGCTGACCGGTTTTCCGCGCGCCTGGATGCAGACTGCTCAGCCGATGATGCGCAACGAATAGTCGGTCGCCCGCACATCCTTGGTCAGGCTGCCGATGGAAATGCGGTCGACCCCTGTTTCCGCGATCGCGCGCACCGATTGCAGGTTCACGCCGCCGGAAGCTTCCAGGATTGCGCGTCCGGCGCTCAGTTGCACCGCCTCGCGCATCATGTCGAGCGTGAAATTGTCGAGCAGTACCGAAGTCGCGCCCGCCTCCAGCGCCTGCTTCAGTTCGTCCAGGCTTTCCACTTCGATCTGGATGCCGACCCCGGCATTCAGCGCCAGCGCGGCCCGCATCGCCGGCGCCACGCCGCCGGCCGCGGCAATGTGGTTTTCCTTGATCAGGATGCCGTCGTACAGCGCAAGCCGCTGATTCCTGCCACCGCCCACGCGCACCGCGTATTTCTGCGCCAACCGCAAGCCGGGCAGCGTCTTGCGGGTGTCGAGTATCGCCGCGCGGGTGCCGGCAATCACGTCCACGTACTGCCGCGTTGCGGTCGCGACGCCGGACAGCAGTTGCAGGAAATTCAGCGCCGGACGTTCCGCGGTCAGCAAGCTGCGCGCCGGCGCCTCGATCGCGCAGACTTCACTGTCGGCATCCATCATTGCGCCTTCCGCATAATGCCACTGGATGCGGATATGCGGATCCAGCTGCGTCATCACGCTTTCGAACCAGGGCGCGCCGCACAGCACCGCCGCTTCGCGCACCAGCACCCTCGCCTTCACCCATTCATTTTCGGGCACCAGGCGGCCGGTCACGTCGCCGCTCCCTATGTCTTCGGTCAGCGCGGCGCGGATGTTGTCTTCGAACGCGGCGATCAGCGCCTTGTCGAACGGTGCGAACGGATTTTTCAAGGTACTCATGCCGGCCCTATTCCCGCAAACAGTTTCTGTTCCTGCCCGAGATCGCTGCCCGGACGCACATTTGCCTTCTTCTGCGCGGCAAACGTCAGCATGCGGTCGATGCAGACATAGGCCTTGCGCCCGGTCGCGGGGTCGACCCGGATTTCGTTGCGCCCGGATTCCAGCACCTCGGCCAGATTCTGCAAACCGTTCATTGCCATCCATGGACAATGCGCACAGCTTTTGCAGGTGGCGCTGTTGCCGGCGGTCGGCGCATCGATAAAGCGCTTGCCGGGCGCTGCCATCCGCATCTTGTGCAGGATGCCGTTGTCGGTGGCGACGATGAATTCGTCGCTATCCAGGCCTTGCGCGGCGGCGATCAGTTGCGAAGTCGATCCAACCACGTCTGCCTGCGCCACCACCGCTTCCGGGGATTCCGGGTGTACCAGCACCTTCGCGCGCGGATGCTCCTTCTTCAGCAATTCCAGTTCGATCCCCTTGAACTCGTCGTGCACCAGGCAGGACCCTTGCCACAGCAGCATGTCGGCGCCGGTCTGCCTCTGAATATAGCTGCCCAGGTGCTTGTCGGGCGCCCACAGTATCTTTTTGCCCTGTGCATGCAGGTGGGCGACGATATCGAGCCCGATCGACGAGGTGACCATCCAATCCGCGCGCGCCTTCACCGCGGCGCTGGTATTCGCGTACACCACTACGGTACGGTCGGGATGCGCATCGCAAAACGCGGAAAACTCGTCGGCCGGACAGCCAAGGTCGAGCGAACAGGTGGCATCCAGGTCGGGCATCAGGATGGTCTTGTCCGGGCTCAGGATCTTCGCGGTCTCGCCCATGAAGCGCACGCCGGCCACCACCAGCGTGCGGGCGGAGTGGTCGCGGCCGAAGCGGGCCATTTCCAGCGAATCGGAAACGCAGCCGCCGGTTTCCTCGGCCAGATCCTGCAAATCGGCATCGACATAGTAATGGGCGACCAGCACCGCCTCTTTTTCCTTCAGAAGGCGCTTGATGCGAACCTTCAACTCGGCCTTTTCCGCCGGGTTCGGTGCTGCGGGCACGCGGGCCCACGCCCGGGCGGTGCAACTGGCGCCGGTTTCCATTTGCGGGCGCTCGAATTCTACGCTCTTGATCGGTTGAATCTGCATGGTGTGACGACGCTCGATCGTGCAGTCGAGCAGTCCTAACGGGTCAAACGATAATCATATCAGCAAGGACGGCTCAGCGCGGCTTCCTTGCACCTGCCCGGAACAAATCCGCGCGACGCAACACCCATATTTACGCCCAGGTAAATCGGTAGCATACTTAGCCGCAAAAATCCACCATCGCGAGACTGGGCCGGCGGCGCAGCGCCTCCGTCTCGCGACGCGTTCCAGCGATAAAGGGAGACCATGGCATCTACCGTGTACGACAAGACCGATAAAGGTCGCGAAGAAATTGCCACCCGCAAATTCCGCCTTGCTCCACGCTTGCGCACGCTGCTGGTCCTGATCGACGGCAGGCAGGAAGAAGCCGAGCTGCTCGCCAAGGTCGCCGGCATCGGGCTCGGCCAGGAAAGCCTGACAGAATTGCTGGCGGAAGGATTCGTCGAGCCTGTGAGTTCCGCATCTGCCGCAACGGGCATGGAATCCGCAGCGACAGCGGTACAGGATCCGGTGCTGCCGGACGCACAGAACCAGTACCAGGCGCTGTACCAGTTTTATACCGAGACGATCCGGAGCACGATCGGCCTGCGCGGTTATTCACTGCAGTTGAAAGTGGAGAAGGCGACTTCGGTCGACGACTTCCGCGCCTTGCGCCAGCCCTATCTCGATGCGGTACTGAGAGCGAAAGGAAATGAAATGGAGCGCAGCCTGCGCGCCCGCCTCGATCAGTTGCTGGCGCCCGCGAACACCGCGTAGCGCGCAGCAATGGTCTTCTACTCTATGCCCTGACTCGACAGGTAGTCTTCGTAGCCGCCCTGGAAGTCGATGACCTTGCCATCCTTGACTTCGAGGATGCGGGTTGCCAGCGACGATACGAATTCGCGGTCGTGCGACACGAAAATCAGCGTGCCCGCGTACTTGTCGAGCGCGATGTTCAGCGACTCGATCGATTCCATATCCATGTGGTTGGTCGGCTCATCCAGCAACAGCACGTTGTGCCGGCCCAGCATCAGCTTGCCGTACATCATGCGGCCCTTCTCGCCACCGGACAGCACCTTCACCGATTTTTTCACGTCGTCGCCGGAGAACAGCAGGCGGCCGAGAATCGACCGCACCGCCTGGTCGTCGTCGCCTTCCTTGGTCCAGGCGCCCATCCAGTCGGTCAGCGTCTTGTCGACCGCGAATTCCTCGGCCGGATCCTGCGGCATGTAACCGACGCTCGCATTCTCCGCCCACTTGGAACCGCCGGCATCCGGTGCCAGCCCGCAGATGTCGGTTCCGCCGATGCAGCGCAGCAGCGTGGTCTTGCCGGCGCCGTTCGCGCCGATGATCGCGATCTTCTCGCCCGCTTCGACCAGCAGATTGAAATCCTTGAAGATAGCCCGGTCGTACGATTTGGACAGTCCGGTCACTTCGACCGCCTGCCGATGCAGCTTCTTCTCGCCCTCGAAACGGACGAACGGGTTCTGGCGGCTGGACGGCTTCACGTCCTCCACCTTGATCTTTTCGATCTGCTTCGCGCGGGAAGTGGCCTGGCGCGCCTTCGACTTGTTGGCGGAGAAGCGGCGCACGAATTCCTGCAGTTCGGCGACCCGTTCCTTGGCCTTCGCATTGGCGGCCATCTGCTGCGCGCGCGCCTGCGACGACGCCAGCATGTAATCGTCGTAATTGCCGGGATAGATCTTCAGCGTGCCGTAATCCATGTCCGCCATGTGGGTGCAGACCTGGTTCAGGAAGTGGCGGTCGTGCGAAATGATGATCATCGTCGAGTTGCGCTCGTTCAGCACATTCTCGAGCCAGCGGATGGTATCGATGTCGAGGTTGTTGGTCGGCTCGTCCAGCAGCAGGATGTCCGGATTCGAAAACAGCGCCTGCGCCAGCAGCACCCGCAGCTTCCAGCCCGGCGCCACGTTGCTCATCGGCCCGTTGTGCTGTTCGATCGGCACGCCGACACCGAGCAGCAGTTCGCCGGCGCGCGCTTCGGCGGTATAGCCGTCGTATTCGGCGAACTTGGCTTCCAGTTCCGCCGCCTTCATGTAATCGTCATCGGTGGCATCGGGATTCGCGTAGATCGCATCGCGCTCGCTCATCGCCGCCCACATTTCGGTATGGCCCATCATCACCACGTCCAGCACGCGCATTTCCTCGTAGGCGAACTGATCCTGGCGGAGCTTGCCCAGGCGCTCGTTCTGATCGAGCATCACGTTGCCGGCGCTGGGTTCCAGGTCGCCGCCGAGTATCTTCATGAAGGTCGATTTGCCGCAGCCGTTGGCGCCGATCAGGCCGTAGCGGTTGCCTTCGCCGAATTTGACGGAAATGTTTTCGAACAGCGGCTTGGGGCCGAACTGCATCGTGATGTTTGCGGTGGAAAGCACTAATGAAACCTTTGCTGAAATGATTTGAAACAACCGGCTATTTTACCATCCGGCCCGGCGCGAACTGCCGCTACTGCCGCTGTATCAGCCGAAATCGGCCAGCGACCGGTAATTGTTCATCGCCAGTGTGGCGCTGCCGTCGCGCGCTTGCAATCTGGCGCGGGAGCCGACCGCCAGCGTCGCCTTGTCCGGCACATGACCGAAAGGCAGGCCGCGCAAAACAGGAATCCCGAGGCGCTCCCGCAGGTAGCGGAACATCGTGTCGAGATCGTAGCCGTTGTCGTAATCGCTGAGCCGATACCCGGAAAAATCGCCGCACAGAATCGCCCGCTGGCGCAGCGCGCCGGCATGCTGCAACTGTAGCAACATGCGCTCGATCCGGTAAGGATGTTCGTTGACATCCTCGATGAACAGGATGCCGTCTTCGATGGGCGGCAGGTAGGGTGTGCCGGAGAGATGGGCGAGCATCGCCAGGTTGCCGCCCCACAGCGTTCCTTCGACGTCAACTTCCTGCATGCAGTCGGTGCGGAACGTCAGCGTATGCCGCGGCCCTTGCAAGCAGGTATCGAACTGCCGCATCGTGAACTCGCTCGGTTCGCTGCGCGAGAAATCGGCACAGATCATCGGGCCGGCAAAACTGCCGGCGCCCTGCCGTGCCAGCAATCCCATCTGCAATGCGGTGAAGTCGCTGTGCCCGACGAACAGCTTGCCGCTGCTTGCCAGCAGGGCGAAGTCGATTTCCGGCAGCAGCCGCGACAAGCCGTAGCCGCCGCGCAGCGCCAGCACGACCTGCACTTCATCGTCGGCCGCTGCGGCGTGGAGTTGCGCTAGCCGCTCGGCGTCGGTGCCGCCGAAGCGCTGGTGCCGAAGCGCGGGATTGGTGAAATCGCGCACCGCGCACCCTCGGGCCTGCAGTCGGGATATCGCCAGCTCCACTGCGGCAGGTTCCGGCGCATAACCGCTGGGCGCGACGATCCCGACCGTGGCCTTCCATGCCGACTCGACGCTCACGTCACTCTCCGGTTCGGCCGGCCGCCTGGGAGGCCCGTCGCCGTTCGGCGAAAAATTCCTTCAGCAGGACCGAGCAATCGTCCGCCAGCACGCCGCCCACGACTTCGGTGTGATGGTTGAGCTTTTCCTGGGCGAACAGGTCGAGCACGGAACCGCAGGCGCCAGTCTTCGGGTCGGGCGCGCCAAACACCACCCGGGCCAGGCGCGCGTGCATCATCGCCCCAGCGCACATTGCGCATGGTTCCAGCGTCACGAACAGTTCGCAACCCGGCAGCCGATAGTTGCCGAGTATCGTCGCGGCCGCGCGCAGCGCCATGATTTCCGCGTGAGCAGTCGGATCGTGGGTGCCGATCGGCTGGTTGAAACCGGTCGCCACCACCTGCCCATCCTTCATTACCAGCGCGCCAACCGGCACTTCGCCCAGCGCCCAGGCGTTCTGTGCCTGCGCCAGCGCCTGGCGCATGAAGACGGAATCCCGGTCGCTCACTCCGCAGTCACCTCGGCCCAGCAATTCGGGGTTTCATGCAGCACCAGGCGCTGCAGCTTCAGGCCAGTGCCGTAGCGATCGAGATAGACAGCCTGCAGGATGTCGAACGCAGTCCGGGCCAGGTTTTCCACGGTCGGAATACGGGTTATCACGACAGTCTTGTGGTTCGGCAGGCTCTTGAGGAATTCCAGGACCGCCGTGTCTTTTTCGTAGGCCAGGAACGCGTGGTCCCACACGTCGACCAGGTGCTGCTTGGCGAGCGCCTTCACGTCCGAGAAGTCCATGATCATGCCGTTGTCGGAACTGCCCTCTTCATCGATGACGGCGCCGGTCAGCGTGATTTCCAGCGTATAGCGATGGCCGTGCAGGTTGCGGCACTGGCTCTTGTGATCGGGAATCCGGTGTCCGGCATCGAATTCCAGCTTGCGGGTAATGGTCAGCATGTCAGGGGATTTGCAAGAGTTTGTGCGTCTGCAGGCTCAGCTTCCAACGCGGGTGGCGCTTGCAGAAGTCGATCGCGAGCCGGGTATTCTGCTCCAGATCGGGGCCGTCCATCGGCTGCACGTAAAAATGGTCGAACGCCAGTCCTTCATAATCGGCGAGCGCCTGTCCCTGTTGCGGAATCACCGCTTTCAATTCATTGCCGGCAAGAACACGCAACTCTGAGCCGACCTTCGGACTCACGCAGATCCAATCGACACCCGCCGGAACCGGCAGGGTACCGTTGGTCTCGATCGCGATTTCGAAGCCGCGCGCATGCATGCTGTCGATCAGCGGGGCATCGAGTTGCAGCAGCGGCTCGCCGCCGGTGAACACGACAAAGCGGTGCGCATGCGCCGGACTGGGCCACAGGGCTTCCACCGCCTGCGCCAGCGCCTCGGGGTCGCGGAATTTCCCGCCGCCAATGCCGTCGGTACCGACAAAATCGGTATCGCAAAAACGGCATACTGCCTGCGCCCGGTCCTCTTCCCGACCGGACCACAGATTGCAACCGGAAAAACGGCAGAATACCGCCGGCCGGCCAGCATGCGTGCCCTCGCCCTGCAAGGTATAAAACATTTCCTTGACGCTGTAACTCACGATGCTGCGCGCTCCCGCTCCGAATGCCGTTGCCGGCATTCGTTGGCGGACAGCGCTACTCCCATTCGATGGTGGCCGGCGGTTTGCCGGAGATGTCGTACACCACGCGGTTCAGCCCGCGCACTTCGTTGATGATGCGGTTCGAGACCTTGCCGAGCAGTTCGTGCGGCAGATGCGCCCAGTGCGCGGTCATGAAATCCTGCGTCTGCACCGCGCGCAGTGCGACCACATATTCGTAGGTGCGGCCGTCGCCCATCACGCCCACCGACTTCACCGGGAGGAACACCGCGAATGCCTGGCTGGTCTTGTCGTACCAGGAGCGACCTTCTTCGTCGATCGTCGCGCGCAGCTCCTCGATGAAGATCGCATCGGCTCGCCGCAGCAGATCCGCATACTCCTTCTTCACCTCGCCCAGGATACGCACCCCGAGGCCGGGGCCCGGGAACGGATGGCGGTAGACCATGTCGTGGGGCAGGCCGAGCGCGACGCCCAGTTCCCGCACCTCGTCCTTGAACAATTCGCGCAGCGGCTCCAGCAGTTTCAGGTTCAGGGTTTCCGGCAAACCGCCGACGTTGTGGTGGCTCTTGATCGTGTGCGCGCCCTTCTTGCCCTTGCCGGCGCTTTCGATCACGTCCGGATAAATCGTTCCCTGCGCCAGCCATTTCGCGTTTTTCAGCTTGCCGGCCTGTTCCTGGAACACCTCGACGAATTCGCGCCCGATGATCTTGCGCTTCGCTTCGGGGTCGGTGACACCGGCCAGCTTGTCCATGAACTGGGCGGTTGCGTCGACGTGGATCACCTTCACGCCGAGGTTCCTGGCGAACATGTTCATCACCATTTCGCCCTCGTTCAGGCGCAATAGTCCATGGTCGACGAACACGCAGGTCAGCTGGTCGCCGATCGCGCGGTGGATCAGCGCGGCCGCCACGCTGCTGTCGACGCCGCCCGACAAGCCGAGAATGACTTCGTCGTCGCCCACCTGGCGGCGGATCGCTTCCACCGCTTCGGCGATGTAGTCGGGCATGTTCCAGTCCGACCTGCAGCCGCAAATCTCGTGCACGAAACGCGACAGGATTGCCTTGCCCTGCAAAGTATGGGTGACTTCGGGGTGGAACTGCACCGCGTACAGGCGCCGCGTTTCGTCGGCCATGCCGGCGATCGGGCAGTTGTCGGTCGACGCCATCAGCTTGAAGCCCGGCGGCATCTCGATGATCTTGTCGCCATGGCTCATCCACACCTTCAGCATGCCATGCCCCTCGGGGGTCGCGAAGTCGCTGATGCCGTTCAGCAGCGCGGTATGGCCGCGCGCGCGCACCTCGGCATATCCGAATTCGCGCACCTTCCCGCTTTCCACCTTGCCGCCGAGCTGCTCGGCCATGGTCTGCATTCCATAGCAGATGCCGAGCACCGGCACTCCCGCCTCGAATACCGCCTTCGGTGCGCGCGGCGTGTCGCCTTCGGTCACCGAATTCGGGCCGCCGGAAAGGATGATGCCGGCGGCGCCGTAATTGCG
This sequence comes from uncultured Noviherbaspirillum sp., assembly GCA_966211575.1. Taxonomy (GTDB): domain Bacteria; phylum Pseudomonadota; class Gammaproteobacteria; order Burkholderiales; family Burkholderiaceae_D; genus Noviherbaspirillum. The sequence continues at coordinate 17,378 of CBIHOK010000002.1, forward strand.
CACGAATTCGTCGCTGACATCATGCGGATACACCTCGGAGAACACGCCGCTTTCACGCACCCGGCGCGCAATCAGCTGGGTGACCTGGGAGCCGAAATCGAGGATCAGAATTTTTGAGTGCATGGGGTAGTGGTAAGGATCAGGATAAATCGGTTTCTTTTGCCATCGCGCCCGCCGTACGCCGCGCTCGGAGCTTGCCGAGGCACACGGCAAGGACGCCTGTCACGCGGCTGTTGACTGTATGACGCGTTGGTCGGAAATCGTCCTCGCGGCAATCAGCGTAGCGCGCCGCGGCCGCGGTCGGGCGGCCGGCGACTTCGCCATCCGCGTCGGCGGCACGCCCTGGAAAAGGCTAGTCGGCGCGATAGTTCGGCGCTTCCTTCGTGATCTGCACGTCATGCACATGCGACTCGCGCATGCCGGCGGCGGTGATCTCGACGAACTCCGCCTTTTCCCGGAATTCGTCTATCGTCGCGCAACCGCAATAACCCATCGACGAGCGTACCCCGCCGACCAGCTGGTACAGGATCGCCAGCACGCTGCCCTTGTACGGCACGCGCCCTTCGATCCCCTCCGGCACCAGCTTGTCCGCGTTGTTCGACGCGTCCTGGAAATAACGGTCGGCAGAACCTTCGGACATTGCGCCCAGGCTGCCCATGCCACGATAGGACTTGTAGCTGCGCCCCTGGAACAGGATCACTTCGCCCGGCGCTTCCTCGGTGCCGGCGAACATGCTGCCCATCATGACACTGGACGCCCCGGCCGCGAGTGCCTTCGCCACGTCGCCCGAGAAGCGGATGCCACCGTCGGCGATGCAAGGCACATCGCTATCCTTGAGCGCCTGCGACACGTTGGAGATCGCGGTGATCTGCGGGACGCCGACACCGGCGACGATGCGGGTGGTGCAGATCGATCCCGGACCGATCCCCACCTTCACGCCATCGGCGCCGTGCTCGACCAGCGCGACGGCTGCCGCCGCGGTGGCGATGTTGCCGCCGATGACGTCGACCTTCGGATAATTGTTCTTCACCCAGCGCACCCGCTCCAGCACGCCTTTCGAATGGCCGTGCGCGGTATCGACCACGAGCACGTCGACACCGGCCTTCACCAGCAGCTCGATCCGTTCGTCGTTGTCCGGGCCGACGCCGACCGCCGCGCCGACGCGCAGCTTGCCGTGCTCATCCTTGCTCGCGTTCGGATGCTCGGTCGATTTCTGGATATCCTTGGCGGTAATCAGCCCGCGCAATTCGAATGCGTCGTTGACGACGAGCACCCGCTCCAGCCGATGCTTGTTCATCAGCCGTTTGGCTTCCGCCAGTTCCGCGCCCTCCTTCACGTACACCAGCTTTTCGCGCGGCGTCATCTTGGCGCGCACCTCGGCATCCAGCTCCCCCTCGAAACGCAGGTCGCGATTGGTGATGATGCCGACCACCCGCTTGCCCTCGACTACCGGGAAACCGCTGATTCCATGCTGCTCGGACAGCGCCATCACGTCGCGAATCTTCATCGTTGGCGGAATCGTGATCGGATCGCGCACCACGCCGGACTCGAAGCGCTTGACCTTGGCGACTTCACGCGCCTGCTCTTGCGGCTTCAGATTCTTGTGCACGATACCGATGCCGCCCTCCTGCGCCATTGCGATCGCGAGCCGCGCCTCGGTCACGGTATCCATCGCCGCCGACAGCAACGGGATGTTCAGCGTGATGTTGCGGGTGAGGCGCGTTTTGAGGGAAGTGTCTTTGGGGAGGATGTCCGAATGGGCCGGAACGAGCAGCACATCATCGAACGTGAGTGCTTTCTGGAGGAGACGCATAGTGATTCCTATAGGCGCAAAGCCGCATTATACAGAAATCCTTCAAATTCGTCGTTTTCGACAGCACGAAAAATCCGGTTTGGCAAGCTTGCGCCAATTGACAGCATACGGAAAGCATGGCGAAATCCGGTTATGTTCGGTTTGCAAGGATTGTCATGCGCTCGTCACGCCCAGGATCTCTCGCCGCGATGCTTGCCGTTGCGGCCATTGCGCTTCCGTGCAGCGCGCAGTACGCGTGGACCGATCAAAACGGCATCCGCCAATACTCCGATCGCCCACCGCCCGCGTCGGTACCGGCCGATCGCATACTCGACCGCCGGGGCGGCACGTCTTCGGCCGCCAGGGAAGCCACGCCGCCCTCCACATCCGCAAGCCATGAAAAAACACCCACGCTCGCAGAGAGAAACGCCGAGTTCCTGAAGCGGCGCGCCGAGCAGGCGGAAAAGGACAAGAAAGCCGCCGAGCAGGCCAGGCTCGACAAGGAAAATGCGAAGAGCTGCGAGCGGGCGCGCCGTTACCAGCAGACGCTGGCATCCGGCCAGCGGGTAGCCACGACCGCCAGCAACGGCGAGCGCGCCTACCTGACGGACCAGCAGCGTTCCGATGAACTGCGCGACGTTGCGCGTGTCCTGGAGAAGTGCCGCTGATTTCTGGGCAACGCTGCAGGCAGCGCGCGACGCTGACAGCCGAGTTTGGCAAGATATACAGCGAAGACTTGTCACCGAGGTTAGCTTATCTTTTCCGCCCGTTTGCCGGCCCGGCGGCGGCGCGCCTCCTTCGGGTCGGCTATCAGCGGCCGGTAGATTTCTATCCGATCATTCTCGCGCACTTCGGCATCCGACGTCTTCAGCTTGCCGTACACACCGACCCGGCACCGTTCCAGATCGATCTCCGGCACCTCCGCCGGCAAGCCGCTGAGCTTCACCGCGGCGCCGAGCGTGGTTCCCGCCGGAACCGCGAGCTCTTTCAGATACTGCCGCTGCGGCGTTGCGTAGCACACCTGCACTCGTATTTCAGCCATACACTGTTTCCGCCCGCCGGCAGAAGGAATCGACAAAGCTATTGGCAATCATGTTGAATACCGGACCGATGATCCGTTCCAGCACCTTGCCTGAAAACTCGTATTGCAGATCGAACTCGATCTTGCATGCATCGGCCCGCAGCGGCCGGAAACTCCAGGTGCCGGCCAACTGCTTGAAAGGCCCGTCGATCAGCGACATATGGATCGCCGTCGGAGGCGTATTCCTGTTCTCGGTGGTGAATGACTGGCGCACGCCGTGGTAATTGATGGTCAAGGTGGCCACCACCCGCTCGCCGTCGCGCGTTTTCACTTCGGCCCCGCCGCACCACGGCAGGAACTTCGGATAGTCCTCGATCTTGTCGACCAGCGCGAACATCTGCTCGGCGCTATAGGCAAGCAATACGGACTTGTGCACAACCGCCATCGATAAACAACCCTTTGATAGAATGATAGGTTCGAATTCTAACCGAGCAGCTCCGTTTCCGACCTTCATGACCATCGTTGACAATAAAAAAGCCTTCCATGATTACTTCATCGAGGAGCGCTATGAAGCGGGCATGGTGCTGGAAGGCTGGGAAGTCAAATCGATCCGGGCCGGCCGCGTACAACTCAAGGAAGCCTACGTCATTGTACGCGCGGGGGAAATCTATCTGCTCGGTTCGCACATCAGTCCGCTGCCGACCGCCTCGACCCATATCCATCCAGACCCCGTGCGGACCCGCAAGTTGCTGCTGAACGGCGAAGAAATCAAGAAACTGATCGGCAAGGTCGAGCGTGCCGGCTACACGCTGGTGCCATTGAACCTGCACTACGGCAAGGGCCGCATCAAATGCGAAATCGGGCTCGCCAAGGGCAAGAAGCAGCATGACAAGCGCGAAAGCGAAAAGCAGCGCGACTGGCAGCGCGAACGCCAGACGATCATGAAACAGAACCGGCGCTAGCCCGTCTGGCCAGACGATGGCTGTTGCCGGCCGCAAAAAGAAAGCCCTCGCAACCTGACGGTGAACGAGGGCACAACACTATCGACAAAGCTGTTTTGGGTTTTTGTTGTCCGGGAACAAGCTGCCCCAAGTCTAATTCAAAATGATACGGCACCCAAGCCGATCGCCGCGTATTTTTGCTCATTTGCAACACGCAGCGACCAAGCAGATCCCAACCGGAAACGCGCCTGAATCCGCGCGCTCCGGTCTCGGGGGCTATCGTCCGCTCGACGCCAGCTTCTGCCAGGTATCGACGACGGTGTCGGGATTGAGCGAAATCGAGGCGATTCCCTCTTTCATCAACCATTCGGCGAAGTCGGGATGGTCGGACGGGCCCTGGCCGCAAATACCGATGTATTTCCCCTGCTCGCGGCAAGCGGCAATCGCTTTCGACAGCAGCGCGCACACCGCCGGATCGCGCTCGTCGAAATCGGCAGCCAGCAGTTCCATCCCCGAATCGCGATCGAGTCCGAGCGTCAGCTGGGTCAGGTCGTTGGAGCCGATCGAGAAGCCGTCGAAATATTGCAGGAACTGCTCGGCCAGGATCGCGTTGGACGGCACTTCACACATCATGATCAGCCGCAGGCCGTTCTCGCCGCGCTTCAGGCCGTTCCGGGCCAGCAGGTTGACGACTTTTTCCGCCTGCCCCAGGGTGCGCACGAACGGCACCATGATTTCGACATTGGTCAGCCCCATGTCGTCGCGCACTCGCTTCATCGCCTGGCATTCCATTTCGAACGATTCGGCAAAATCGTCGGCCAGGTAGCGGGCGGCGCCGCGGAAACCGAGCATCGGATTTTCCTCGTCCGGTTCGTAGCGCGAACCGCCGATCAGCTTCTTGTATTCGTTCGACTTGAAGTCGGACAGACGGACGATGACCGGTTTCGGCCAGAACGCGGCGCCGATGGTCGCGATGCCCTCTGCCAGCTTGTCCACGTAGAACGCCTTCGGCGACGCATGGCCGCGCGCGACCGACTCCACCGCCTTCTTCAGATCGGCATCGATATTCGGATATTCGAGGATCGCCTTCGGATGCACGCCGATATTGTTGTTGATGATGAATTCCAGGCGAGCCAGACCCACGCCGCCATTCGGAATGGCCTGAAAATCGAATGCCAGCTGGGGGTTGCCGACGTTCATCATGATCTTCAGCGGCAGACCCGGCAGTTCACCGCGGCTGACCTCGGTCACCTCGGTTTCCAGCAAGCCGTCGTAGATCCGGCCTTCATCGCCTTCGGCGCAGGAAACCGTCACCAGCGTGCCATCCTTCAGCATGTCGGTCGCATTGCCGCAACCCACCACCGCCGGCACGCCGAGTTCGCGTGCGATGATCGCCGCGTGGCAGGTACGTCCGCCGCGATTGGTGACGATTGCCGAAGCCCGCTTCATCACCGGCTCCCAGTTGGGATCGGTCATGTCGGCCACCAGCACGTCGCCCGGCTGCACCCGCTCCATCTCGGCCGGATCGTGAATCACACGTACCGGTCCGGCGCCGATCTTCTGGCCGATGGCCCGGCCCAAAGCCAATACCGTGCCGCTGCTCTTGAGCCTGAAACGCTGCTGCGCGTCGGTGGTCTTTTGCTGCGACTTCACCGTTTCCGGGCGTGCCTGCAGGATGTAGAGCTTGCCGTCGCGGCCATCCTTGCCCCATTCGATATCCATCGGGCGGCCATAGTGCTTCTCGATGATGACCGCGTATTTCGCCAGCTCCACGATTTCCTGGTCGTTCAGCGAATAGCGGTTGCGCAATTCGATCGGCACGTCGACCGTCTTGACCGAGCGTCCGGCCTTCGCATCCGCGGTGAACTCCATCTTGATCAGCTTGGAACCGATGTTGCGGCGGATGATAGGCAACTTGCCCTGCTCCAGCATCGGCTTGTGGACATAGAATTCGTCGGGGTTGACCGCACCCTGCACGACCGTTTCGCCCAGGCCGTAGCTGGAGGTGATGAACACGACATCCTTGAATCCGGATTCGGTATCGATCGTAAACATGACGCCGGCTGCGCCGACGTCGGAGCGCACCATGCGCTGCACCCCGGCGGAAAGCGCCACCTCGGCATGGGTAAATCCCTTGTGAACCCGGTAGGAGATCGCACGGTCGTTGTACAGCGACGCAAACACGTGCTTGATTGCTTCGAGCACGTTGTCGATGCCGACCACATTAAGGAAAGTTTCCTGCTGGCCGGCAAACGAAGCATCCGGCAAGTCTTCGGCCGTGGCGGAAGAACGTACCGCGAACGACATCTCGCTGCCGGAATCCGCCACGAGTCGCTGATAGAACTCACGAATTTCCTGCTCCAAGCGCGGCTGGAACGGCGTTTCGACGATCCATTGGCGGATCTCCGCACCGGCTTGCGCCAGTGCCCGCACGTCGTCGATATTCAGCGCGGACAACCGCTCCTCGATGCGCTTGGCAAGCGTGGGGCCGCCGTCGGCGCTGAAGGAAAGGAAATCGCGGAATGCGAGCGCCGTGGTCGCGAAACCGCCCGGCACGCGCACCCCGGCCTCAGCCAGCTGGCTGATCATTTCTCCGAGTGAAGCGTTCTTGCCCCCGACGGACTCGACGTCCGTCATTCTCAAATGCTCAAATGACGCTACGTATGTAGCCCCCTGGGTAACCCCCGTTTGTGCTGCGTTGGACATAACAACCCCTGGTTTGATGGTAAGAAATCTTCATATGCATCTTCGCCCGCCGTAGTTTTGTTATTCTTCTCATTGGCAGCGATACGTGAATTCATTGACTGTCATTTTACAGTTTGCAACGGCACTCCGGCCTGCGCAATCCGAACTTTTCGCGATTTACATTTGACCAATATTATGCCAGAGCTTCCCCGGGTGCCCTTGCCGGCCGCCGACCGTACCGTGTTCTTCGTTTCCGATGGTACCGGAATTACCGCCGAGACTTTCGGCCATTCGGTCCTTACCCAGTTCGAGTTGCGTTTCAGACAAGTACGCCTTCCGTTCATCGACACGCTCGACAAGGCGTATGACGCGCTGCGTGAAATCAACGACACCTACGAGTCCGACGGCAAGCTGCCGATCGTCTTTTCGACCCTGGTCAAGGCGGAACTGTCGGCGGTGGTGCGCAAGGCGCAGGGAATGCACATGGACCTGATCCATACCTTCGTCGAGCCACTGGAACAGGAACTGGGCGTCAAGTCGACGCATACCATCGGCCGTAGTCACAACATCACCGATTCGGACGACTACAAGAACCGGATCGAAGCGATCAACTTTTCGCTTGCGCACGACGACGGGCAGTCGGATCAGAATCTGGCCACCGCCGACGTCATCCTGGTCGGTGTATCGCGCTCCGGCAAGACGCCGACCAGCCTTTACCTTGCCATGCAATATGGTGTCAAAGCCGCCAATTACCCGTTGATTCCCGAGGATTTCGAGCGCGCGAAGCTACCCGGCGACCTGTTGCAGTACAAGAAAAAGATCTTCGGCCTGTCGATTGCGCCTGACCGCCTGTCCGAAGTCCGCAACGAGCGCCGGCCCGGCAGCAAGTACGCGTCGCTCGAAAATTGCCGTTACGAAGTCAACGAAGCCGAAAAGATGATGCGGCGTGAAGGCATACGCTGGTTGTCCTCGACGGCAAAATCGATCGAGGAAATCGCCGCCATGATCCTGCAGGAAATCCGGCCCCATCGCCGCGCCTATTCGTAACCGTTTCTTCGCAGCCCGGAGCAGTTAGCCGCGGAAAACTCCTGCCGGACATGTCCATTCTTGCCCGAACCCTTACGCAACCCTTACGCAATCCTTACATCTTGATTATAAAGAGAAGGGGGAAAACGGAGACGGGCATGCCGGTAATATTGATCGAACTGATACTTTGGGCCGCGTTGCTGTTCTTTTTCTGGGTGCTGAAGGACGGATTGGGCAATGTGGAATCCGACATCGAGGCAGCCGGCCTGCTGCGGAATGGACAGCGCGGACACAAGGGCAAGCAGAATATCCGTTTCTGGCGACCGCAGAAACTGCTCGAACCAATCGGCAGTTTCCGGGGGGAACAGATTTACCGCTACGCAGTGTTCGACGACTGCACTTGCCGCTTCGATCATATATGGCCGCCTGACAGCTTGCCGGCCCTAAGCGCAAACGAACGTTGCATCGAACCCGGAATCGTCTATCGGAAATGCGGCGCCCATGATCCGGAACCCTCTTTGCCGGATCCCGAAAAGTGAGCCTGCACCGTTTTCGCCCCCGGCGCAGGCAAGCAGGCGTTTTCAGCGGGCGGATTTCTGCCGTAACTGTTCAAAGAGGCACACTGCGGCACTGGCCGCCACATTGAGAGATTCGACCGCGCCCAGGTGTGGAATCGCCACCCGCTGCTTGGCCAGCTGCATCAATTCGGCAGAAATTCCCTGCCCTTCATGACCGAATGCCCAAGCAACCGGCATCCGCAGGTCCATGTCGTAAATTCGGACGGATGCATGCGAACTGGTGGCCAGCAGCGGTATCCGCGCGCGCGTCATCAGTTCGACCAGATCCACATTCTCGCGGATCTGCAGTACGAAATGCGCGCCCATTCCGGCGCGCAGCACTTTGGGGGACCACGCGAAAACCGTTTTCCTGCTGCAAAACACATCGACGATTCCGGCCGCCGCCGCGCTGCGCAGGATGGAGCCCATATTCCCCGGATCCTGCAGACCGTCCAGCAAGAGCGCATCGTGTTCCAGCGAATCCGGCATCCCGGCTTGAGGCGTATCCACCAGGAACAACGGCCCCTTCCCGTGCTCGACCTGGCTCAACGCCTGATACAGCGTTGCCGACAGGCTGAGGCACGGCACTTGGGCGTCCGAACACCGTTGCAGCAGGTGTGCAATCTCCGGGTGGGAATGCGCTGTTTCCGCGACCACGCAAAGCGCCGGCTTGCCGACGTGCTGCAGGTAGGCCTCGCACAGGTGAACTCCGTCCAGCAAGGTGCGCCCCGCCTTGCGCCTGGCTTGCGAACTGCCGGCAAGTTGCCGCAATTCCTTGTAGAGCGGATTGTCGCGCGAAGTGATCGATTTCACGTTGAATCCCCGGCATCGCCCAGCAGTGCGCGTACCGGTGCATACGAGCGGCGGTGTACCGCGGACACGCCATGCCGGCGCAGCAGTTCGAGATGCAGCGGAGTCGGATAGCCCTTGTGGCGATCGAATGCATATTGCGGATAGCGTCGGTGCAAAAGCATCAGCGCGGCGTCGCGCGCAGTCTTTGCCAATATCGACGCGGCCGAAATCGAAGCGACCTTGTCGTCACCCTTGACGATCGCTTCCGAACGCAGCGGCATCACCGGGCAGCGGTTTCCGTCGATCAAGGCAAGCGTCGGCGCAGGATTCAACCCCTCCACGGCCCGCCGCATCGCCAGCATCGTCGCCTGCAGGATATTGAGATCATCGATTTCCTGCTCCGAGCATTGCGCTATCGACCATGCCAGCGCATTGGCCTTGATTTCATCTGCAAGCGCATCGCGCCGGGCTTCGCTCAGTTTTTTCGAATCGCGCAGGCCGGCTATCGGCCGCTCCGGGTCGAGAATCACCGCTGCCGCAAATACCGGTCCGGCGAGCGGGCCGCGGCCAGCCTCGTCCACTCCGCAGACCAGTTCGCCCGAAGAAGAAAACAGCGGCAGGTTGGCGTTGGATGTATTCATGCGCGCCGTCCCGCCGCGATTACATCCAGCACCGCCTGCGCGCTCTCCCGTGCCGAGTCGCGCAGCAGCGCGTGGTGCATGTCGACAAAGCGCTGCTGTAATGCGGCACGATGAGTATCGTCCTGCAATTGCCGCCATAACGCTTCCGATAGCGCTTGCGACGTGGCCGCATCCTGCAGCAGTTCGGGAACGACAAAGTCTCGCGCCAGGATATTGGGCAAGCCGATCCAGGGCTGGTAACCCATGTGCCGCATGATTTCCCACGATGCGCGCATCATCTTGTATGCGATCACCATCGGCTTCTTGAACAGCGCCACTTCCAGTGTTGCAGTGCCGGACGCGACCAATACCGCATCGGCTGCGGCAATCGCGGTGTGCGAGTCGCCGACCGCGAGTTGAATCGGAATATCCTGCAATCCGGCTGCGGTCAGCAGTTGGCGTAGATAGCCGCACTGTTTTTCGCCGGCCATCGGTACCACTATGCGCAGCGCCGGATCGCGCCTCAGCAGCAGCGCGGCCGCCTCGATGAACGCCGTCGCGTTATATTTCAGTTCGGACAGCCGGCTGCCGGGCATCACGGTCACTACCCTGGCGTCGACCGGCAGTCCAAGGCGGCCGCGAGCGGCGGCCGCGTCGGGAGCCATCGGAATCACTTCGGCCAGCGGATAGCCCACATAAGTGGCCGGGATTCCGGCCTTGCGGTATATCTCCTGCTCGAACGGAAACACGACCAGCATGTGGGACACCGCTTGCGCAATCTTCTTGATGCGGCCGCCGCGCCATGCCCAGATCGACGGACTGATGAAATGCACGGTCGGAATGCCGGCCTGTTTCAGCGAGGTTTCAAGGCCGAAATTGAAATCGGGCGCGTCGACCCCGACAAAGACGGCGGGACACTCCTGCAACAGCCGGTCGCGCAGCGCCAGCTGTATGCCCTTGATTTCGCGGTAGTGCTTCAATACTTCGAACAATCCGCGCACCGACAGTTTCTCGATCGGCCAGTCGGAGTGGAAGCCATATTCCGCCATGCGGGCGCCGCCGATGCCATGCATCCGTGCATCAGGCAATTGCGGACGCAGGCCCGACAACAGGCGGCTCGCCAGCAGATCGCCTGACGCCTCGCCGGCGACCATGGCGATCGAAATCTCAGCGGATGATGCCACGGGTGCTGCCATCCAGGAACTTGCGCAGCGCTCCGATATGAACAGCCGCTTCGGGATGGGCGCTTTCTTCTGCGGCCAGCGCCGCCTTCGCCTCATCCAGCGAGAGGCCAGCGCGGTAGATGATCTTGTAGGCGCGGCGGATCGAGGCGATCTGTTCGCTGCTGAAACCGCGCCGCTTCAGTCCTTCGTTGTTGATGCCGGCGGGTGCGGCGCGATTGCCGGCGGCCGTCACGAATGGCGGCACATCCTGGGTGACGGCTGCGGTAAACGCGGTCATTGCATGGGCGCCGATATGGCAAAACTGGTGTACGGTAGTCATGCCGCCCAGGAACACCCAGTCTTCGAGATGCACATGACCGCCCAGGGTCGCATTGTTGGCGAGGATCAGGTTGCTGCCGAGCTGGCAGTCGTGCGCAATATGCACGTATGCCATGATCCAGTTGTCGCTGCCGATCCGGGTAACGCCGGCATCCTGCGTGGTGCCGAGGTTGAACGTGCAGAATTCACGCACCGTGTTGCGGTCGCCGATTTCCAGCCGGGTCGGTTCGCCCCCATACTTCTTGTCCTGAGGCGCCGCACCGATCGAGGAAAACTGGAAGAACTTGTTGTCGCGCCCGATGGTGGTGTGTCCTTCGATCACCACGTGCGGCCCGACCCATGTGCCGGCATCGATCTTTACATTCGGCCCGATTACTGCGAACGGGCCGACTTCGACCGTGCTGTCGAGCTCTGCGCGGGGGTCGACCAGTGCCGCCGGATGAATGCCCGCCATTACTGTCCCGCCGGCTGGCTGGCGTCCGCGGCGCTGCGCATGGTGCACATCAGTTCGGCTTCGACCGCCACCTGGCCATCCACGGTTGCCTGCGCCTTGTATTTCCAGATGCCGCGCGCGACGCGCAGGATTTCCACCTGCATCCGCAACTGGTCGCCCGGCTCCACCGGTCTTTTGAAGCGCGCGCCGTCGATGCCGACGAAATACACGATGCTGTTCTCGTCCGGCTTCTGGCCCATGGTCAGGAAGGACAGCAACGCGGCAGTCTGGGCCAGCGCCTCAATCATCAGCACGCCCGGCATCACCGGTTTGTGCGGAAAGTGGCCGTTGAAAAACTCTTCGTTGGCAGTGACGTTCTTGATCGCGGTAATCGACTTGCCCGACTCCCACGCGAGCACGCGATCGACCAGCAGCAGCGGATATCGGTGCGGCAGGTATTGCTTGATTTGATTGATGTCGAGTGTTTCCATTCTTATTTTCCGATAAGCGACTTGATGGTTTTTTCCAGTTGGCGGATTTTCTCACGCATGGAACCCAGATTGCGCACGATTGCCGCGGTTTTTTCCCAGTCGGCGTTCTTTGCTAGCGGATAGAAACCGGTATATTGCCCCGGCTCCAGGATCGAGCGCGACACCAGCGTACCGGACGACACCTGCACGTGGTCGACGATGGTCAGATGTCCGAGCACCATTGCGGCACCGCCGAACAGGCAATATTTGCCGATCTTCGCGCTGCCGGCGACGCCGACGCACCCGGACATCAGCGTATGGGCGCCGATATGGCAGTTATGGCCGATCTGTATCTGGTTATCCAGCTTGACCCCGTCCTCGATCACGGTATCGTCCAGCGCTCCGCGGTCAATCGTGGTGTTTGCGCCGATTTCCACGTCGTTGCCGATCATGACCCGCCCGGTCTGCGGAATCTTGACCCAGGCGCCACCCTCGTTCGCGAAACCGAAACCGTCGGCGCCAATCACGGCGCCGGAATGAACGATGCCGCGTTCGCCGATTTCACAGCGCTCCTGGAACACCACGCGCGCGTGAAAATGGGTGCCTGCCCCGACTTTCGCACCCCGTCCGATGTAACACCCTGCATCGATTACTGCTCCGCTGGCGACAACGGCATCGGCTTCGATGGTCACATGAGGGCCGATCGCGGCATCCGGCGCTATCGAGGCAGCCGGATCCACCGTGGCGCTGGCGTGGATGCCGGCGACGGGAGCGCGCGCGCGTTCAGCCGCGAACCATTGCGCGACGCGAGCAAAATAGGCATAGGGATTCGCTGTGATGATCAGCGCGCCGCCATAGCCGGAGGCGGCAATACCCGCGTCCGCCGGAGCGACGATCATCGCTGCCGCGCGTGATTGCACGGCCTGCGTCCGCAAGCGCGGATTGGTCAGAAAACTGATGTCGGAAGGCGAAGCGGAATCGAGCGGCGCGACTGCGGCCACTTCGATGTTTTCATCGCCCTGCAGTTGGCCTCCCAGGCGTTCGACCAATTTTTCCAGCCGAATCGTCATTGCGGCCCTTGTCCGGATTTACTTGTTGTTGAGCGCCTTGAGGACCTTGTCGGTGATGTCGATGCGCGGGCTTGCGTAGACGGCTTCCTGGAAAATGATGTCGTACTTTTCCGTTTCGGCGATCTGCTTGATCACCTTGTTGGTGCGATCCAGCACCACCGCCAGCTCTTCGTTGCGGCGCTGGTTCAGATCTTCCCGGAACTCGCGCTGCTTGCGCTGGAAATCCTTGTCCAGATCGCTGATCTCGCGCTGCCGCTTGATGCGGTCCGATTCGGCCAGAATCGGGGCATCCTTATCCAGCTTGTCGGACATGGCCTTCAGGCGCGCAGACATGTCCTGCAACTCCTTGTCCCGATGCGCGAACTCCTGCTGAATCTTGGCTTGCGCCGCCTTGGCCGGAGCCGCTTCACGGAAAATGCGTTCGGTGCTCACAAAACCGATTTTCGATCCTTCCGCCTGTGCGCTTGCCAGCGGCGCGAGCAAAGAACCGAGCAAAACCAGGGTAAGCGATGCTTTATTAAGAAACTTCAAGATATTTCTCCGCAAATCAAACAATCATTATGCCACTGCGGGCTCAAAATCCAGTCCCGAGCTGGAACTGAAAAAGCTGTTTCCTGTCACTGGCCTTTGCATTCAGGGGCTTGCCCAAACTCAGTTTCAGCGGCCCGATCGGCGATACCCAACTGATGCCCAATCCTGCCGAATAACGCATTTCCGACAGGTCGATTTTCTGGCCTTCCCCATACACATTGCCGCCATCCACGAAGGTAAACCAGCGCAGCGTCCGGTCGTTGCCGGAACCCGGAAACGGAAATTGCAGTTCGGCGTTCGCAAAAATCCGGCTGGTGCCGCCGAGCGGGTCGCCGTTGGTATCAAGCGGGCCAAGCGACGAGCTTTCGTAGCCGCGTACCGAGCCGATACCACCCGCATAATAGTTCTTGAATACCGGATAAGGCTGGCTGCCGAGACCGCGCCCATAATCCACTTCGCCATTCAATGCCAGCGTCATGGTCCGGAACAACGGCCTGTAGTACTGTTGCTGATAGGCAGCCCGATAGTATTTCAAACTTCCCACCGGCGACAGTTCGAAATTGAACCGCTGGTAGCGGCCCTTGGTCGGCACCAGTGCACTGTCGCGGTTGTCGCGTTGCCAGGCTATCGTCAGTGGCAGGCCAGTGGTTTTCGCGATGTGGGCGCCCGGATCGTTGATGCTGGCGGCATCACCGAAATCGGCGACGTATTGCCGATAAAGCTGGGGGCTGTCGTTGTAGCCCGGCACCGACAGATAGGTTTCGACCTTGGTACGCTCAACGCCGGCGCCGAAATATACGGTATCGATCTCGGAGAACGGGACGCCGAATTTAACATTGGCGCCAGTGGTGCGGATCACGTAATCACCGGTATTGACGGTCGGCGGCCGGGTCGTCCTCAGGAACAGTTCATAGCTGCGGCTGACCCCCTCGTCGGTGAAATACGGCGTGGTTTGCGACACAGCGATGGTCCGGTTGTACGAACTGGTATTGACATCCAGTCCGAGCGTATTGCCGCTGCCGAATGCATTCGCCTGCTGGATCGAACCGGTCAGCGACAGTTTGTCGCTGCTGGAGAAGCCTGCCCCCAACAGGATGTTTCCTGTCGGCTTTTCCACCACGTTCATGTTCACATCGACCTGATCGGTGGTTCCGGCAACTTCCGGCGTTTCGATGTTGACTTCCTTGAAGTAGCCGAGGCGGTCGACCCGGTCGCGCGACAGGCGGATCTTGTTGCCGTCGTACCAGGAATCCTCGAATTGGCGGAATTCGCGGCGAATCACCTCGTCGCGCGTCTTGGTATTGCCGGCGATATTGATCCGCCTGACATACACGCGCTTGCCCGGGTCGATCAGCACGGTAAAGCTAACCCGCTTATTCGCGCGATCGACTTCCGGGTTGGCGTTCACGTTTGCGAACGCATAGCCGAAATTGCCCATGCGCTCGGAAATTTTCTTGATGCTGTCCGCCAGCTTTTCGCCGGAATAAACGTCGCCCTTCTTCAGTTCCACCAGTTTGCGGAACTCTTCCTCGCGTCCGAGCATCTTGCCTTCCAGCTTGATGTCGCCTACGGTGAACTTGTCCCCTTCGTGGATGTTGATGGTGATGTAGATATCCTTCTTGTCGGGCGTGATCGATACCTGGGTGGAATCGACCTGCATTTCAAGGTATCCGCGATTCAGGTAATACGAACGCAGCGTTTCGAGGTCGCCGGCGAGTTTCTGCTTCGAATACTGGTCGGCCTTCGTATACCAGGTGAACCAGCCGGGGGTGCGCAGGTTCAGCAGGCCGCGCAGCTCGCTATCGGAGAACGCGTGGTTGCCGACGATGTTGATCTGCTTGATGCGCGCAACCGCGCCTTCGTCCACGTCGAAACTGATATTCACGCGGTTGCGCTCGACCGGCGTCACCGTGGTCGTGATCTGCACGCCGTAAAGACCACGCGACAGATATTGGCGCTTCAATTCCTGTTCGGCGCGATCGAGCAACGCCTTGTCGAAGATGCGGGACTCGCCCAAGCCGATATCTTTCAGTGCCTTGGTCAACTGGTCCTTGTCGAATTCCTTGATGCCGGAAAACTCGACGCTGGCGATCGCCGGACGTTCCACCACCGACACCACCAGCACGTTTCCTTCGACCTCGAGCCGGACGTCCTTGAAAAAGCCGGTCGCATACAATGCCTTGATCGCGGCTTCGCCCTTTTGATCGGTATAGCGGTCCCCGACTCGCACCGGCAGGTAGCTGAACACCGTTCCGGGTTCCGTGCGCTGAATGCCTTCGACCCGGATATCCTTGATGGTGAAAGGCTCGATCGCGAGCGCCTGCCCGGCACAGACGGCAAGTACGGCAGCGGCAACCAGATGACGGGAAAAAACAGGCAGGGGGGAACGCGCGGAAGAGAATTTCATCGGTTATTTGTTATCAATATTCTGGCCGGCGCCTAGCGGTCCGGCCTGCTTCGGTTCAGGACATGAGCCGAACGATGTCGTTGAAGACAGCCACCGCCATCAACGTCATCAGTATCCCTGCACCGGCACGCTGGGCGATCTCTCCAACCCGCTCGGGAATCGCACGGCCGGTCAAAACTTCCAGCGCATAATACAGTAAAAGCCCCCCGTCCAGAACCGGGATGGGAAGCAGATTCATGATGCCCAGACTGACGCTGATGAATGCAATGAATGTCAGGTAGCTGATCACGCCAATCCGGGCGGTTTGTCCGGCGTAGTCGGCAATGGTGATCGGCCCGGTTATATTCTTCCAGGAAATCTGTCCGATAATCATTTTACCAAGCATTTTGACGGTCAGAATGCTGGTATCCCAAGTCTTTTTCACAGCCTTGCCAAGCGCCGCCAGTGGAGCCGAGCGTGCAACCACCATCTCGGGTGCGAGCGGCACCTCGACACCGATGCGTCCGACGGGGCGGCCATCCTGCACCTGCTTTTCCGGAGTCACCAGGGTGCCCACCTCGGTCCCGTCGCGCATCACGTCGAAGCGCAGCGGCCTGCCCGCCGCGGCCCGCACTGTTTCGACCAGCGCCAAGCCGTCTTCGATCGGTTCACCGTCGATGCGAAATACCCGGTCCCCCTCTTTCAGTCCGGCACGCATTGCCGGACTGTCCGGAACGATGTGTCCCAGCACTGCCCTTGGGCGAGCCAGTTCGATCCCGAGCCTGGACAGGAAATCGCCTTCGAGTTCGTCGGTCGACAACCCGTCCAGCCGCATCGTCACGTCATGTCCGGAGGTCGCGCCGGTTTGTCCATGCGGCACGTCCGTCACCGTCAACCGCACCGGCGTTTTTTCCAGCGCCAGTTGCAGCACATCCCAGCGCAGATCGGACCAGGACTGCACGGTTTCCCCATTGACTGCGGTAATCAGTTCCCCTCCTCGCAGGCCGGCTTCATAGGCAGCGCTGTGCTGGGGCACCGCCCTGAGGCGCGCCGCAGGTTCGGGAATGCCGTGATTGTAGAGGGCCGCGAACAGGCCGATCGCGAGCAGGAAATTAGCCAGCGGGCCGGCTGCGACGATCGCGATCCGTTTCCATACCGATTGCCGGGTAAATTCGCGCGCCAGTTCGTCCGGACTCAATCCGCTGACATCCTGCTCGCGCGCATCCAGCATCTTGACGTAGCCGCCGAACGGCAGCATAGAGAGTGCCCATTCGGTCTGGTCCCGGCCCAGGCGTTTCGAATAGACGATATTGCCCATGCCGACCGAGAAGCGCAGTACCTTGACCCCGCACCAGCGCGCCACCAGGTAATGTCCGAGCTCATGCACCACCACCAGCAAGCCCAGCGCCACGAAGAACGCAATCAGTGTCTGCAGCAGCGTCATCATGAATACCCTATTGAAGCAGGGAACGCGCCGCTTCCCGCGCGCGGCGGTCGTACTCCAGCAGTGAAGACAAATCGTCGAAGCCGCCGCCGGGAAGGATTTCCATGACGCCCGCAATCACCCGGTCGATCTCGCGGAATCCGATACGGCGCTCGAGAAACGCCTGCACGGCAACTTCATTGGCAGCATTCAGTATAGCGGGCGCGGAACCGGCGGCCAACAGCGCATCGTACGCCAGCTTCAGGCAGGGAAAACGATTGAAATCCGGCGCAAAAAACTCCAGCTGGCCGATGCGTGCGAGATCCACCGCGGCAACGCCGGACG
Source organism: uncultured Noviherbaspirillum sp. (assembly GCA_966211575.1). GTDB lineage: Bacteria > Pseudomonadota > Gammaproteobacteria > Burkholderiales > Burkholderiaceae_D > Noviherbaspirillum. The sequence continues at coordinate 34,972 of CBIHOK010000002.1, forward strand.
CGATGCGTTGCGGATGCGCGAGCGCGTGCGCGATCGGCGTGCGCATGTCGGGATTGCCCAATTGGGCGAGCATCGAGCCATCGACGTAGGACACCATCGAATGAATGACGCTTTGCGGGTGAATCACGACCTCGATCTGCGCCGCTTCCGCACCGAACAGCCAATGCGCCTCGATGACTTCCAGGCCCTTGTTCATCATGGTAGCCGAGTCGACCGAGATCTTGCGGCCCATCACCCAGTTCGGATGCGCGACCGCTTCTTCCGGAGTCACCTGCTCCAGGGTGTCGACCGCGCGCTTCAGGAACGGGCCACCGGATGCGGTCAGGAGCACCTTGGAGACGCCGTGCCGACCGGGTTTGCGGGAAAAATCCTGCGGCAGGCACTGGAAAATCGCGTTGTGCTCGCTATCGATCGGCAGCAGCGTGGCGCCGCCGGCCTGCACCGCATCCATGAACAGGCGGCCGGACATCACCAGCGCTTCCTTGTTGGCCAGCAACACTTTCTTGCCGGCGGCAGCCGCGGCGAGCGCAGGCGCCAGCCCGGCTGCGCCAACGATTGCCGCCATCACGACGTCGCACTCCGCGTCCGCCGCAATTGCGCATAGAGCCTGCTCGCCGTATTCCACCTCGGTACGGGCGGCGGCCGCTGCCAGCATGGACTTCAGCTTGAGCGCGGCGTCTGCGGAGCCGACCACCGCCACTTTCGGCTGGAACCGGATACACTGTTCGGCGAGTTCTTCCACCCGTTGAAACGCGGAAAGCGCGTGCACCCGATAACGATCCGGATGGCGTGCCACCACATCCAGCGTGGAAACGCCGATCGAGCCGGTCGCGCCAAGTACCGTGATACCTTGTGTTTCTTTGCTTGTCATGTTAACCACAAACTGATCAGGGCCGCGAGCGGCAGCACCGGGATCAACGCATCGATCCGATCGAGCACGCCGCCGTGCCCGGGCAGCAGATTGCTGCTGTCCTTCATTCCGGCCCGGCGCTTGAGTTGAGATTCGAACAGATCGCCGGCAATGCTGCATACCACCAGGATCGTCATCACGGCCACCAGGCCGCCCCACCCCCAGCGGGAAAGCAAGCGCGACGTGAAGGTATCGGCCAGCAGCGGAGAAAAAGTGGATGCCGCAGCAATAACGAGCACGGCCAGCCAGCCCCCGATCGCGCCCTCCCAGGATTTGCCGGGCGAAATTGCGGGCGCTATCTTGTGGCGCCCGAATGCCTTGCCGGAAAAATAGGCACCGATATCCGCGATCCAGACCACGGCCATCACCGAAAGCAGGTAAATCGGCGAGTGCCGGAACAGTGCCGCGATCGCGACGAAGCAGCCGAGTATCGCGACGGCGTAGACCCGGCTCAGGACGCGGTTCGCGAAACTATCCGGGCGGGGCAGGCCGATTGCCAGCGATGGTCCCAGGCGGAACGTCCAGATCACAACGCACAGCAGAAACAGGATGCCGAGCCGGCTGACGTCAGTAGCCAAGGCAATCACGGCAAAAGCCAACGCCCACAACACGCCGCCGGCGACCGGCCGCGCGTGCCGGAACAGGCGGAAGCATTCCCAGGCGGCAGCGCCGAAAAAAACCGCTGTCGCGACGACGAACAACGGAAACGAGCCGGCGAACAGCACGACCAGCAATACCGCGAGCAATACCAGAGCGGTAATGACGCGTGTCCTCAACATCACGAAGCCTTTTTCTGCTGGATCAATTGTTCACTGGTGCGCCCGAAGCGTCGCTCGCGCTGCTGGTAGGACAGGATGGCCTGATCGAGCGCGACGGCGTCGAAATCCGGCCAGTAGGTCTCGGTGAAATAGAATTCCGTGTAGGCGAGCTGCCAAAGCAGGAAGTTGGAAACGCGTTGTTCGCCGCCGGTCCGGATGAACAGGTCGGGTTCGGGTGCGTAAGCCATCGCAAGATGAGGCGCCAGTTGTTCCTCGCTGAAATCGGTGCTGCCAGGATTGGCCGCAACCATCTTGCCAACCGCCTGCATCACGTCCCAACGGCCTCCGTAATTCGCACAGATCGTCACCGTCAGGCGCTGGTTGTTGGCAGTTCGTCGCTCGGCGCCGGCAATCAACGCTTGCAGCTTCGCGTCGAAGCGACTGAGATCGCCGACCACGCGCAGCCGGATCCCGTTCGCGTGCATCTTCGCGACTTCCCGCTCCAGCGCGGTGACGAACAGGCGCATCAGCAGCGACACCTCCTCGGCCGGACGGCGCCAGTTTTCAGAGCTGAACGCAAACAGCGTCAGGTATTCGACGCCGCGTTCGATACAGGCTTCCACCACGCTCCGCACCGCCTCCACTCCCTTGCCGTGGCCCGCAATACGCGGAAGAAAGCGGCTGGTCGCCCAGCGGCCGTTTCCATCCATGATGATGGCGATATGGCGCGGCACCGCCGGAATATTGGGTACCGTCTGCGTTGAGCTCAAATGCGTCATGAAAGAAAAGGAAAAGAGTAGGAATCAAGAAGCGGCGCGGTTTGCGCGGCATCGGAACCAAGCATACCTTATTGCGCTGCGGACAGTGCACCTTCCTGTCCGGTCAACGATATGCCTCAACCCGCGGTAAGCGGCCGCAGGCCGCAAGCAATCCGAGCCGCCGGGCGCGCGGCTCAAACCGTCAGCAACTCTTTTTCCTTTTCCGTGATCAGCTTGTCCACTTCCGCGACGAACTTGTCCGTCAGTTTCTGCACGTCATCCTGGGCACGGCGCTCCTCGTCTTCGGAGCAGATCTTGTCCTTGAGCATTTTCTTCAGCGCTTCGTTGGCGTCGCGCCGGATGTTGCGGATTGCCACCTTGGAATCCTCGCCCTCGCCCTTCACCAGCTTCACGATTTCCTTGCGCCGCTCCTCGGTCAGGGGAGGCGTGGGCACCCGGATCAAATCGCCCTGGGTAGCCGGATTGAGGCCGAGATCGGATTCGCGGATCGCCTTCTCGACTGCCGCCACCATTTTCTTTTCCCATGGCTGCACGCCGATGGTACGGGCATCGATCAGCGTGACGTTGGCAACCTGGCTGATCTGGGTCGGCGTGCCGTAATAATCGACATGCACATGATCGAGGATTCCGACGTGGGCGCGACCGGTGCGCACCTTGGCCAGATCGGCCTTCAGTGTCTCGATCGATTTGTGCATCTTCTGTTCGGCGTTTTTCTTGATGTCCGCGACTGTCATGCTGCTCTCCTGTTCTGCTGCGAGTACGATTTATACGTGAACCAGCGTACCTTCATCGTCCCCCATGATGACGCCTTTCAGCGCGCCAGGCTTGACGATGGAGAATACCTTGATCGGCAATTTCTGATCCCGGCACAACGCGAATGCAGTTGCATCCATTACCTGCAGGTGCTTGGCAATCGCTTCATCGAAGGTGATCGTCGAATAGCGCGTCGCGTTCAGGTCCTTGTTCGGATCGGCACTGTAGACACCGTCGACCTTGGTGGCCTTCAGCACGATTTCGGCGCCCACCTCGGATCCTCTCAAGGCGGCCGCGGTATCGGTGGTGAAGAACGGATTGCCGGTGCCGGCGGCGAAAATCACGATCTTGCCCTCTTCCAGGTACTGCAGCGCCTTCGGCCGTACATACGGCTCCACCACCTGCTCTATGCCGATCGCCGACATGACACGGGCGGTCAGCCCGACCTGACGCATCGCGTCGGCCAGCGCCAGCGAGTTCATCACCGTGGCCAGCATGCCCATGTAATCGGCGGTGGCGCGGTCCATTCCCTGCGCGCCGGGAGCGACACCGCGAAAGATGTTGCCGCCGCCGATCACGATTGCCAGCTCCACGCCCAGCCTTGCCACTTCCGCCACGTCGGCCACCATGCGTTCGATGGTCGCACGATTGATGCCGTATGCATCATCGCCCATCAGGGCCTCGCCGGACAGTTTCAGGAGAACGCGTTTGTACGCCGGTTTTGTCATGGACTCAATTCCTTGTTATGGTCCGGTTGCCTGGAGCGCTTTCGGTCTGACCGGCTCGATGATGCCGGAGGCCGAAAGCGCTCTAGAAAAACGGGCCTTTCGGCCCGCTGTTGTTGCTGCTTATGCCTGCTTGGCCGCCGCCACTTGCGCAGCGACCTCCGCGGCAAAGTCATCCTGTTTTTTCTCGATGCCTTCGCCCACCACGTACATCGTGAACGACTTCACCGTGGTATTGGCGGCCTTCAGCATCTGTTCGACCGTCTGCTTGTCGTTCTTGACGAACGGCTGGTTGAACAGCGAGACTTCCTTCAGGTATTTCTGCACGCTGCCCTCGACCATCTTGGCGACGATATCGGCAGGCTTGCCGGACTCGGCCGCCTTCTGGGAAGCGATCGAGCGCTCCTTTTCGATCAGGTCGGCCGGAACTTCGTCGGACGACAGTGCCACCGGCTTCATTGCGGCGATGTGCATCGCCACGTCCTTGCCGACCTGCTCGTCGCCACCGTCGAATTCGACCATCACGCCGATACGGGTACCGTGCAGGTAAGACACCAGACGGGCGCCGGTTTCGTAGCGCTTGAAGCGGCGAATCGACATGTTCTCGCCGATCTTGCCGACCAGCGCGGCGCGCACTTCCTCCAATGTCTTGCCATCCACCGGCAGCGCAGATAATGCCGCCACGTCGGCCGGATTGTTCTCGGCGACCAGGCGGGCGCAGGTGTTCGCCAGTGCGATGAAGTCATCGTTCTTGGTCACGAAATCGGTTTCGCAGTTGACTTCGACCAGCGCGCCCACGCCGCCGGAAATGTACGCAGCCACCACGCCCTCGGCGGTGATGCGCGAAGCAGCCTTGGAAGCCTTGCTGCCCAGCTTGACGCGCAGGATTTCCTCGGCACGCGCCAGATCGCCGTCGGCTTCGGTCAGTGCCTTCTTGCACTCCATCATCGGCGCGTCGGTCTTTGCGCGCAGTTCGCCCACCATCGCTGCGGTAATTGCCGCCATGTCTTTCTCCTAAATTCAAGATGCGTCTATCGGACGCGTTCAATCAAAATACGTTCGTACCGGCTAAAAAAAAGGGGCGAACCGCTGTTGCCCCTTTTGATGCCCGACACTTCAGGCGCGGGCCTCAAGCCTGTTCGCTGACCTCGACGAATTCGTCAGCGTCGCCCTTCACCGCTTCCAGCACTTCGTTGGTCGCATTGGCGCGTCCTTCCAGGATCGCGTCGGCAACGCCGCGTGCATACAGCGTGATCGCCTTCGACGAGTCGTCGTTGCCCGGAATGACGTAGCTGACGCCGTCCGGCGAGTGGTTGGTATCGACCACGCCGACGACCGGAATGCCGAGCTTCGAAGCTTCGGTGATTGCGCCCTTGTGGTAGCCGACGTCGATGATGAAGATCGCATCCGGAATGCCGCCCATGTCCTTGATGCCGCCGATCGACTTCTGCAGCTTCTCCATCTCGCGCTGGAACATCAGCGCTTCCTTCTTGCTGAGCTTTTCGACGGAACCGTCTTCCATCGCCGCTTCCATGTCCTTCAGGCGCTTGATCGAAGTCTTGATGGTCTTGAAATTGGTCAGCATGCCGCCCAGCCAGCGCTGGTCGACATACGGCATGCCGGCGCGCTGCGCCTCCGCTGCAACGATGTCGCGTGCCTGACGCTTGGTGCCAACGAACAGGATGGTGCCGCGATTGGAAGCCAGTTGGCGGATGTATTTCATCGCCTCCTGGTACATCGCCAGCGTCTTTTCCAGGTTGACGATATGAATCTTGTTGCGATGGCCGAAAATGTAGGGGGCCATCTTCGGGTTCCAGAAGCGGGTCTGGTGTCCGAAATGGACACCGGCTTCCAGCATTTCACGCATGGTAACGGACATGAATTTCTCCAGGGTTAGGTCTGGAATCCACCCGGTCACCCGGCGCAATTATTCGATGCAATTATTCGAAATTATTGCTGTCGGGCACCCTTTTCGGGCGGATTCGCGATTTTCAACGAGTGTCACTTGAAGGCTTTCAAGCTAACCCAAGATTGTACTCCAAATCCCAATAAGTGTTCAAGGCAGGAATCGTTTTTGCTTAGGCGAATCCGCCGGCGCTCGACTATAATTTTGTATTGATTGTTATTTGCGCCTTATAGCGCACCCTCGTTCGTCATGGCATCCATTTCCATCAAAACCGAAGAAGACATCAGGGGCATGCGCGTGGCCGGCAAACTGGCCGCCGAAGTTCTTGACTTCATCGCTCCCTACATCAAGGCCGGCATCACCACCGGCGAACTCGATCGTCTTTGCCACCAGTACATGACGGACGTGCAGGGTACCATCCCCGCGCCGCTGAACTATTGCCCGCCCGGCTATACGCCCTACCCCAAGGCAATCTGCACCTCGGTCAACGACGTGATCTGCCATGGCATCCCGGGCGACAAGGTGCTGAAGAACGGCGACGTGATCAACATCGACATCACGGTCATCAAGGACGGTTATCACGGCGACACCAGCCGCATGTTCTTCGTCGGCGAGCCCTCGATCCTGGCGCGCCGCCTGACCGATATCACCTTCGAATGCATGTGGCTCGGGATTTCGAAGATACGCCCCGGCGCCCATCTGGGCGACATCGGCCACGTGATCCAGCAGCACGCGGAAAAGGCCGGCTATAGCGTGGTGCGGGAATTCTGCGGCCACGGCATCGGAAAGATATTTCACGAAGAGCCGCAGGTGCTTCACTATGGCCGCCCCGGAACACTGGAAAAGCTGGTGCCCGGCATGATTTTCACGGTGGAGCCGATGATCAATGCCGGCCGCCGCGAGATTCGCGAAATGGGCGACGGCTGGACCATCAAGACCAAGGACCGCAGCCTGTCGGCCCAGTGGGAACACACGGTATTGGTCACCGATACCGGCTACGAGGTGCTGACCATCTCGCCCGGTATGCCGGCGCCGCCGGCATTCATTGCCTCAACAGGAGCGCAGCAGGCAGCAGCGTAAGATGCCGTCTCTTGCACTGACGCTCAAGGACCAGCTGAAGACCCAGCGCCAAGCCGCGATCGCCCGCTTCCAGTCCGACAGCCAGCCTGACCGCCTGCTACTGACGCTGCGCCGGAATGTCGATGCTGCGCTGACCAGAGCATGGCAAAGCATGCAGTTGCCGGGCAGGATCGCACTGGTTGCGGTGGGCGGCTATGGCCGGGGCGAGCTATTCCCGCATTCCGACGTCGACGTGCTGATCCTGCTCGATGGCGCTCCCGATACGGCACTGAAAGCGAAACTCGAAGAGCTCGTGCAATTGTTCTGGGACATGGGCCTGGAAATCGGCCATAGCATCCGGACCATAGACGAATGCCTGACCGAAGCGGCTGCTGACATCACGGTGCAGACCAGCCTGCTGGAAGCGCGCCTGATCGCCGGCAACCGCCGTCTGTTTCATTTCCTGCAAGACCGCTTCAACGCCGCCATCAACCCGCGCGCCTTTTTCGAAGCGAAGACGCTGGAAATGCGGCAGCGCCATGCAAAGTATGAAGATACCCCCTATAGCCTGGAACCGAACTGCAAGGAAAGCCCGGGCGGGCTGCGCGATCTGCAGGTGATCCTGTGGGTGGCCAAGGCTGCCGGCCTGGGCGATTCCTGGCGCAAGCTGGCCGAGCGCGGGCTGATCACTGCCACCGAAGCGCGCCAACTGACGCAAAAGGAGCGGATCTTCAAGGATATCCGGGCGCGACTGCATATCCATAGCGGGCGGCGAGAGGACCGCTTACTGTTCGACGTACAGACCCCGATCGCCGAAACCTTCGGTTTCCACACTACCGAAACCCGGCGAGCCAGCGAATACCTGATGCAGCACTACTACCTGGCCGCCAAAGCGATAACCCAGCTCAACGCCATCCTGCTGCAAAACATCGAAGCCCAGCTGTTTCCGCAATCCGGTTCGCCGCGCCCGATCAATCCGCGCTTCAATGAAATCAACGGGCTGATCGACATCGCGCAGGACGATACCTTCCTGACCGAACCGTCGACCATGCTCGAGGTGTTCCTGCTGATCGCCCAGCACTCGGAAATCAAGGGCATGACCGCGCGCACCCTGCGCGCGTTATGGCACGCCCGCTTCAAGATCGATGCGGCATTCCGCCGCGACCCGGCAAACCGCGCGCTGTTCCTGAATATCCTGAAGGCGCCGCAGGGCATTACCCATGCACTGCGCGGCATGAACCAGACCAGCATACTGGGGCGTTACCTGCCGAACTTCCGGCGCATCGTCGGCCAGATGCAGCACGACCTGTTTCACGTCTATACGGTCGACCAGCACATCCTGATGGTGGTGCGCAACGTGCGGCGCTTCACGATGACCGAGCATGCGCACGAATATCCGTTCTGCAGCCAGTTGATGGCGAATTTCGCGCAGCCGTGGCTGCTGTACATCGCCGCGCTGTTCCACGACATCGCAAAGGGCCGCGGCGGCGATCATTCGCAACTGGGCATGGCGGACGCGCGCAAATTCTGCCGCGAACACGGCTTGTCCAAACAGGATACCGACCTCGTGGTGTTCCTGGTGCAGCACCATCTGACCATGTCCCAGGTTGCCCAAAAGCAGGATTTGTCGGACCCGGATGTGATCCGCGGTTTTGCCGCCACCGTCAGGGATGAACGCCACCTGACCGCGCTCTACCTGCTGACAGTGGCCGATATCCGCGGCACCAGCCCCAAGGTGTGGAACGCGTGGAAAGGCAAGCTGCTGGAAGACCTGTACCAGATGACCTTGCGGGTACTGGGCGGGGAAGACCCGTCGGCCGAGCACGAATTGCGCAGCAGGCAGAACGCCGCGCTCAAGACGCTGCGGCTGTACGGCCTGCCGTCGGACGTGCACCAGCGGCTCTGGCAGCAGCTGGACGTCGTCTATTTCCTGCGGCATGACGCCGCCGACATTGCCTGGCAGACCCGTTCGCTGTACAACCGGGTCGACAGCCCCACCCCGGTGGTCAAGTGCCGGCTGGCGCCGATCGGCGAAGGCGTGCAGGTGGCAGTCTACATCAAGGATCAGCCAGACCTGTTTGCCCGCATCTGCAGCTACTTCGACCGCAAGAATTTCAGCATCCTGGATGCGAAGATCCATACCACGCGGCACGGTTATGCACTCGACACCTTCCTGGTGACGGAACCGGCGTTCGCCAACAGCTACCGCGACATCATCAACCTGATCGAGCACGAGCTCACCGAGTTGCTGGATTCCCGCGCACCGCTGCCGGCGCCGACCCAGGGGCGGCTGTCGCGCCTGTCGCGCACCTTTCCGGTCACGCCCACCGTCGACCTGCGGCCGGACGAGCGCGGCCAATACTACCTGCTGTCGGTGTCCGCCAACGACCGCAACGGCTTGCTGTACGCGATCGCCAGCGTATTGGCCAAGTACAAGATCAACCTGCACACCGCGAAAATCATGACGCTGGGCGAACGGGTGGAAGACGTTTTCCTGGTTGACGGTCCGGTGTTGAGCAATTCACGCAGCCAGATCCGCCTGGAAACGGAATTGCTCGAGGCGCTGCGCGTTTGAATTTTCCCCATGTCCGAACCTCTCCGCCTTTCCAAACGCATGTCCGAACTCGGCCTCTGTTCGCGCCGCGAAGCCGATGAATGGATCGCGCGCGGCTGGGTCCGTGTCGACGGCAGGATCGTATCCGAACTCGGCAGCAAAGTTCTGCCGGAGCAGAAAATCACGGTAGAGCGGCAGGCCAGCGCCGAGCAGGCGCGCCGCGTCACGGTGTTGCTCAACAAACCCGTCGGTTATGTCAGCGGCCAGGCCGAAGACGGCTACAAGCCCGCGGTGACGCTGATCAATGCCGACAACCGCTGGGCCGAGGACAAGTCGCCGCTGCGCTTTCATCCGAGCCAGTTGCGCAGCCTTGTGCCGGCCGGACGTCTCGACATCGATTCGGTCGGCCTGCTGGTACTGACCCAGGATGGCCGCATCGCACGCCAACTGATAGGCGAAGGATCGCCGATCGAAAAGGAATACCTGGTGCGGGTCAGGTATTCGCGCCCGGGACGCCTGCCGGACGCCGATTTGAAACTGCTGAACCACGGGCTGTCCCTGGACGGCAAGAAGCTGCTGCCGGCCAAAGTCCGCTGGCAAAACGACGATCAGTTGCGCTTCGTACTACGCGAGGGAAAGAAAAGGCAAATCCGGCGCATGTGCGAAGCGGTCGGGCTGAAGGTGCTGGGACTAAAACGGGTCCGTATCGGCAAGGTCACGCTGGGCGACCTGCCGCCCGGTCAGTGGCGTTACCTGGGCGCGGACGAAAGCTTCTGAAACGACGATCAGTCGTCGCCCGCCGGATCGAGGCCGGGAAACAGGATTTCAGTAAAGCCGAAGCGGGAAAAATCCTTGATTCTCATCGGGTACAGGATGCCGGCCAGGTGGTCGCACTCGTGCTGCACCACGCGCGCATGGAATCCGTCGACATCCCTGCTGATCCGGTTTCCATTCTGGTCGACGCCTTCGTAATGCAATTCGGCCCAGCGCGGCACGATGCCGCGCAATCCCGGCACCGACAAGCAGCCTTCCCAGCCCTCTTCGGTTTTTTCGGACAAGGGACGCAACACTGGGTTGATCAGCACCGTTTCGGGAATCGGCGGCGCGTCGGGATAGCGCGCATTGCTGCCGAAGCCGAAAATGACCAGTTGCAGGTTGACGCCGATCTGCGGCGCCGCGAGTCCCGCGCCGTTCGCCGCGTGCATGGTATCGAACATGTCTTCGATCAGGTCCTGCAATTCGCGGGTACCGAACTGCGACACCGGTTCCGCCTGGCGCAACAGGCGCGGATCGCCCATCTTCAGGATATCGCGCACGCTCATTTGATCTGATCCAAGTAAGCGGCAAAGCCGGGGCCGGTTTCCGGATGCCGCAGGCCGATCGCAACCGTGGCTTTCAGGTATCCCAGCTTGGAGCCGCAGTCGTAGCGGGTTCCTTGGTAACGATATGCCAGCACGCGCTCGGACTGCATCAGCGCCGCAATGCCGTCGGTCAATTGGATCTCGCCGCCTGCACCCGTGCCGAGTCCTTCCAGGCACTCGAAAATCCGGCCGTTCAGCACGTAGCGCCCGACCACAGCCAGCGTCGACGGCGCGGCCTCGGGGGCCGGTTTCTCGACGATCGCATTGACTTGCTCCAGCCCAGGCTTGTAGCCGGCGGCCGCGACAATGCCGTATTGCCGGGTTTCGACGGCAGGCACATCCTGCACGGCCAGCAGGCTGCACTCCTCCTGCGCATAGAGCGCCGTCATCTGCGCCAGTACCGGCGCCGTTCCAGGCGGGGCATCCATGAAGTCGTCGGCCAGCAGCACTGCGAACGGCTCGTCGCCGACCACCGGACGCGCGCACAACACCGCGTGCCCCAGTCCCAGCGGTGCCGACTGCCGGATGTAAATGCAGTTGATGTTCTTCGGCACCGCACTGCGCACCACTTCCAGCAGCCTGGTCTTGCCGGCCGCCTCCAGTTCCGATTCGAGTTCGTATGCGGTATCGAAATGATCTTCGATCGCGCGCTTGTTGCGGCCCGTGATGAATACTAGATCGGTAATGCCCGCCGCCACCGCTTCTTCCACTGCGTACTGGATGAGCGGCTTGTCGACCACCGGCAGCATTTCCTTCGGTTGCGCCTTGGTGGCAGGCAGGAAACGGCTACCGAGCCCGGCTACCGGAAAGACGGCCTTCGTGACTTTTTTCATTGTTGTTCCAGCAGTTGCAACAGCCCTGCCTCATCAAGAATCGTGATGCCCAGTTCCTGGGCCTTTGCGAGCTTGCTTCCCGCTTCCTCGCCGGCAACCACGTAGCTGGTCTTTTTCGACACCGAACCGCTTACCTTGCCGCCGGCCGCTTCGATCATCGCCTGCGCCTGGTCGCGCGTCAACGTCGGCAGCGCCCCCGTGAGCACGAATGTTTTGCCCGCAAGCCGTGCCTCGGAAACCGTATCGGCGGTAGTGACCATAGCAGCCAGTGCCTGCCGAAGTTCTGCGACCATTGCGACCAGCGCTTCCGTCTGTTGGCGATTATCGGAGTCCCGCAACCAGGACAACAACGGAAGCCGGACATTCTCCGGCAAGTCGAAAGCTTCGACGCGCTGCAGCTGCAGCAGGACATCGAGCGTCATCCCCTGCTCGGCCGCCTGACGGCAGCGCGTTTCGGTAAACCTGGGGATTCTCAACGCCCAAAGGAGTTCGCTTTCGGACAGTCGGGCCTTCAGCTTCGGGCTCGGCCCATGCTCGCCGGCCGGCACCACGCCCGCCCGCAGCAGCATGTCGATTGCCTCCTGGTTCTTGCTTTCGGCAAAGAACTCGTCGATCGCCTCGGCCACGGTATCGCCGATATCGGGCAATATCTTCAGCAGCGGCGCCGGCGCGCGGCGGATTATATCCAGGCTGCCGAGCCAGTCGGCCAAGGTTTTGGCCGTGGTTTCCCCAACATGCCGAATGCCGAGCGCGAACAGGAGCCGCTCCAGCGGAGGATGCTTGCTCGCTTCGATGGCGGCGAGCAGGTTCTCCGCCCACTTGGTGGCGATCTTGCCCTTCTGCACGGTTTCCGGAGTCACGCCATCGCGCTCATCGGCACGCCGCTTCATTTCCAGCAGATCGTCCAGCGTCAACCGGTACAGGTCGGCGATGCCATGCACGTAGCCGAGGTCGACCAGGTTTTCGATGTAGCGATCGCCCAGGCCATCGATATCCATCATCCGGCGCCCGGCAAAATGGGCGATCGCCTGCTTGCGCTGCGCGGCGCAGACCAGGCCGCCGGTGCAACGCCAATCGGCCTCACCCTGCTCGCGGTCGATATGGCTGCCGCAGACCGGACACTTGCCGTGCAGGCGTTTTACCATGTCGAACGGTTCGCCGGCCGCCGTCGGCCGCTTCTCCAGCACGACCGCAACCACTTCCGGAATCACGTCGCCCGCGCGCCGCACGATCACCGTGTCGCCCACGCGCACGTCCTTGCGGCGCGTCTCGTCCTCGTTGTGGAGCGTGGCATTGGTCACCGTCACGCCGCCGACGAACACCGGTTCGAGCTTGGCGACCGGGGTGAGTTTTCCGGTGCGCCCGACCTGCACGTCGATGTCGCGCACGACCGTCATCTGTTCCTGGGCCGGATACTTGTGAGCCACTGCCCAGCGCGGCTCGCGCGAAACGAAGCCGAGGCGGCGCTGCAGCGCAATGCTGTTCACCTTGTAGACGACGCCATCGATATCGAAAGGCAAGGTATCGCGGATCGCGGAAACATGCGCGTGGAACTCGGCCAGGCCGGTGCCTCCGCGTACCACGCGGCGCTCGCTGCTGACCGGAATGCCCATTTTCACCAGCGCGTCGAGCATGCCGCTATGCGTGCCCGGGACATCCCAACCCTGTACCTCGCCGAGTCCGTACGCGAAAAAACTCAGCGGCCGCTGGGCGGCAATCGCCGGGTCCAGCTGGCGCACCGCTCCGGCAGCGGCATTGCGCGGATTCACGAAGGTCTTCTCGCCCTTGTCGCGCTGACGCTGGTTCATCCGCTCGAACGCATCCCGGCGCATGTACACCTCGCCCCGCACCTCCAGCAAGGGTGCCCGGCAGCCTTCCAGGCACAGCGGGATCTGGCGGATCGTGCGGATATTCTGGGTGACGTCCTCGCCGGTGGTGCCGTCGCCGCGCGTGGCCGCCTGCACCAGGATTCCGTGTTCATAACGCAGGTTGATCGCCAGGCCGTCGAACTTCAGCTCGGCCGCATATTCAAGCGGTTCGGCGTCGGCGCCCAGTTCGAGCTCCCTGCGCACGCGCGCGTCGAACGACAGCGCGCCGCCTTCCGTGGCGTCCGTCTCGGTGCGGATCGACAGCATCGGCACGCTGTGCCGCACCGGCGCGAATTCCGGCAACGGCGCCCCGCCCACGCGCCGGGTCGGCGAATCCGGGCTCACCAGTTCGGGATGCTCCTGCTCCAGCGCGACCAGTTCCTGGAACAGCCGGTCGTATTCGGCATCGGGAATGGATGGATTGTCGAGCACGTAATACGCGTGGCTGTGCCGGTTCAGTTCGGCCTTGAGCCAGGCAGCCCGCTCCTTCCAGCGCTCGGATTGCGGGCTGGCTGCAGTGGATACGTCGGCGGACATCGTCAGCTGAACAGGCGCAAGGCCCGGCTGGAACCGGCGGGAATGTTCGCCGCTTCCATCTGATGGTAGAACTCGGCTACCTGGGACGCGATTTCCTTCAGCGCGGCGTCGGACAGCGGCTGGTTGCCGTCGTCCACCACCGCGCCATCGAGCCGCGCTGCCAGCATGCGCGCGCATCCGGTCATCGCGCCGAAACCGTCGCGCGCCGCGGCCACGCGCGGCACATCCAAAAGCAGTGTCAGACGGGTAGTGGTTTCGGCAGCCAGCGTCACATTGGTCGATAGCGAAAACAGCACGCCGCCATCGCCATCCGGCATGACCAGGCGCCCCTCCGGCCGCAAGTCGAAGCCCTGCCGTTCAAGCGCGCTCAGCAGCGTGTTGATGGACCAGGGAGCGCCGTTGGACTGGATATTGACGCTCAGTTGTGCATCATACTCGGCCACGAACTGGTGCAGCGCACGAGCACTTGCCATGACTTCCGTCATGTCCGGCACATTCGGTTCTGCCTCGATTTCATCCGCGATCTGGCGCAGTTGCATGATCAGCTCGGAATATTCGAGCTCGTTCAACGCACCGGAGCGGTTGGCCAACTGCACCCCGGCGGCCAATCCATAGTAGATGCCGCCATGCGTGAGAGCCTCCCACTGTCCGTCATCACGCTGGCCGACGAAATGCACCGGCTTGCCCCCCGCATGGCGCAGACTCTGCAGGCGCGCCAGGATCTTTTCGCCGCGCACCGGCGCTTCCAGCGCGAGCGGAATCGTGCAGTCGATCAATTCGTCGATTGGCAATTCGCGTGCTGGCGGTGGCGCCGGAATTTCAAGTGTGCTGACCGCCTCGTTCGCCTGGTCGGTATCACGCGTATCGTTCGTATCGCTCGCGCCGCTCGCCTCGGTCGCGAGCACCGCCGGCATTTCGCCTGCTTCGTCGGCGCCATGCGCAAGACTGGGTTCCAGGCGGCTTGTGCCGCCTGCAGCTGTCGGGGCACGCATCAACACGTCGTCGTGTTCGCTCGAAAACGCGCGCTGAACGCTTTTCCTGGCCTTGTATTCCTGCCACTTGTTATAGCTGACGACTGCCAGCACGATGGTGCCCCCGATAATCAGCAGGCTTTCCTGGAGATCAGTCATGCCGTATCACCTCGGCCAAGGAATACGTCAAGTCCGGCGCTGCCCACATTCGGCCACGCCCGCGCGGCCCCTTCACAATACATGCTTGACTCATTTGAAATCCGGTTAGATGACTGCCTTCGCCCATCCCGGGCGCTTCCTTTCGCGGCTCTCTCGCAAGGCTTCGGAACCGCGTATTTCCAGGCCTTTTTGCCGGCGGCAGCAAGGGGATCAGGGTAGTGGCCTGAAATTAAGTTGTCAAGACAACCCAAATTGCCCAAAGGAACCAAAAAAGCCATGTCCACGAAATACTTTCAAGAAAATATGCCGCCCTTTGCGGCTGGTAAATATGCGGACTTGACCCAGTTGAGCCTCGTCAATGCCCGCAGGACATGCCCGCCAATAAAATAGCACCTGTCTTGCAAGCTTTCCGGTATCGCAAAAACCGTTACCAACCGGCGTTGATGCGGCGAGTCGAGGAAGCGGAAAACGTCTTGCAAACCAGTTCATTCAGTTTATCTGCGCACGGAGGACTTCATGCAATCCAATAGTGCAAGCAATGCCATAGATCCGCAGCTGTTCGCTGAACGCGAGCAGCAGAAGGCGCGACCGGGTACGCCGCAGGGTGGCACGGCCGATGCGACGGACCGGCGCGACCGGGTTGCTTCCTCTTCACGCCAGTCGGTTCCCAGCGGCCACACGCGCCTGGAACTTTCCAAATCCAAAGAGTTCAGCCTGCAAGACCTGGCGCTGCTTTCCATTGCTCCGATTTTCCGCTCGATCCATCGCTGGTGGCTGCACCGGGCGGAACGCCATTATCTGATCTGCGCCGATGTCGAATTGCAGCGAGCCAGGGAAGCGCAGATGAACGTTGCCTACTACCAGAAACGCGCGGCGCTTGCCCGCTCCGCACGCCACTGATCACGCTGCCTGGGCTTCGTTTGCGAAGCTGGCGGCCGATTCCATGTCGACCGCGACGATGCGCGACACGCCCTGTTCCTGCATCGTCACGCCGATCAGCTGCTGCGCCATTTCCATCGCGATCTTGTTATGCGAAATGAACAGGAACTGGGTTTGCGACGACATGCGCTTGACCATGTTGCAGAAGCGTTCGGTATTCGCGTCGTCCAGCGGCGCATCGACTTCGTCGAGCAGGCAGAACGGCGCCGGGTTCAGCTGGAACATCGAAAACACCAGTGCAGTCGCGGTGAGTGCCTTTTCGCCGCCGGACAGCAGATGAATGGTCGCGTTTTTCTTGCCAGGCGGCTGCGCCATCACCTGCACACCGGAATCGAGGATTTCTTCGCCGGTCATGATCAGTTTCGCGTTGCCACCGCCGAACAGTACCGGGAACAGTTCGCCGAAATGCCGGTTCACCTTGTCAAAGGTATCCTGCAGCAACTCGCGGGTTTCCC
This sequence comes from uncultured Noviherbaspirillum sp., assembly GCA_966211575.1. Lineage (GTDB taxonomy): Bacteria > Pseudomonadota > Gammaproteobacteria > Burkholderiales > Burkholderiaceae_D > Noviherbaspirillum. The sequence goes on from CBIHOK010000002.1 coordinate 51,539, forward strand.
TGTCGATCTTGCTGATCGCATCCTCCAGCGTATTGATCGCCTCGGTGAGATCGGCATGTTGCGCGTCCAGGAAATTCTTGCGTTCCGAGGCCTGCGCCAGCTCGTCCAGCGCCGCCAGATTGACCGCGCCCAGCGCCGCGATCGCATTGCCGAGCCGGGTCACTTCTCCCTGCAGGTAGGACGGCCGCACCTCGCCGCTCAATTTTTCGGCCAGCGCCGCTTCGTCGGCCTGCGCTTCCGCCAATTGCTGTGCGTATTGCTCCTGGTTCAGGCGCGCCGCCTGTTCCTTCAACTGCAGTTCCATGATGCGGTCGCGTTGCGGCTGCAGACTGCGTTCGGCCTGCATGCGTGCCTCTTCCGCATGACGCAGCTTCTGCGTCAACTGGTCCAGCTCATGGCGCGCATCGGCCAGCGCGCGCTCCTGCTCGCTGCGCTTTTCCAGTAGCGCCTGCAGGCCGGCCTGGGCCGCCTGGTCATCCAGGCTCTCCAGTTCCAGGTGCCCCTGCTGCATGCTGGCGAACAGTTGGGCCGATTGTTCCAGGGCAGTTGCGATACCGCGCTTCAATTCCTCGATCTTGCCGCGCTGCGACTTTTCAGCAAACTCCGCTTCCTGCGCCGCGCGTTCCAGCTCGCGCAGCCGCTGGCGCGCCTCGTCGAGCTGCCGTTCCTTCGCCAGGTAATCGGTCTGGCCGTTTTCATGCGTTTCCTGCAGCTCGGCGAGTTCGATGTCCAGCTGCTCGAATTTCGCTTCGGACTCGGCCTTCACCTGCTGCTGCTCCGATTCCTGTTCTGCGATTTCGGCCAGGTCCGTTTCGATCTGCGTGCTGCGCTGGTTGAAACGTTCCTCGACTTCGGAGAGTTTCATCACCTCGATCTGCAGCGCGTGCACAGCCTGCGTCAGCCCGCCCTGGCGCTGACGCAAATCCTGCAGCCGCTGGGTCGCCTGCGTCAGCGCCGCCTCGGCGCGCACCGCGCGCGACTTCGCTTCATCCGCCAGCATCTGCTGGGCGCGCAACTGTTTGCCGACGTTCTCGATTTCCTGCTGGCGCGCCAGCATCCCGTCCTGCTCGGAATCGGACGCATAGAAGCGGACGCTGGAGCGGCCGACCAGGTGCCCCTGGCGCGTGACGAAGCAGCCGCCGGGCGGCAGCTCCGCGCGAGCGGCAAACGCCGCACCGGCGTCGTCGGCGGCAAATACGTTGTGCAGCCAGTCCTGCATCAAGGCCCGCAAACCGGGATCGTTCAGCTGCAGCAGGTCCAGGAAAGGCTTGAAGCCGGCCGGCGCATTCGTCGGCGCCGGAACGCCGGCGCCGTTGGCCGCGAACAGCGCAAGCTTGGCCGGCGGCGCATCGTTGAAGAACGCCTTCGCCCAATCGAGGTTGGACACTTCCAGCGCCGAGGTGCGTTCGCGCAGCACCGCCTCGAGCGCGGTTTCCCAGCCCTGGTCGACATGCAGCTTTTGCCACAGGCGCGGCAGTTCGCCCAGTTCGTGCTTTTGCAGCCAGGGCTGCACCTTGCCCTGGGTCTGCACGTTTTCCTGCAATTGCCTGAGCGCCGCCAGCCGCGCTTCCAGTTGCGCATTCGCGGCAACCTCCGCATTCACCTGTTCCTGCGCGCTGCGCCGTTCCTGCTCCAGCCGGGGCTGCTGCTCCTGCGCCGCTTCCAGCTGTTCGCGAGCTTCTTCCAGCGCCATCTGCTTTTCTTCGAGCTGCAGCTTGAGGTTGGCCAGTTGCGCACTGTCCGGCAGGCTCATTCCGTTCTTTTCCTGCAACAGGCGCTCGCGCCGTGCGGCAAGAGCGGACAGGATATTGGAGGCGTTGCGCTGGTGCGCCGATTCCAGTTCTATCTGCTGCTGGACCTGCATGATTCTGCCGCGCGACTCGGTGCTCTTCAGCTGCGCCTCGCGCCACGCCTGTTCCAGTGCCGGCAATTGATCGTTTTGCTGCTGGGCCAGCAGTTGCGCCTGCTCCACGCGGGCCGCCCGCTCCTCCAGCAGTATTTCCGCTTCCGCCAGCTCTTCCTGTTGCTGATGCCCCTGGCGCTGCCATTGATCGCGCTGCGCGGTCAGCGAATTGAGCTGCGACTGCAAGCGGTTGCGCGATTCGATCACGAACTTGATCTGCGCTTCCAGGCTGCCGATTTCCGAATTGGTCTGGTACAGGTGGCCCTGCGCCTGGTGCATCCGGTCGCCGGCCGCGTAGTGAGCCTGCCGCATCTGCTCCAGCTCGACCTCGAAGTGCCGCAGCTTGGCGGTCTGCTCTTCCAGTTCGGTCTGCGCCTTTTCGATGTCGCGGAAGAACTTTTCCTGTTCAGCCTTCGCTTCGTTTTTACGCAGCAGCCAAAGCAGCTTCTGCTTTTCGTCCTGGTCGGCCTGCAGTTCGCGGAATTTCTGCGCAACCGCCGCCTGCGCTTCGAGTTTTTCCAGATTCGCGTTGAGTTCGCGCAGAATATCCTCGACCCGGGTCAGGTTCTCGCGCGTGTCGTGCAGGCGATTGGCGGTTTCGCGGCGGCGCTCCTTGTACTTGGACACGCCGGCCGCCTCTTCCAGGAAAATCCGCAATTCCTCCGGACGCGCCTCGATGATGCGGGAAATCATGCCCTGGCCGATGATCGCGTATGCGCGCGGCCCGAGCCCGGTGCCGAGGAAGATATCCTGGATATCGCGCCGCCGTACCGCCTGGTTGTTGATGTAATAAGTAGAGGTGCCGTCGCGCGTGAGGGTGCGCTTGACCGCGATTTCCGCGTACTGGCTCCACTGGCCGGCGGCGCGCCCGTCGCTGTTGTCGAACACCAGTTCCACCGAAGAACGTCCGGCCGGCTTGCGGTTGGTGGAGCCGTTGAAGATCACGTCCTGCATCGATTCGCCGCGCAGCTCCGACGCTTTCGACTCGCCCAGCACCCAGCGCACCGCATCGATGATGTTGGACTTGCCGCAGCCGTTAGGACCGACGACACCGACCAGCTGACCCGGCACCTGAAAATTGGTAGGATCGACGAAGGACTTGAATCCCGATAATTTAATCGAAGTTAGGCGCACGTTATCGACTTTTCCGATCTAATTTGAGCAGCCAGGGGCCTCCGCCCCGGGAAAGGGCCTATCATATCATTTCAGGGTCTTTCGGAATGCCAAGACGCGGGTGGGTGGCGGGCCCAGCCGCTATTGTCGGTATAATCCGGCGGTCGGCTTTTTGCCTGCCGATTTTTGCCTTCACTATCATCACTTCGCCACTTCCGCCCGCCTCTCGTGAATCCGCTTCTCGACAAACTCCAGCCTTACCCTTTCGAAAAACTGCGCCTGCTATTCGCCGGCGTCACGCCGAATCCGGCCTTCAGCCCGATCAGTCTCGGCATCGGCGAACCGAAGCATCCGACGCCGGCGTTCATCCGCCAGGCGCTGGCCGACAATCTGGACGGACTGGCCAGCTATCCGTCGACCGCCGGCTCGGATGCGCTGCGCGACGCGATCGCCGGCTGGCTGGAGCGGCGCTACGGCTTGCCGAAACTCGATGCGGCAAGCCAGATCCTGCCGGTGAACGGTTCCCGCGAGGCCTTGTTCGCGCTCGCGCAAACGGTCATCGACGGTGCGCCGAATGCGCTGGTCGCGTGCCCGAACCCGTTCTACCAGATCTACGAAGGCGCATCCTATCTTGCCGGCGCCGAACCCTACTTCATCAATTCCGACCCGGCGCGCAACTTCGCCCCCGATTTCGATGCGGTACCGCCAGCGGTGTGGGAACGCGTGCAGCTGCTCTACATCTGCTCCCCCGGCAACCCCACCGGCGCCGTGCTGACCCTGGACGACTGGAAACGATTATTTGCATTGTCCGACCGCTACGGCTTCGTGATCGCAGCCGACGAGTGCTATTCCGAAATCTACTTCCAGGATGTCGCGCCGCTCGGCGCACTGGAGGCGGCGCACAAGCTGGGCCGCGCCGGCTATCCGCGCCTGGTCGTGTTCTCGAGCCTGTCGAAGCGTTCCAACGTGCCCGGCATGCGCTCCGGCTTCGTCGCCGGCGACGCGGCGCTGATGAAGAAATTCCTGCTCTACCGTACCTACCATGGCGGCGCAATGAGCCCTCCGGTACAGGCCGCGTCGATCGCCGCCTGGAACGACGAAACCCACGTTGCCGAGAACCGCGCGAAGTACGTTGCCAAATTCCGCCAGGTCACGCCGCTGCTGCAGCCGCTGCTGGACGTGCGACTGCCGGATGCCGGTTTCTACCTGTGGGCGAAGGTCGACAAGCACGCCGCCATCTCCGACGTGGAATTCGCGAAGCGCCTGTACGCCGAATATAATGTGACGGTATTGCCCGGCAGCTATCTTGCGCGCGACGCGCACGGCGCCAACCCGGGCGCCAACCGCGTCCGCATGGCGCTGGTCGCCGAAGTGGAAGAATGCCTGGAGGCCGCGCGCCGCATCGTCGCCTTCGCCGAAAAGCTCTCCTGATTCACCAACCTGACTCTGATAAGCAAATGACCCAGCAACTCCAACAGATCATCGACCAGGCATGGGAAGACCGTGCTAACTTCTCCCCGAAAGCCGCTCCCACCGAAGTACGCGACGCGGTGGCGCACGTGCTGGCACAGCTCGATAGCGGCGAATTGCGCGTCGCGCAGAAGGAAGGCGGTAACTGGATGGTCAACCAGTGGGTCAAGAAGGCCGTGCTGCTGTCGTTCCGACTGGAAGACAATGCACCGATGCCGGCCGGTGCCGGCGGCGCGAACGCGATGCAGTTCTACGACAAGGTGCCGACCAAGTTCGCCAACTACAGCGCCGAGGACTTCGCCAAGGGTGGCTTCCGCGTGGTGCCGCCGGCGGTTGCACGGCGCGGCAGCTTCATCGCGAAGAACGTGGTGCTGATGCCCTCCTACGTGAACATCGGAGCCTATGTCGACGAAGGCACGATGGTCGATACCTGGGCCACCGTCGGCTCCTGCGCACAGATCGGCAAGAACGTGCACCTGTCGGGCGGCGTCGGCATCGGCGGCGTGCTGGAACCGATGCAGGCGAACCCGACCATCATCGAAGACAATTGCTTCATCGGCGCCCGTTCCGAGATCGTCGAAGGCGTGATCGTCGAGGAAAATTCGGTGATTTCGATGGGCGTATATATCGGCCAGTCGACCAAGATCTACGACCGGACGACCGGCGAAGTCAGCTACGGCCGCATTCCGGCCGGCTCGGTGGTGGTGTCGGGCAACCTGCCTTCGGCCGACGGCAAGTACAGCCTGTACTGCGCGGTGATCGTCAAGCGCGTCGATGCCAAGACGCGCGCCAAGACCGGCATCAACGAATTGCTGCGGGAAGCCTGAGCGAGCGGCACTTTCGACCGAGGAGAGCACGATGGCGATGGACCGACTGTTCCAGTTGATGAAGGACAAGAACGCATCCGACCTGTTCATGTCGGTCGGATCGCCGATACACATCAAGATCAACGGCCATCTGCTTCCGATCAACCAGCAGAAAATGGATGGCGCGGCGATCCGTTCTCTGCTGGGGGAAGTCGTCAGCGCCGCCCAGATACAGGAACTGGAGAGCCGGAACGAGCTCAACCTGGGCATCCCGGTAAGCGGACTCGGCAGCTTCCGGCTGTCGGCGTTCCGCCAGCGCGGCAGCCTGTCGGCGGTGTTCCGCTACATCCCGGGCAACATTCCGCGCCTGGCCGACCTCAACCTGCCCCCGGCGCTGGCCGAAATCGTGATGGAAAAGCGCGGACTGATCCTGGTGGTCGGCGCCACCGGATCCGGCAAGTCGACCACGATCGCAGCGATGCTCGACCATCGCAACGCGACCAAGACCGGGCATATCCTGACGCTGGAAGATCCGATCGAATTCCTGTTCACCAACAAGAAGTCGATCGTGAACCAGCGCGAAATCGGCACCGATGCGGAGAATCTCCAGGTTGCATTAAGAAATGCGCTGCGGCAGGCGCCGGACTGCATCCTGATCGGCGAAATCCGCGACAAGGAAACCATGAGCGCCGCGCTCGCCTATGCGCAATCGGGCCACCTCGTGGTCGCCACGCTGCACGCGAACAACAGCTACCAGGCATTGACCCGCATCATCAACTTCTATCCGCTGGAGACCCGGCCGTCGCTGCTGCCCGACCTCGCGTCGACGATCAAGGCAGTCGTCTCGCAACGGCTGGTGCAGGCAATCGACGGCGGCCGGCGCGCGGCGGTGGAAGTCCTGCTCAACACCCGGCATATCGCCGAACTGATCGAGCAAGGCGAGATCAACATGGTCAAGGATGCGATCGAGAAAAGCATGTCGCCCGGCTCGCAGACCTTCGAGCAGGCGCTGATCCAGCTGATCCAGGACGGCGTTGTCGCGGAAAGCGAGGCGCTTGCAAACGCCGATTCGCCGACCAATCTCTACTGGCTGCTCAACAATGCGCAGGGCAAGCAGGTGCAGCCGGAACCCGAACAGAAGAAGGACGATGGCCCAACCTTCACCGAATTCACGCTCAACGTTTGACCCATGGCAGCCATTCTCTACGGCATCACCAATTGCGACACCGTGAAAAAGGCGCGCACCTGGCTGGATAGCCGGCACATTGCGTACACTTTCCACGACTTCAAGAAAGCCGGCCTTGATCGGGAAACGATCGCTGCCTGGCTGCGGCACACCGACTGGGAAAGCCTGGTCAACCGCAAGGGAACCACCTGGCGCGGACTGGACGACGCACGCAAGACCGCCATTGTCGATGCGCACAGCGCGACCGAATTGATGCTGGAATCGCCGTCGGTCATCAAACGCCCGGTGCTGGTGCTCGACAGCGGCACCCATGTCGGATTTTCCGCAGACCGCTACCAACAACTGTTCAAAGAATAAACCATGAGCAAAACGCTTGCGCTCACCGAAGAATTGATCGCACTGTCCTCGGTGACGCCGGATGACAAGGGTTGCCAGCAGCGCTTGATCGAATTGCTGGCGCCGCTCGGCTTCCATTGCGAAACGATCCGCTCCGGCGACGTCACCAACCTGTGGGCGCGGCGCGGCAGCGCCGCCCCGCTGGTCGTTTTTGGCGGCCCAAACGACGTGGTGCCGACCGGGCCGCTCGATCAATTGCATTACGATCCATTCGTGCCGACCCGGCGCGGCGACCGGCTGTACGGACGCGGCGCGGCCGATATGAAAACCTCGCTGGCGGCGATGGTGGTGGCGGTGGAGGAATTTACAGCGGCCCACCCCGCGCATCCGGGCTCGATCGGCTTCCTGCTGACCAGCGACGAGGAAGGCGCGGCAACCGACGGCACCGTGGTGGTCTGCAACCAATTGAAGGAACGCGGCGAACAGCTCGACTATTGCATCGTCGGCGAGCCGACTTCGAACGACCAGCTGGGCGACATGATCAAGAACGGCCGCCGCGGCTCGATGTCCGGACGCCTGACGGTGAAAGGCGTGCAGGGCCATATCGCGTATCCGCAACTGGCGAAGAACCCGATTCACCTGGCCGCGCCGGCGCTGGCCGCGCTGGTCGCCGAGAAATGGGACGACGGCAACGAGTATTACCTGCCGACCTCCTGGCAGATCTCCAACATCCATGGCGGCACCGGCGCATCGAACGTGATCCCGGGCGAGGCGGTCATCGATTTCAACTTCCGTTTTTCCACCGCCAGCACGGTGGAAAGCCTGCAGCAGCGGGTGCATGCGATCCTGAACCACTACGATTTCGAATACGAACTCAAGTGGACCGTAAGCGGCCTGCCGTTCCTGACGCCGCGCGGCAAGTTGAGCGACGCGCTCACCGGCGCGATCAAGACGGAGACCGGACTCGACGCCGACCTGTCGACCACCGGCGGCACATCGGACGGACGTTTCATCGCGCGCATCTGCCCGCAGGTCATCGAATTCGGTCCTCCCAACGGCAGCATCCACAAGATCGACGAACACATCGAAATCCGCTTCATCGACCCACTCAAAAATATCTACCGGCGCACGCTGGAAAACCTGTTGCTGGAATCCTGATGCCCGCCGCTCACTTTCGCACCCTGCGCGACCTGCTGCGCCACGCGGTCACCCGCTTCAACACGGCCGGCGTATTCTTCGGCCACGGCAGCAGCAATGCGTTCGACGAAGCCGCCTACCTGATCCTGCATGCATTGAAATTGCCGCTCGACCAGCTCGATCCTTTCCTGGACGCCCGCCTGCTGCCGCAGGAAATCGCCACGCTGCTGGATCTGATCGAACGGCGCGCCGGGCAAAGACTGCCGGCCGCCTACCTGACCAACGAAGCCTGGCTCGGCGAATACCGTTTCTACGTCGATCAGCGCGTCATCGTGCCGCGCTCGTTCATCGCGGAACTGATCCCCGAGCAGTTCGCTCCCTGGGTAGCGGATCCGGACGCGGTGGAAAATGTTCTCGAACTCTGCACCGGATCCGGCTGCCTGGCGATCATGCTGGCGGATGCATTTCCGCATGCGCATGTCGATGCGGTCGATATTTCGGCCGATGCGCTCGCGGTCGCACGGCGCAACGTCGACGAATACGGATTGCAGGAACGCATCGACCTGGTCGAATCCGATCTCTACCGGGAACTGCCGGCGCGCCGCTACGACCTGATCGTCACCAACCCGCCCTACGTCAACGCCGGTTCGATGGAACGGCTGCCGCCGGAATACCGGCACGAACCGCAGCTCGCGCTGGCGGGCGGCGCAGACGGCATGGACCTGGTGCGGAAGATCGTCTCCGGCGCGGCCAAGCGCCTCACCGAAGACGGCGTGCTGGTGGTCGAGATCGGCAACGAGCGGGCATTCGCGGAAGCCGCATTCGCCGATCTTGAACTGACCTGGCTGTCGACCAGCGCCGGCGACGACGCGGTATTCCTGCTGACCGCCGACCAGTTGCGGCAACAATGATCCGTTTCCAGCATGTCGACCTGGTGCGCGGCGTCAAGCCCCTGTTCGAGGATGCCGACGCCACGCTGAACCCGGGCGAGCGTATCGGCCTGATCGGCGCCAACGGCGCAGGCAAATCCAGCCTGTTTGCGCTGCTGCGCGGCGAACTGCACGCCGACCAGGGCGCGGTCGATTTCCCGGCGAAATGGCAAATGGCCTATGTCGCGCAGGAGACGCCCGCGCTGGATCGGCCCGCGCTCGAATATGCGATCGACGGCGATACCCGTCTGCGCGCGCTGGAAAGCGCGTTGGCAGCGCTGGAAGCCGCGCCGCACGAGACCGACGGCACCCGCATCGCGGAACTGCACGCGGCGCTGGCCGACGCCGACGCCTACACCGTGCGTTCGCGCGCCGAACAACTGTTGACCGGCCTCGGCTTTTCGGCGGAGCAGATGGCGCAGCCGGTCGCCAGCTTTTCCGGCGGCTGGCGCATGCGCCTGAACCTGGCGCAGGCGCTGATGTGCCCGTCCGATCTGCTGCTGCTCGACGAACCGACCAACCACCTCGATCTCGACGCGATCATCTGGCTCGAGGACTGGCTCAAGCGCTATCCCGGCACGCTGATCATCATTTCCCACGACCGCGACTTCCTCGACGGCGTGGTGAACGTGATCCTGCATATCGACGAACGCAAGCTGAAGCGGTATTCGGGGAATTATTCGGCGTTCGAACGCCAGCGCGCGGCGCAGATGGCGCTGAGCCAGGCGGCATTCGAGAAGCAGGCGCGCCAGCGGGCGCATTTGCAATCCTTCATCGACCGCTTCAAGGCCAAGGCCACCAAGGCGCGCCAGGCCCAAAGCCGGATGAAGATGCTGGCGAAGATGGAAGAGCTGGCGCCGTTGCGCGCCGCCGCGGAATTCTCTTTCGAATTCCGCGAACCCTTGAGCACGCCAAATCCGCTGCTGGTGATGGAAAAAGTGACGGCCGGCTATCGCATCGATGCCCAGAACGGGCACCCGGCATCGGAAAAGCCGATAGTCTCCGGCATCGATTTTTCATTGCAGGCCGGGCAGCGCATCGGCTTGCTGGGAGTCAACGGCGCCGGCAAGTCGACGCTGGTGAAAACCATCGCCGGGGACCTGCCCGCGCTGCACGGCGACGCGCGCCTCGGCAAAGGCCTGGTGATCGGCTATTTCGCGCAGCACCAGGTCGAGATGCTGCGCCACGACGAATCGCCATTGTGGCATCTCGCGCATATCGCGCCGAACGCCCGCGAGCAGGAGTTGCGGAATTTTCTCGGCAGTTTCAATTTCGGCGGCGACATGGTGACCAGCAGCATCGCCCCTTTTTCCGGCGGCGAAAAGGCGCGCCTGGCGCTGGCGCTGATCGTCTGGCAGCGTCCCAACCTGCTGTTGCTCGATGAACCGACCAACCATCTCGACCTGGAAACCCGGGAAGCGCTGACGATGGCGCTCGCGCAGTTCGAGGGCACGCTGCTGCTAGTGTCGCACGACCGCCACCTGCTGCGCGCGACCACCGACCAGTTCATGATCGTTGCCGACCACAAGCTGCAGCCGTTCGATGGCGATCTCGACGATTACCGCGACTGGCTGTTCAAGACCAAGCTCGGCAAGAACGAACCAGCACCGGAAAAGGTCGATACCAGGCAGCCCGCGGAAACAGCACCGCGCGAAGACCGGCAGGAAAGGCGCCGTCTCGAGGCAGAAGAGCGGCAGCGCCTGTCAACGCTGAAGAAGCCGATAGAAGCGCGCATCAAGCGCCTCGATGAGCAGTTGGCCAAGCTCGGCGCCCGCAAGAGCGAGGTCGACGCCCGCCTGGCTGATCCGGCGATCTACGAAGAAACGCGCAAGGAAGAACTGAAGGCACTGATCCTGGACCAGGCATGGCTCGCCCGCGAGCTGGAACAGCTGGAAACCGAATGGCTGGAACAGCACGAATCGCTGGAACAGCTGCTGAATGCGACGTAACAGGCAACAGCAAGGAATACACGGATGACCGATCAAGCTGGCAAACCGTTGCGCGGCATTCGCGTGCTGGACCTGACCCGGTTGCTGCCGGGGCCGGTTGCCACGATGCACCTCGCCGACATGGGCGCGCAAGTGATCAAGATCGAAGACCCGGACGTTGGCGATTACGCGCGCAGCATGGGACCGGTGCGAAATGAGGTTTCGCAGTTCTTTGTCGCGGTCAACCGCGGCAAGGACATGCTGAAGCTCGACCTGAAACAGCCGGATCAGCTCGCCAGATTCCTGCAGATGGTGGAGACGGCGGACGTGGTGGTGGAAAGCTTCCGCCCCGGCGTGATGCAAAAACTCGGCCTCGGCTGGGAGGCGCTGAAGCAGCGCAATCCGAAACTGGTGATGTGCGCAATATCCGGCTATGGCCAGGATGGGCCGTTCGCGCACCTGGCCGGCCACGATATCAACTACGTCGGACTGGCCGGCATGCTGGAACAGAATGTCGGCCCCGAGCGCGTGCCGGCCTTGCCGAACCTCCAAGTTGGCGATCTGCTGGGCGGCGCACAAAGCGCGGTGCAAGGCATCCTGGCTGCATTGCTCGGCGTCCGCAACGATGGCCGCGGCCGTTTCGTCGACATATCGATGACCGACTCGGTGTTCGCCCACAACATCATGCCGCTGGTGGCCGTCAATAACTTCGGCCGCAGCGCGCCGCCCGGCGCCGACCTGCTGACCGGCGGCGTGCCCTGCTACAACGTCTACCGCACCCGCGACGATCGCTTCATCGCAGTCGGGGCACTGGAACTGAAATTCTGGCAGAAATGCTGCGACTTGCTGGAACGCCCCGACCTGAAGTGTCGCCACTGGAGCCTGGGCCGGGAAATCGGCGGTGCCGACGCGCAGGCAGTGAAGGCGGAGCTGGACATGATATTCGCCAGCCGCAGCATGCAGGAATGGAGCATGCTTTTTGCAGACGCCGATTGCTGCGTGACGCCGGTACTGCGCGCGGACGAAGCGCTGGTCCATCCGCTGTTTGCCGCGCGGCAAATGGTGGAGCGCGCGGAGCATCCCACCGAAGGCATCTACTGGACGGTGGGGCCGGCAGTAAAATTCCGCGACTGACCACAGTTGTCCCTACCGGAAACTGCTAGAGAGACCGGCCATGACACAACGCTCGTTTCCCCAGCTGCGCACCGCGCGCTTGCATCTCCGCGAATTGCAGCCGACCGACGCGCCGGCGCTGTTCGCGATTCATTCCGATGTCGAATGGATGCGCTGGTACGGGGTCGCTCCGCTGACCGATCTGGCCGAAGCCGAACAGCTGACCTCGCTGTTTGCCGGCTGGTTCAGCGCCGGCACCGGTTTCCGCTGGGGACTGGAGCGGCGTCAGGATAAGCGCCTGATCGGCAGCTGCGGCCTGTTTCGCTGGAACAGGAGCTGGCACAATTGCGTGATCGGCTACGAGATCGCGCGCGACTGTCACGGCCAGGGCTATATGCGGGAAGCGCTGGCGGCAATCCTCGACTATGGCTTCGACACAATGCGCCTGCACCGGGTGCAGGCCGAAACCCATCCGGCCAATGAAGCGTCGATCGGCCTGGCGACCCGGCTGGGTTTTCGCTTCGAAGGCGTGCACCGCGAGCAAGCCTACTGGGCCCACGGCTTTCACGACTTGAATTGCTATTCGCTACTGGAACACGAATGGCGTGTGCAGCGCCGACAGCGAAACCCGAAATGAAACAGACCCTGAACATCGTCGGATGCGGCAAGGTGGCCCGGGTGCTGGCGCGGCTCTGGCACGAAAGCGGCATCCTGGCGATCCAGGACATCGTGAACCGATCGGCGGCCAGTGCGCAACAGGCAAGCGCCTTCATCGGCGCCGGGCATGCGCTGGAGGCGCTCGCCCGGATGCGCGCCGCCGGCATCTACCTGATCGGCACGCCCGACGACAGCATCGCTCCACTCTGCGCGGCATTGGCACAGACCGGCAAACTGACGCCGGAAAGCATCGTGTTCCATTGCAGCGGCGCGCTCGATTCTTCCGCGCTGGATGCCGCGGCCGCCAGCGGCGCCGCCTTGGCCAGCGTCCACCCGGTCCGCAGCTTCGCGCTGCCCGCACAAGTGGCGGCGGATTTCGGCGGCACCTGCTGCGGCATCGAAGGCGATCCGCGGGCGCTCGCGATATTGGGCGAGTTGTTCGCGGCCATCGGCGCGCGCCTGATTCCGATACGGCGGGACGCGAAAGTGCTTTACCACGCGGCGGCGGTACTCGCTTCCAACTATCTGGTGACCTTGCTTGACAGCGCGTTCCAGGCCTACGCTGCGGCCGGCATTGAAGAAGATGCGGCACGCGAGCTGCTGGCGCCGCTGGCGCACGAAACCGTCGAAAATGTGTTGCGGGTTGGGGCGGCCGCGGCACTGACCGGCCCTATCAAACGCGGGGATCTACAGACAGTGCAACGGCAACAGCACGCTTTGAGCATATGGAGCCCGCGCCACGGCGATCTTTACGCAGTATTCACAGATCTGACGCTGGAACTGGCAAAACGCGGAAAACAAGCTTGAACGAAAGCAGGACTGCGTACCCGATTCGCTCACCGCTTATTGCGAAGGCTGGTAGATATCATGGCCGGCTTCATCGATCTGGCGACGCAGCATGCGGCGCTCTTCGTCCGTCATCCTGGTCACGCTTCCCGTGCGGATACTGCTGTTGTCCGCCTGGGTGTCATAGGCCGGCAGCGCGAAACCGTGCGGGCGCACCGCTTCCGGTTGCCTGGTTTGCACTTCGCGTCCGGGCGGAGCGACTTCCATTGCCGCTCCCCGCATGTAGGAAACCGGGGCCGCGGGAGTACCGGCAGAAGCGGCGCGCCGCCCATTGCCCGGCTGCCCGAAAGCGGCGCTGCTGGCTCCGAGGACCAGCGCGGCGATGACGAGATATTCAATCCGCATGTGCATGAGAATGAAAAGTAAAACGGAACAGGTTCAATCTGCCGGACCGGGTTGCCGACCGGGTTGCGATATGCGCCGATTACCGGGTAAGCTTGCGTGATCCCCAGTGTATGATGGCGCCTTCGGAGCGATAACCTGAATTGGGTAAAGGTTGTAACACTTTGTAATGGTTTTAGCTGCAGATATGAAACAAAAGTGTTCTGACGTTACCATACTGCCATGAATACGACAAATCCGACTACCACTCCCGGCGCACAAGCCAACGGCACCCACCAGGGCAAGATCCTGGTGGTGGACGACGATCTGCGCTTGCGCGACCTGCTGCGGCGCTACCTGGCGGAGCAGGGATTTCACGTGGTCACCGCGGAAAATGCGCAGGGCATGAACAAGCTCTGGATCCGCGAGCGCTATGACTTGCTGGTGCTCGACCTGATGCTGCCGGGCGAGGATGGCCTGTCCATCTGCCGGCGCCTGCGCGGCGCAGGCGACCAGACGCCGATCATCATGCTCACCGCGAAAGGCGAGGATGTCGACCGCATCGTCGGCCTCGAGATGGGCGCCGACGACTATCTGCCGAAGCCCTTCAATCCGCGCGAACTGGTGGCACGCATCAATGCGGTATTGCGGCGCAAGGGACCGGACGAGATTCCGGGCGCACCTTCCGAAACCCCGCAGACCTTCAGCTTCGGCGATTTCATTCTCGATCTCGGCACCCGCACCTTGAAGCGCAATGGTGAAAGCATTTCGCTGACGACCGGCGAATTCTCGGTGCTGAAGGTATTTGCGCGCCATGCGCGCCAGCCGCTGTCGCGCGAAAAACTGATGGAGCTGGCGCGCGGCCGCGAATATGAAGTATTCGATCGCAGCCTCGACGTGCAGATTTCCCGCCTGCGCAAGCTGATCGAACCCGATCCTTCCAATCCGCTGTTCATCCAGACCGTGTGGGGACTGGGTTACGTGTTCATCCCGGAAGGCCAGCCGCGCTGACAGCGTTCACCTCCGGCTGCACGCATCTTGATCGCCAATCTCAGACATCGCCTCAACTGGCTCAAGAGCGGACTGTTCTGGCGCACTTTCGTGCTGCTCGGCGCACTGATCACGCTCAGCCTGCTCACCTGGATTCTCAGTTTCCGGCTGGTCGAGCGCACTCCGCGCGCGCAGCAGATGGCAGCCCAGGTCATCTCGATCGTCACCATCACCCGCGCCGCCCTCACCCATTCGGCGCCCGACATGCGGCGCGAGCTGCTGTTCGACCTTGCCAGCAATGAAGGGATTCGGGTCTATCCGCTGGAAAAGAGCGACTCCATCTAGCTGGCGCCGCCCAATGGCCTGATGCCGATACTCGAAGCCAGCGTCAAGGGCCTCCTGGGCGCCG
>CBIHOK010000003.1:0-59839 GCA_966211575.1 uncultured Noviherbaspirillum sp.
ATCGCGGACTCCAGGTTTGGCGAATGCATCAGAAATCCTTCCAGCTTCCCGGCACCCGGACCATGAGGCCGCTGTTGCGTCGCACATTCTTCATGGTGGTGGGGTCGTACTCGATCGACCCGTTTCCATTCGAATTGAAAGCTCCGCAGGTGACAAATGCGCCATGGATGTCGGAACTGCCGGTCCCGGTGTAACCGGCATCACTGTTGTTGGAGAAAACCAGCCCGTAGATATCGATGTTTCCGTTGAACTTGATGGACGAGTCGGAAACCAGCGTGACCGGATCGGTCGCAGTCCCCAGCTGCTGGAATGAAGCATTATTGAATTCCACGCCATTCGGGTAATAAAACGACCGCCACCCCTGGTTGTAGGCCGTGACAGTCTGGGAACCACAGTCAGTCGGACTCCCGCAACTGATCGTATCGGTGCTCGGTGCGCTTTTATATTGAGCGAGCGTCGATCCGAAATAAGCCTTGAATACCGCCGAATTACTGCAGTTGGCATCGCTGCCGGCCAGCGTCTTGAGAGACGAGTCGTTGCCCACCACAGCATTGTCGCTCGGTTGACCGGGAAGAGATGTGATCTGGCCCGACGGCGGAGTGGAAGCGTTACCGGAATTGATTACGATTCCATTCGTGCCCGCATCGGTGTTCGTTATATCGAATGAACCGCCGATTGTGCAAGTCGTCCCGCAGGTCAGGGCCGCGGCCGGCGCCGCCCGCAGCATGGGACGTAATTTGAGGATTACGCTGACCTGTTTGTATGCATCGGCGGTGCCGGTGGTCGCTGACGAACAGATCGCGGTTTGACCGGTACAGCCGAGAGAAGTGACCGCTACGCTTTCCGTGTCATAGCTACCGTCGGGCAGGGTTACCTTTGCGAACGAGACGGTAAAGCTCGGATAAGCGTTGGTGTTGCTGGGATTCGCAGTTCCGGAGGCGGGACAGCCGCAGCTCAGGCTCGTGCCGTTGATCGTGCAACCCGGATAAACAGTCGTCGCCGGTGCGACATCGGTTGACGTCGCATAATTCGTCGTCACGTATTTCTTGCGGAATGAAACACTGGTCGTGGTATCGGCCGTACAGTCCGCCTTGATGCCGTAGGCGCTGTTGATCATGCCGGTCGCCCATTCTATCCCCGCCTCCGCCACCTCCTGCGCGCTGGTCGAACGCGCCTGGTTGGCCGACCGGTGCTGCTCCGCGATCAGGCTTCTGTTCAGGTAAAACAGGCCTACCGACGTACCGAACAGCAGTATCGTTATCAGGATCAGGGCGGCCGCGCCCGCTTGCTTGTCTAGTCGCATTCCGGAACCTCCATCAAGCCGGGCAAGCGCCGCTGACCCCGTCATTGCGCAACCGCACGTTGGAGGTCAGGTTTCGTGTAATCGAACTGTCACTTGCGTAGTGTCCGCTCAGCGCGATCGAATAGGCACGAATGCTCAGGGTCGGGCACGCCCCCCCGGTGCAGGTGCTTGAACAGGCGCCGCTCAGATCGACCGATGTTACCGTCGGCGTGATCGTCATCGCGGTCACGGTCAACACATTCGGATCGGTGACGTTCTCCCAATTACCCGACACCTTCATCTTGATCACGCCGCCATCCAGCTTGAAACCGTACTGTTCGTCGCTCGACTCGGCATCGTCGGCATCGGTTGCATAACCATAGTCGATCGTACTGGTGTCCACATTGGCGCTTACCGTGCTATACGGATTCGCGGTAGTAGTGCTGCCGCTGGTAACGGTGCCCGCGATCGCGTCGCCCCAGTAGCCGGCACGCCGCAGGTCGCGGGCGATCAGGTCGGCCGCGATGCCCAGGCTTTGATTGAGCCGCTGCTCCGCGTCCAGCTTGCGGTTGTTGCCGAGAGTGTTGACGAACAAGGCGATGGCCCAGGTGGCAAGCACCAGGCCGACCGCGACGCCGACCAGCAGTTCGACGATCGACACGCCGCGCTGCCTCCCGATGGTTTGCCGCCGGATGACAGCAGGCCGAAGCATACGGTTTTTCAGCATGATGAATACCCCGAAAAAGCGCCATTCGGCGTACACACTTCTACGGTGCCCACCACATTTGTTTTCACTTCCAGGGTAGGCGTCAAGCCGGCGCTGCTGAGATCGATGGTGGCCGCATTCGAATTGCCGCGCGCCGGCTGATAGCTCACGGTAACCGACGCCGTGCTGGTGACGCCGGTAGGAAAGGTGACCGTCTTGAGCGTCGTATTCGTGGGAACATACGTCACGGCATAAGAAGCGCCATCACTGTCGGTCGCCACGCTCACCGTTCCGTTCCGGCTCACCGCCTCGGTGGATGCCGAAATCAGGTCCGCAGCGAGTCCGTTTGTGGCACTCTCGAGCCGGCGGCGCGCCAGCATGTCGGAAAACGACGGCACCGCAATCGCCGCGAGGATGGCCGTGATCGCGATGATCACGAGCAGCTCGAGCAAGGTCAGGCCTGACTGGCGCGTATTCATCAGTTGGTCCAGCAACTGGCCGGCGTGGGCGTCTGCCCGCCATTGCTGACAGTCATCGTCAGGGGGGTGCAGCCGCTGTCGCTGGCCTGGCTCGACCCCGGTACGGCAGTAGCCGTGACCGTGTATCCGGTGCCGCTGGCGCTGGATATCGCAAGCGTGTAATAACCGCCGCTACTGGTCGAGGATAGACCCAACCCCCCCGTTCCTGCTCCTATCGTACCGCTGTAGCTCGTATTCTCGGCGCGCCACCGTTCTTCGGCCTGCACCACCTGGCTGATCGCCGAGAATGCATCGTTACGCCGGTTCTTGCGCATCTGGGACAGGTAGGACGGCATCGCGACCGCCGCCAATATCGCCGCTATCGCCACCACGACCATCAGTTCGATCAGCGTAAAACCGCGTATCCCCGTTCGCTTCATGGACTTACCCCATATTGTTTCCTAACGTAAATATAGGGAAACCAGGGCTTGTTTTCCAGCAATTGCGCTGGAATTCGGACGAAAGGATGGGTTCCGGCGACCGGCGGCAGTTGCGGCAGTCTGCCGGGTCCGATTCCGGCCGCGTGATACCATCTTCCATTATCCCGGCGGCAGCATTTCCACACTGGCACCGTCCCCGCACTTCCATCGCGACCCCCTTCTCATCGGCGTTTTCCCATGCATCTCGATACCCCCCTCTCCGACAAGGAATTCAAGGAACTCGACCAGTTCCTGCTGTCCGACCGCTGTGCCGACGATGGCATGACGATGGATTCGCTGCACGGCTACCTGACCGCGCTGGCGATCGGCCCGGAGGAAGTGCTGATGGCGGAATGGCTGCCCGGCGTCTGGGGCGAGGCGGGAGCGGACGGCCCGCAGTTCAAGTCGGCAGCCGAACGCGACCGTATTGTCGGCCTGATCGCACGCTTCATGAACGAGGTGGCGATCACTTTCGAAGTGGCGCCCAAGGAATTCGAACCGCTGTTCTGCGAACACGAGGTCGACGGCCGCAGCCTGCTCGACGGCGAAGCCTGGGCCTGGGGCTTCTGGCGCGGAGTCGATTTGCGGGCGGCGGCCTGGGAGCCGATCTGGTTGTCGAACGTGGCCGCGATGATGGAACCGATCTATCTGCTGGGCGCGGAAGAAATCGAGGAAGACGAGATGGCGCTGGTCGACGATCCGCTCAAGCGCCATAAACTGGCGATCGAAGTGGAAGCCGCCGTTCCGCATATCCATCGCTTCTGGCAGCCGCTGCGCAAGTCGGCGGTGGAACAGGTGCAGCGCTCGGAGCCCAAGGTGGGCCGCAATGATCCCTGCCCATGCGGCAGCGGCAAGAAGTTCAAGAAGTGTTGCGGCGCGGCGCCAGACCAGGACGCCTAGCAGATTGCCAGGTCGGCGCCACGAGCATGGTGGGCAGGACGGTTTTCCGTCTCGCAAAAGCAAGCGGGACGCAGTATCTGCGTCCCGCCATGTTGGGCACCGAAGAGCGCGCGCGCCGGCGTCAGTTTTCGCTGGGCGTCACCGATACGTTCACACGCAGGCGGCGGCCCGGATCGTAGGGAAGCACCGTGTTGTAGGTGTGGCCCCGGTATTCGTAGGTGACCGCGTAGCCGTCGTTGCGGGTCTGCCAGTGGTCGATGGTGCGGCAGCGCTGCACCGGCTGTTCCTCGACCATGCGGCCGCCGTTGTTGTTCTCCATGCGATCGCCGACGATGGCCCCGGCAATCGCGCCCGCCGCGGTGGCCACGGTCCGGCCGTTGCCGCCGCCGACCTGGTTGCCCAGGATGCCGCCTGCCACGCCGCCGAGGATGGAGCCGCCGACGCCGCGCTGCTCCTGGCGCTGCACCGTCACGTATTCGGTATGGCATTCCTGGCGCGGCTCATTGACACGCTCGAGCTGCGGGGTGACGTTCACCACACGCGCATAGTCTTCGAAATCGGTTGCGCCGGCCGACATCGCGACACCGAGGCCAAGGATGGAAATCATGAATCCTGCGTAAATTCTCATACTGCATTCCCTTCAGAAATATTACGTCGTCGCATACTATGCGATTTAACGCGGGAAACAGCAAAGTGTAGTACCGGAAAAATGTAACGGTGTGTATCTACCGGGGGAAAAACGGCGAGCACGGCTCGTCTCCCCGCGGCGGGGCGACACGTACCGTCAAGCCACGCGCGCAGTCGGGCTGTCGGGAACAGGATTCGCTCACGAGCGGTTCTTGCTGGTGTTGAACTCGGTGTTGCGGGTAAGCTGGACCAGCAGCGCTCCCTTCACCATCGACAGCGCCACATTGCTACCCAGCTTGAAACCGCGCATTGCGGCCGCGTCCAGCAGCGCAAGCAATTGTTCGGGAGTCAGGTTGCGGCAATCGTTTTGCGCATGCAGCGCTTCGCGGTTTTTTTCGTTCAGGTCGGCAACGATTTCTTCAGGGGTCATGTTCGGCTCCGTGTGCCCGGCACATGCAGGATGCGACGGCTCGGGCTTGTCACTATCACGATAGCCCCGATTTTCAGAAACCGTCTGCGCAATGCCGAACGCCGGAAGAAGCGCCATTGTCCCGCCTCAAGCCTTGTCAAGAAATTATTTCCCGCCGGAAGTGAGGGAACGGGAGCGGGGTCCGAAGCGGTGCCGGCTACTCCGGTTTGCTGAAGGCTTCTTCTTCAGTGCGGTAGTCGTCGGCGCAGGATTTGCTGCAGAAGCGCCGCACATTGTCCAGCGGCTGATTGCAGTACCAGCAGGCGCCCTTCGGCTTCAATGCAGTCACGCTTCTCGCCTGCATGGCTTCCGTTACGTCGCCGTAGCCGGCGCGCGTATTGATGTGTTCTGCCTCGTTCATTATTCAGCCCCGAAGTCGATTTGCCGGGTCACGCTTGCGCGAAGGGAACCAACGCTTCAGTCAGTATAGTCCGTTCCGCGGGCACGATGGAAAGCCGTGCCGAAAGCCGGCTTTCGTGTTGTTTGCCGGCATTGCGTAATAATCGGGAATCGAGTCTGCCCAACATTGAGAATGCGCAAACCTGGCTTGTCCGCCGGGACCGCCGCGCGCGATCAGCCCGATGTGGAACAGGTTCGGGGACAGGTATCCGGCGCCGGCATCCTCGCGCCGGTCGCGGCCCTTTGCGCAGCTCACTCAGCCGAGTGGCGCCTTGACTTCGTGTTCGACGTTGAGTGTCTCGTCGCCTACCTTGCTGCGCCACGCTTGCATGAAACAAGCCTTTTCGGTTTCCGTCGGCGCGCTGAACCAGGTGACGATCAATTGCCCTTTGTGGTCATGCAAATGGGCGAGCTTGCCGAGAAAATCGGTGGCTCCGGCCTGATCGGCCAGTCCCAGCGCATAGCCATATACCCTGTTCAGGCGTTCGATCCGGTCGGGTTCGGTATTGCTGTTGGTGGCACTGATTTTCGGATGATCCAGATACATCGTGTGTCCTCCGTGTCGGAATCGCAATCCGGCGCCCGCCCGCCGGAGGACGGCGCACCGTTCCGTGCATCTCCTCCGTCCGCAAGAACAAAGCACCGGACTGCCGGGCCCGGCAGCACCGTTGCCGTCCGGACCAGCCGACATTCTTCGCGACATCGTTCAAATGTGCAAGCGCTTCCCGCAGCGCGCTGCAGATGCGTCGCGGGCTTGCGTTTTCTGCGGTTGCGCGGCCGAAAAGTTGACGATCGTCAATACAACCGGAGCTTGCCTCATTACCATCAAAAGCAATCGTTCGTCAGTTTCGTCATCGTAAAGGGGGAGCAGCAATGGAGAAGACAGCGGTCGAACCGCATGTGCTGGATGAAGGAGTGGCATTCACCGTCGAGGTCGGATTCGTGGACCGCGAGTGCCTGGTGTCGCGCAATGCCTTGGCCTACCTTGCGCGCATGAAGGGCGGCCAGGACGACATTCTTTCGACCTATCGCACGTTCGAGGATCAGATCCACAG
The DNA here is from genome assembly GCA_966211575.1 of uncultured Noviherbaspirillum sp. Lineage (GTDB taxonomy): Bacteria > Pseudomonadota > Gammaproteobacteria > Burkholderiales > Burkholderiaceae_D > Noviherbaspirillum. The sequence goes on from CBIHOK010000003.1 coordinate 6,376, forward strand.
TGTCGCGCGCCGCCTGGTGGTGGCCGGTGTCAGCGGCACGCCGCTGGTGCTGGGAGCCGCCTATTTCGTTTGATGCGGGCCGCGAGATGCCGCTGACGCGTGCTGCAAACGCTCTCGAAGGCGCTATCGAATCCGACGTGTCCTGCTGTCGGGTATATGTCTGAGAATTATCAAAAATATACGCGTGTGATTATTCACAATAGCATCAGATCGAACCATGAACGGGGAACCAGTCATATGAACGAAACCAAAGAAATGAGCGCAGATGAGCAGTTCAACTATGATCCCAACAATCTGCTGGAATCGCTGATTGAAAAGCTCAACCTGAAAAACGATGCGGCGCTGTCGCGTGCGCTGGAGGTGGCGCCGCCGCTGATCAGCAAGATCCGCCATCGCCGCCTGCCCGTGGGAGCGTCTCTGTTGATCAGGATGCACGAGGTGTCCGACCTCAGCATCAAGGATCTGCGCCTGCTGATGGGTGATCGTCGCAACAAGTTCCGGATCAGCGACAAGCAGTTCAAGCCCAAGACCGGCGTCTCCTCTTCCGCGCAACAGCAGGCAGCGCAGTGAAATAACCGGTCGCCGGAATTTTCCGGCGGCCGGCTTTCCGGCATGGACTGCGGACAGAACCGCACCATGCCGGTAGAGAATGCAGGAACGGGAACGACGGCACCGGAAGCGCGGCATGCAGGCGCGAGAAAACGCGCATGCAAAGAAAAAAGCCCGCAGGCCTTGCGGCTGCGGGCGAATCCAATTCAAGGAGAGTTGGAGGAGACAGCCTCACTATAGCCGAGCGTAGCCCGGCAGTCCGCTTTCGTTTTCGAATATCTGATATAGCAGGCACTGATACCGGCACTTCGCAGCGGGCACCGGCATTGGTTCCGCTACGCTCCTGAGCTGCATCAATGCGGCGATCGATATCGGCATTAGGATCGCCGGTAGCCGACCGTCCGCGCTGCCGACATTATCGTTCCAGCCCTACTACATGGCCTGTCCGGACGCGCGCGTCCGGCGGTCGCATGCGCCGCTGGCGGAGGAAGTCATGTCATTGTCCATCGATGCCCACCAAGTTCCGACCGAACCGGTTCCTGTCGACGAACCGCCTCCCGAGCAGAACCCGGTTCCGGACAAGGAACCGGTGCCGGATCACAATCCGGTCAGCGCCGTCCTGCCCGGCGAGCGGCCGCCGCATTCCTGACGCCATGCGCGGCCGCGCCGTGCCAGGAATGCGGCACCCACTCGTTTACGCGTTTTCATTTCGCCCGCCAGCGGGGGGAAGACCCGGATGATTTTCCCTGAGTCGGTATGGGGAACATCGCTTGCTTACCTGCTGACGCCCTGGGTGGTCCTGATCGGCGAACTGCCCTGGATCGCGATCTTCGTCGAGCTGCTGGTCGCCGCCATCGCCACCCTGGTGGTGCATCGAATCGGCACCAGTATCCTGCAGCGGCTGGCGCAGCCGCTCCCGTTTTCGAGGCGGCTGGTGCAATACGCGAACCAGGCGGGCGGCATGGTGATCTTCCTGCTGGCCGCCCAGGTCATCGTACGCAGTGCGCCGGATTCGCTCACCGCGATCTCCGTCGTACGCCACCTGTCGGCGCTGCTGCTGATCGCATCCTTTACCTGGCTGGGCTTGCGCTGCGTACGCGCGGTGGCGCAGACCATCATCGAACTGAATCCGGCGAATATCGCGGATAACCTGCAGGCGCGCCGTATCCAGACCCAGACCCGGGTACTGGCCCGCTCGGTGATGGTGGTGATCGTCGTCATCGGCTCGGGGGCGGCGCTGATGACGCTGCCGCTGCTGCGCCAGATCGGCTCCAGCCTGCTGGCATCGGCGGGCGTGGCGGGCCTGGTGGTCGGTTTTGCGGCAAAGCCGGTGCTGGGCAACCTGCTGGCCGGGATGCAGATCGCCCTGACCCAGCCGATCCGGCTGGAAGACGTGGTGATCGTGCAGAACGAATGGGGGCAGATCGAGGAAATCACCGGCACCTACGTGGTGGTGCGCATCTGGGACCAGCGCCGCCTGATCGTGCCGCTGCAATGGTTCATCGAAAACCCGTTCCAGAACTGGACCAGGACCAGTTCCGACATTCTCGGCACCGTGCTGATATGGGTCGATTACCGCATGCCGGTGGCGCCGGTACGCGACGAGGTCGAACGCATCTGCCGTGCCGCGCCGGAATGGGATGGCCGACTATGCCTGCTGCAAGTGGTGGAAGCCGGCGAACGCGCGATGCAATTGCGGGTATTGGTCAGCGCGGGCGATGCCGGCAAATGCTGGGATCTTCGCTGCCGGGTGCGGGCCGAACTGCTGGACTACATCCAGCGCGTCTTCCCGGAATACCTGCCGCGCCTGCGCGCCGAGCTGCCCTCAGACGAACCGCCGCGGCGCTCTTGATGCGTCTCAAACGGCGCCCCGCGCCGCTTGCTAGCGTGCACTTCAAGCCAGTGGAGGATTACCATGCAGAACTACCAGGCAGCACTCTCCTACAGCCACTACAGCGAATACCTGCTCGCTGCATTCATCGAGTACTGGACCGCAGTCAGTTTTCCGGCCCTTCATCTCGCAAAATTCCTGTGACAAGTTTATGCGTGCCGGCAAAAGCTTGATCTTGCGCAGCTTGCTGCAAGTTATTTAACTGCCCGGAGGAACACTTAACGCGCGTCAAACAGGCCCGGCGGAAACAATGATTCAATTTCGTCAAGATTGCAGCGCCAACGGTGCCGACCGGCACCTCGCGTTCCGCATTCCCGCTGACAGTAATCATTCGCCGAGGAGAAACAACGATGCGCTCTATCCTGAAATTCCTGGCCCTCGCGCTAAGCACCAGCGCCCTGCTTGCCGGCTGCGGAGGCGGCGGCAGCGACCAAGCCACCAGTACCAGCGGCAATTCGACCGCCGACACTTCCGGCCAGGCGCCATCCGGCAGCTCCGGCTCCAATTCCGATACGCCGGTCGCCCTGCCCACCACCGTCATCTCCAGTGTCTTCGACGGGCAGACCGGCACCAGCCAGCCGCTCACCACTTTCCTGCTCAGCGACGGTTCCTATTTCATGGTGTACTCGGACGCCAGCACGCCGCAGAAATTCCTGGGCGCGATAATGGGTACCGGGACGCTTTCCAGCGGCAGCTTCAGCTCCACCGATGCGCTCGACGTCAGCCTGCTCGGTTCGGGCACCCATAGTGCCGACGCGGCCATCCTTTCGGCCAGCTATACCGAGAAGACCTCGCTCAACGGCACCCTGACCTATACCGCCTCGAATCAACCGCGAACCTTCGTCGGCACTTACAACAGCAGCTATGAGACGCTGCCTTCGCTGCAAACGCTGGCCGGGGTCTACACCGGCAGCTTTGCCACCAAGGATCTGGTGGAGGAAAACATCCAGCTCACCGTGAACGCGGACGGCACCGTGAGCGGCCAGTTGCCCTGCGGTTGCGCGATCAACGCGACCCTGGTTCCGCGCAGCGATGGTACCGCCTATGACGCGACCCTGTCATTCACCGGCGGCACCGATGCGTTCTCCGGCAAATCCTTCGCCGGCAACGTGTACGCCGACACGACCAATCACCGGCTGTATATCGTCGGCAAGATCAGCGGCACGACCGACAATGCGGTCTTCGTGGGCAGCAAGCCCTGATTCCGGAGGTTCCCGAAAAACCTGTCCAATCCCATATTTATGGGGTAGCCGAAATGGAAAGCACGAGGTTTAATTGCATGTTGGACTTATTGGAAGGTATGAGTGGCGATGCAAGGCAATTTGACAATGCATACGTCGTGCGGGGAATGCGGCGGGCAGGTTCCGGAGCAAGCGGAAATCTGCCCCGACTGCGGCTACCCGGTCGCCGCGCTGCCTTCGATCGAATTCCGTCCACAGTTCACCACTTCTCTCGAACACGCCCTGATGCTCGCACTCGGTATCGCGGTAACCGCGGTCGGCGTGCTGGCGCTGATTGCGAAGTCGCTGCTGGGCGCCAGCCTGGCCATTCCGATCGGCGTCGGCTGCGCGCTGTCGGCGCTGCTTGGCCTGTGGCGCAATCTGCGCGAAAATTAGTGCCTTTGCGGGGCATGGTGGTGGCGCCCCTGATTGTCATGACCCGCATCAAGCGCCCTGCGCAAGCTGCTGCTACGATACACTATGGAAGTGCCCGGGAGCATGTCGCCTGCGGGTACCGGCATCCGGCTTCGCTTCTGCCGCGCAGCTTCGGAGACAGCAATGGCAATTGAAACGATAGACGACTATCAGCTCCACCTGGTTGCCTACGAGTTGCCGTCCGGGGGTTGGGATCCGTTTGTCACTATCCTGAAATTCGACGAGGCAGCCGACGACTTTCGCTGCGTCGCCGAAAAACTGCATGCGTCGGACGCGCCCCTGCCGACCCATGGCGAAGCGATCGAAGTCGCGCGCCGGGCAGGCACGGCCTGGATCGAGGCAGGCAGACGGTGAATAATGAATGCGGCCGGTCGGCGGCACGGTCGCATTAAAATAAGATCAAGAGCAGGATCGAGGGCTGGGCGACGCAGGCTGGCTTGGCCCCTGAGGTCCTGAGTTGGAAGTTCGTTGAAAAATAAAATTGATGCAACGAGCGCCGGACGACGCGCAAACGGAACAGGGTCCGGCGCCTGGCGCATATCAAGCAAGAAAGGATGGCGGGCGCTTCATCGGTTTTATTCAGCGAATTTCTCGTTCAGGCCACTAATTCACCCTAATCCGGATCAACGTTGATGGCGCAACTCCATACGCATTACGACAACCTGAAGGTCGCCCGCAATGCGCCGCCCGAAGTCATTCGCGCGGCCTACAAGACGCTGTCGCAAAAATATCATCCCGATCGCAACCCGAACAGCGCCGAGGCGATACGCATCATCCAGATCATCAACGTCGCTTACGAGGTGTTGTCGGATCCGGTGCGGCGCCAGGAACACGATGACTGGATCGTGCGCATGGAAAGCGGCGACCGCAGGGCCGCGGACCGGCCGGGCGCGGCGCGTGCGGCCGATCCGGCGCCGCAGCGGCCGAGCCGCCGCAGCCATCGCAGGTCGCGCTTCAGCGTGCAGCGCTTCCGCCACAAGACCTCCGCCCGCATGAGCCGCCTGCTGCACAAGGCGCGCTCGATGCTGGATCGTTTTTCGCGCCGCCTGCTCAGCAAAAGCCAGTAGAGGCCGTCAACCTGTCCGGCCGTACCGGAGCCGGTACCACAGCAGCCCCAGCCATTCGTGCAACGCATAGTGGGTGCGGCGCAGCCCTTCTCCATCGGGCAGGAAGTCGAGCACGCTCAGGCGATCACGACTGAACAGCATGGTGGGCGCCGCCACCACTTCCAGGCCGGTTGTCTTGAATATCCCCAGCGCACGCGGCATGTGTATCGCATCGGTAACCAGGAGGATCCGGCGCACGCCGGCTGCGCGCAGCGTGTCTGCGGAGTAGCGGGCGTTTTGCGCAGTATTGTCGGAGCGGCTTTCCCGCCATTTCACCGGCGTATCGAAGCTGCCGCGCAGTGCACGCGCCATCGATTCGGCTTCCGGCTCGCCCCTCCCGTCCGGCGCTCCGCCGCTGACCAGTACCGGCAAGCCGGTTTCGTGCTGCAGGCGGGCGGCATAGCGCAGACGGGCAAGCTCGAGATATGAGGGAATGTCGGCGCCGCCATACTCGGGCGCATTGGCAAGCCGGCCGCCACCCAGCACCACGATCGCTCCCGCGCCTGCCGCTCGCGCATCGGCCAGCGGCATCGTCCGGTTTTCCAGCGGCGCCACCAGCAACAATGCGCCGGCCCTGGTGCTGAAGACCACCAGCAGCATCAGGGCGCCGATGCTCAGGCCGATGCCGAAGCGCGGGAAGCGCCGGCGCAGCAGGATTCCGGCGCAGCAGGCCAGCACCAGATCGAGCGGCGGCAGCAGCACCGCCGCAATGACGTTGTTGACGATTACCCCGGTACTCATTCGGCCAGCCTGTCCTTCCTTCGAGGGCGGCGTGCGCGACTACCGCGCGTTGCCGCAGCGACCGAACTATACCGCCAAATTGCGGCGGCGCAATGAATCGGGCCGGCGGACCGCGCAGCTTCCGGGGCAAGGAAGCCGATTCAGGCTACGCTGAATAAGTCCCGTGATGCCGGGCGCGTGAGTTCGGGATGGGGCGGAAGGCGCAAACCGCAGGCATGGCGGGGCCATGGCGAGTATTTGCAACGCCGCGAACCGCCCGAAATCAGGATGCACGGCGCACGAGGACTTGTTCAGCGTAACCTTCAGTGCTCGGGCGCGTCCTGCATGTCGATCAGCGCTCCGATACAGCGCACGATAATCAATGCGCCGATTACCACGTTCATCAGTAACACAATCGCTATCGTCATGGCGTGCCTCCGGGGCGGATGAGGAATGCGGATACGGGTGCCGTATCACGATTCCATTACAGCAGCTGCCGTCGGCGACGGTTTGCGGACCTTCAAGTTCCCCGGGGAATTGTTTCGATACGCGGAGAAATATTGAGACAGAACAAGAGCCGTGCTTTTTTCCCGGCGGAGCCGATGCATTTCCTTCCAGAAAGTCGTCTAATCCAGCTTTCGCCACCTTCCACCCGACACGAATGAACAAATATCTGCTGCCTGCCATTCGTTGCAAACGCAGGCTCAAGCTACGCTACCCGGGACACGAACACCTGGTCGAGCCGCACGCCTATGGCCTCGACCGTTGCGGAATTCCGGTCTTGCTGTGTTATGAGCTTGCGATCGACGGCACCCCGGGCAGCGCCGAGGGCTGGCGCGAACTGGATCTGCGGGGCGCACTCCGGATATTCGAAACACGCGAGTATTTCCGCGACGCCCGGCCCGGCTATCATCCGGGCCGGACCGGACTGCGGGCAATTTTCGCGCAAGTTTAAGGCTACGCTGAACAAGTCCTCGTGCACCGGGCATCCTGATTTCGGGCGGTTCGCTGCGTTGCAAATCCTCGCCATGGTCCCGCCATGTCTGCGTTTTGCGCCTTGCGCCCATCCCGAACTCAGGCGCCCGGCATCACGGAACTTATTCAGCGTAGCCTTATCGTTTCACGCAACTCAGGTACAGGTAAGTGGTCAGCAGCACCGACACCACCGCACAGGAGACGGCAAAACCGATGCCGGCCCCCATGCAGAACAGCGTGATGAACAGGTGGCCGGCACCGGCATTCGTGCCGCTCGTCATCAGGCTCGACAGCAATTCCATGATGTTCAGCAGACAGATCGCGATCCCTATCCATTTCCATAAATAGAACGGCAGCAAGTTGCGCCGGGAACGGTTGTAGCGGTAGTTCGCGATGCGCTGCTCGGCACTGCCGCGCCCGGCGTCGCGAAACAGCCAGAACGGCATCGCCAGGCGCCAGGCATACCGCAAGCGGGAAGACAAGCGCTCCCGCAGCGGCCCTTCATCTTTTTCCATCGAATCCAACCTTTTCGGCATCGGCGGCAGCGGGCAGCGGTGCACCGGACGGCCACGGCCCTGTTGTTCCATGATCAGTTTCTTGATTAGTCCAGCCCGCGCGAGCGATGTTCAACGACGGGCGGCGAGCCGGAACTGCCTGTGTTTGCATTGGCCACAGCGGCCGCAGGCAATTCATTGGTATAGTGGTAATAACGGTTTCCCGTATTCGACAATCCTGCTGCCGGATAGCCCGCGCTCACTCGCCCTCCATGCACTACGCACTCAGCCCGCGAACTTTCCTGTTCAGCCACTATTTCTACACCGGCCTGCGCGTCGCCTGCGGCGTGACCGGCCTGGCCTTTCTGGCGCTCGCCTTCACCACCGTGCCGGCCGCGATGACGGTATCGATAGGCGCGCTCTGCACCAGCCTGATGGACCTGCCCGGCCCGCTGCGCCACAAGTTCAACGGCATGCTGGCCAGTGTTGTGCTGTGCTCCGCTGTCACACTGGTGATCAGTCTCGCCACGCCGCTGCCGTGGCTGCTCGGCAGCCTGCTGGTGCTGATCAGTTTTCTTGCCAGCATGATGGTGGTGTACGGCAGAAAAGGCATGCCGCTGCAGTTTGCCGCCCTGTTCATCATGACGCTGTCAATGATGGGCGAACTGGACGTGCGCCAATCTTTCGTGCACACCGCGCTGTTCATGGGTGGCGGCCTGAGCTACCTCGCTTATGCGATGGCGGTGTCCTGGCTGTTGCAGCGCCGGATGAAGCAACAGGTGCTGGCCGAGGCGCTGTTCGAGCTGGCGCGCTACATGCGCATCAAGTCCGGCTTCTATGATGTGCACCGGACGCTGGCCGACCAGTTTCACCAGCTGGTGCGGGCGCAGGTAGTGTTGGCCGACAAGCAGCAGGATGCGCGCGACCTGATCCTGCGCGACTGGAAGGATCAGCCCGACCCGGAATTGCTGCAAGTGCATTTCGGCATGCTGGATGTATATGAGCTGCTGTTGTCCACCCATACCGATTACGAGCTGCTGCGCCGCCACTTCGCGGATACCGACGCCTTGCGCCTGCTGGCCGGGTTGACGGCGCGCGCTGCCGGCGACCTGGAGACGATTGCGCTGGCGGTGGCGCGCGGCCAGCCGGCCGAACCGGGCTCCGACTACGGCCCCGCGCTGCAGGAACTGGAGCGTGCGCTGGACGCGCTCGAACCGGCTGCCGCCGGCGTGCGCGGCGCGGCCGAGGCGCTGGCGGTGCTGCGCTCGTCGTTTCGCAAGATACGCGAAGTGGCGGAGTTGAACGACAGGCTGCGCGAGGCGACGCGCCGGCACGGCGGTGCGCTGCCGCTGGCGCCGAATGCCGATATGCGTCCTTTCCTGACCCGCCACAATTTCGAATTGCGCCTGCTGCTGTCGAACCTGTCGCTGCAATCGTCGACCTTCCGCTTCGCGTTGCGGGTGGCGATGGCGATCGGCGTCGGCTTGCTGGTGGCGCACCATCTGCCGTATTCGTCGCACGGTTACTGGGTCGTGCTGACGATTGCGATCGTGCTCAAGCCCAGCTTCAGCATGACGCGTCAGCGCCGCAGCGACCGCCTGATCGGCACTGCGATCGGCTGCGTGATCACGGCCGCGATCCTGCACTTCGTGCACAAGCCGGTGCTTCTGCTCGGCTTCCTGTTCATCGCGACCACCGCGGTGCCGGCCTTCGTCTACGTGAAATACCGCTACACCGCGATCGCCGCCAGCATGCAGATCCTGTTGCAGATCAACCTGCTGGTGCCGGGCAGCGGCCACGTGGTGGGCGAGCGCCTGCTGGATACCGTGATCGGCGTCGCCATCGCCACCTTTTTCAGCTTCATCCTGCCGAGCTGGGAATACCGCGGCCTGCGCCGGCTGGTGATCGGCGTGCTCCAGGCGAGTCAGCGCTACGCGACGGCCAGCCGCGAATTGCTGCAAAGCGGCAGTACCGACGATTTTCCATACCGGCTGGCGCGCAAGCGCTTCATGGACAGCGTCGGCGCGCTCGGCGCGGCGCTCGGGCGGATGCTGGACGAACCGGTCAGCAAGCAGCGCGCGGTCGAAGACCTGCACCTGTTCATCGTGCGCAGCTACCTGGTGGCGGCCCACGTGGCGGCGCTGCGTCTGCTGTGGCGCCGGCATCCGCACGGCATGCCGCGCGAAACGGTCAACGAGATGCTGCAGCAAACTTTCGACCGGATAGCGGCAAGGCTGGCCACCGCCGAACAGGTGCTGGATGGAAAGGAAGTGATACCGCTCGAAGTGGCCGGTGCTGCAGTGGTGCCGGCGGCGCCGGCGGCACCGGTAGCGGATGCGGAATGGTCAGGCTGGAAATTCCTGCCGCGCCGTCTCGGGCTATTGCAGGAAGATGCGGACCGTATCGTGCTGCGCAGCCTGGCGATCGCGCGCGAACTCAAGCGTGCCGATTATTGAGCGTTACAAAAATGCTCAATGAGCGCCCCTGCTCAGGACGCGCCCGTCTCGGTCGTCACGAACGCATCGCAGTGGAAATCGTCGGCCGGCAGTCCGCGCTCGTGGACGAAATCGCGGCGCGCCGCATTGATCATTGCCGGCACCCCGCAGGCATAGATTTCGATGCCGGCCAGCGTCGGAAAATCCTCCATCACCGCCCGGTGCACGAAGCCGGTGCGTCCGCTCCAGTCAGTGTCCGGTTCCGACAACACGGGGATGAAGCGGAAATGCGAATATTGCGCCGCCCATTTTTCCGCCTGCTCGGCCAGGTACAAGTCCTTGGCGCGGCGTCCACCCCAGTACAGCGTCATCGGGCGCGCGGTCAGCTTGCGCCGGAACGCATCCTCCAGGATGGATTTGATCGGCGCAAAGCCGGTGCCGCTGGCAACGAACACGATCGGCTTGTCCGATCCCTCGCGCAGATAAAAGTCGCCGAATGCCAGTTCGACGCGCACCATCGTGCCTGGTTGCGGATTGCTTTCCAGCCAGCCGGAAACCCGTCCGTTCGGCACATGCCGCACGTGCAGTTGCACGCCGTCGCTCTGCTGCGGCGGATTGGCCATCGAAAAACTGCGCCGGGCGCCGTCGTCCAGCACCATTTGCAGGTACTGGCCGGCCTTGAACTTGACCTTGGTGCCGTTCGGAAAGCGCAGCTGCAGCAGCGACACGTCGTCCGCCACCCGCGTCACCCGGTACAGCTTCGCATCGACCGTCTTGTGCGCGTTCGGATCGAAGCGGGTGATCGAACGCGCGCCGATCTCCACGTCCGAGGTCGGGCACGCCTGGCATAGCAGGGTGAAGCCGGCTGCCAGCTCTTCGTCGCTGATGCCGGCCAGTCCGACCGGGGCGTCGACGCTGCCGCTGACCACCCGGCCCTTGCAGCTGCCGCATACGCCGCTGCGGCAGGAATACGGCAGTTCGTAGCCGGCGGCCTTGGCCGCGTCGACGATGTTGGTGTCCGGCGCGCAGGCGAACTCGATGTCCGATTGCGCAATCCGTACCTGGTAAGTCATGAACTTCTCCTCAGCAGTTGCAAGGTATCGATCACCGAAGCCGGATCGGCCACACCCTTGCCTGCGATATCGAATGCGCTGCCGTGGCCGACGCTGCTGAACACGATGCCGGCACCGATCGTCAGCGCGCTGGCGCGCAGCGGACTGAGCAGCTTGATCGGGATATGGCCCTGGTCATGGAACATCGCGAGGTAGACTGCGTGGCGGCGCTGCGCCAGCAACAGGTCGGCGCCGGTCGGGCCATCGGCCGCGATGCCAAGTTCGCGCAGCCGCTGCAGCGCAGGCTTGGTGATGCGTTCGTCCTCGTCGCCGAACAGCCCGTCTTCGCCCGCATGCGGATTGATGCCGAACACGCCCAGCCGCGGATTCGCGATGCCGAGCCGGCGCGTCGCCTCCACCGCCGCGCGGCCGGCATCGACCACCAGCTCGGGCGTGATGCGCGCCAGCGCATGGGCGACGCTCTCGTGCAAGGTCACGTGCGCGATGCGCAGGCCGGCCGCAACCAGCATCAGGAACACCTTGTCCGCCGGCGTGCCGGTCAGTTGCGCCACCAGCCCCGGGTAGCCGGAAAACGGGATGCCGGCCGCATTGATCGCGGTTTCCGAATGGGGGCAGGCAACGACTGCCGATACCAGGCCGGACTGCGCCAGCCGCACCGCCTCGCGCACATAGGCAACCGTGGCGCGGCCGGCCGCCGGGCTCACCTTGCCGGGCTCGAACGCTCCGGTTTCGAGCGCGGCCACCGGTTCATAGCAAAGGCAGCCACGTGCGGCCTTGTCCTGCGCATCCGCGAACCGGACGAGGCTCGCCTGCGGCGCATGCCGGCGCGCATATTCGCGGACCACGAATTCGTCGCCCACCAGCACCGGCTGCAGCTCGCCGCCGCTCGATGCAGCGGCGGCCTTCACCGCGATTTCCGGGCCGATGCCGTTGGGATCGCCGATCGCGAGCGCGATTCTTTCCATGAGGACTCCTACAGCGGAATCGCCAGCAGCGTATCCACGCTGTTGCTGTCGCATACCACGATACGCTGGGCGAGCTTCAGCGCGCCATCGCTATCCGTCACCACGCGATCGATATATTTGCCGGTTGCAAACAGTGCCGACGCGCCGTCGCGCATCACGCGCACCACCAGGAACGGCGTTTCGGCGGCGATGCCGTCCTGGGTGCGCTCGACGATCAACGGCGTGCCGATGATATGGCGGTACCACTGGCGTTCATAGACATTCGCTTCGCGCAACGCGGTCACGCGGTCGGTCAGCATGCCCTTGCTGTCCGCATACACCATGCCGGCCGCCAGGCCCTGGCGATGATTGTCGGCGGTGGTGATCTTGTACAGGCAGTTTTCGTCGAAAAAATCCGGCCAGGTTTCCAGCTTGTCGTCGTCAATGCTGGCGGCATACGCGGCGTTCAGCACGCTGAGTTGTTCGTGAGTGATTTGCGCTGCCATCGTCAGATTCCCATGTAGTTGCGGTAGGCTTTCCAGAAGCCGCGCACCGAGGTTTCGGTGGCCCGGTATTCGACGGTTTCGGTGCCGGCTCCGCCCATTTCCACGATCGCGCGCTCGTCCTCCGCGCAGGCGATGCCGCGCTGCACGAAGCCGCCGACCGCGCCGTCTTCCATCGAGACGAAGCCAGCGGCGCCGATCAGGTTCGACTGCCGCAGCCGCATCCGGCGCAGCTCGGGCGTGTCGTCGGTGAAGCCGATATAGGTCCAGTTCAGCTCGGTGCTCTCCTGCCCTTTCGGCAGTACCTGGCGGATCGCCAGGCAGTTCTGGATCTGCTGCAGCACGAAGCCGGGGAATACCGACAGGATCTGCAGCGTGACGCCGTCGCCGAATTCGTCGATGCCGTTCAGCATGGTAGGGTCGGCCAGCTTGTAGCCTTCCTTGTCGGAGCGCAGCTTTTCGGCGCTGTATTCGACGCTCTTGGCTTCCGCCGGATCGATCGCCGACCAGCTCACGTGATGGCCGCCGTCTTCGCTGACGATCACGCCGCCGCGCTGCGACAGGCGGTTCAGGCGGAAGGTGGTGAAGAACACGTGCAGCAGGCTGGCGTGATAGGAATCCTTGACGTTCTCGAAATACAGTTTCCAGTTGTTCGGCAGGCTCTGCCGGAAGCGGCCGATCACTTCCACCGGCTTGTTCAGCACGCGCTCGATGCGCGCCAGGATATCGTCGCCCAGGTATTCCTCGATCGGCGGCACGTCTTCATCGAGGCTGCCGAACACCAGTCCGCAGACGACCGCGGTGCGCAGTTTGCGCGGGCCGTGCGCTTCCATGCAGAACGAATCCGGCATGCCGCCCTTGCCGTTGACGCCGTTCTGGAATGCAACGCCTTTCAGGTTGCCTTCCAGGTCATAGCGCCAGGCATGGTAGACGCAGGTAAAGTCGTCCGCATGGCCGCCGTCTTCCAGCGCGAGCAAGGCGCCGCGGTGCGCACAGCGGTTTTCGAACGCATACGCTTCGCCGTCGGTGCCGCGCACCACGATGACCGGCATTTCGCCGATGAAGGTGGTCCGGTAGTCGCCGATTTCCGGAATCTCCGCCTCCAGGCAGAGATAGTTCCAGGTCGCCCCTCCGAATACCTTGTCCTGCTCGTTCTTCGCCACCTGGCGGTCGGTATATACCCAGTACGGAATGCGGGTGACGTCCTCCTCCCATGCCGGAAGCGGCTGGGTACGCATGTCGTGCAATGTATTGGTGCTCATCTCGATTTTGCCCTGTCTGCTGTTGGCTTTTCATCCGGCTTCGCCGAGCCGATGAATGAAAGTGTAGTAGTCCGCTTCCGACAGCGTCAACGGAATCGGATGTTATGTACGCATAGCGAACCACAGGAAAGCACCCGCGCAGCGCCTGGAATCACATGATCAGGAGAGTGATTGCCAGCAACACCAGGTAGCCGACCGCATAGGGCGCGTTCCACAGCGACAGGCGGAAGGTCGACACGCGATTGATCGATTGCACCAGGCCGAGCGTGCCGCTGAACGGGCCTTGCATGTAGGTAAGCACCGAGCTGCCGATCAGGGTGATTGCGAGTTGCACCGGCGTGATGCCGAGCACTGCCGGTTTCAGCGATTCCCCCAGCAGTGCGATGGCGACCAGCGGATGGACGCCGAGAAACGATGCGACGAGCGCCATCAGCGGCATCAGGATCAGGAACAGCTGCGTGCCGAGCATCTGCTGCAGATGCAGAAACATCAGGTTCGCGGCATGGTCGCTGCCCGACAGGTGCATCGAAGTCGCAAAGAAGCCGGCGCCGAGAAAAATCGCGAACTGGTCGGCGCTGCGCGGCAGCCGCGCGAATACCTGGCGCCCGCTTTCGCTCCAGAACGCGCGGCCCTTGCCGAGCACCATGCTCCACGCGAACGCGAACGGCACCGCCGCCAGCGTCACCACGGTCACCAGGCCGATCTTCAGCCATTGCTCGAGCAAGCCGATGCAGACGACCAGCGCGACGATGCCGAGCACCATCTGCAGCAGCTTCGGTACCGGGGAGGCGCCGGCCTCGGCCCCTGCAGCGGGAGCCGGCACCGGGACCGGAGCGGACGCAGGTTTGCGCAGCTCCAGGAAATAGAAGATTGCCCAGTTTGCGAACAGTGCCGCCACGCTGAGGCAGAACAACACCGGGAACACCGCCAGCCAGTCCACGTGCAGGCTGTACAGCACCACGCCGACCACGCCCGACACCGGCGTCCACAGGATCGGCAGCACGTAGCCGTAGGTGGCGGAGACCGCGATGAAGCGCGCCTTGTCCGGGATCGGATAGGTTTCCACCGCCGGTTCCATGCTGGTCATCATGATCGGCACCGCGGCCAGGCTCATGAAGGAGCCGCAGGCGAACGAGAGCACGGTGACCAGGCAGTTCAACTGGAACACGCCCGTCACGCGGCCGCGCAGCACCGACTGGATAGCCTTTCCGTAGCCGCCCAGCTTCACCGGCACCGACAGCACCGGCACTACCGAAAACAGGGCCAGCAGGTAAGCCATTTCGCCGTATGCGCCCAGATAGCCGCGCCAGCCTATGCCGTGGTAGACCAGCATCGCGCTGCCCCCGGCCAGGAACAGCATGGTCAGGATGCGGGCGACGACGCCGGAAGCAGGCAGCGATATCAGGATGGCGGCCAGCGACAGCACCGACAGCAATGCGGACAAGCCAGCCATGTGCGTCAGCTTGAATGCCAGGTAGCACAGCACGAGGGCGGCGTACAGCCAGCTGCGCATGCGGTCGCCGCGGCGGGAACGGAGATCGGTCATCGGTGAAGGCGTGGAAATGAATAAGCGCCAGTGTAGCAATCAAGGCAACATGGCCGGATGGTGCGGACAGGCAGCATGGACAGCATGGGCATGCATGTTAAGGCGCACGCTCGCCGCGGCCAACCGAATCGCCTAAAATGTTCGCATGACGAACAAAATGGAGCACGCATGCGGGAAGAAGCTAATCCGCGCCCGAGCGAAGACAAGGAATACGTAGCCGGGCTGGAGAAAGGATTATCCATCATCGAGGCGTTCGGCATCGTCAACAAGCCGTTGACGCTGAGCGAAGCGGCCGAGATCACCGGCCACACGCGGGCCTCCGCGCGGCGCTCGCTGCTGACGCTGCAACGGCTCGGCTACGTGGAATCCGACGGCAAATACTTCCGGCTGGCGCCGCGTGTGTTGCGGCTGGGCCACGCCTACGTGACCTCCAACCCGCTGTCGCGCATCGTGCAGCCAGTGCTGGAAGGAATCAGCGAGCGCACCCATGAATCCAGCTCGCTGGCGGTGCAGGACGGCACCGAAGTCGTGTTCGTCGCCCGCGCCGCCACCCGGCGCAGCCTTTCCAGCGGCCTCGGGCTGGGATCGCGGCTGCCCGCCTACGCGTCGGCCACCGGCCGCGTGCTGCTGGCGGCATTGCCGAAGGACGAAGCCCGCTTGCTGCTGAAGCGTTCGAAGCGCCTGCAGCTGACGCCGCATACCCGCACCGGCGTCGCCGAAATCATGGGCGTGCTGGACGAGGTGCGGCGCCAAGGCTATGCAGTCAGCAATGAGGAACTGGAGCTGGGGGTGCGCTCGCTCGCGGTGCCGCTGCGCGACCCCGAAGGCCGCACCATCGCCTCGCTCAGCGTGGTGGCATCGGTTTCCCGGCACTCGATGGAAAACATGCTGGATACGTTGTTGCCGCAACTGGAGAGCGCGCGCCGCACGCTCTCCGGCCTGCTTTAAGAACCTTTCGATTCTTGTTTATCTGGATTACTTGCCCGGATCCTTCACGTTGTCGAAGTGCGCGATCTCGACCACACGGTTCTTGCCGTTCTCGCGCTTGACCGCGCCGATGTGGATGGTCTGCACCACGTCGCGCGTTTCCGGATCGATCATGATGGTGCCGCGCGGGCTTTCCAGTTTCAAGCCCTTCAGCACCTTCATCGCTTCCGGCCCCTTGATGTCGCCGTTGAGCTTTTTGGCCACCGTGTAGATCGCATTCATGCCGTCATATGCGGCCACCGAATAGGCCGCCGGCTTTTCGCGCCCGTTGCTGACTTCCTCGTAGGCCTTGCGGAACGCCTTGTTTTCAGGCGAATCGTTCCCCTCCAGATACTGGGTCGCCACGTTCACGTTCAATGCCGCGTCGCCCATCGCCTGCAAGACTTCGTTCGGCAATTCGCTGGCCAGCAGCACCCGGGTGCCGTCCTGTGCCAGTCCGCGCTCCCTGAATGCCTTCATGAAGCCGATGATCTGGTCGCCGCCCGGCACGAACACGAATACGCCGTCCGGATGGGCATCCTTCACGCGCTGCACATAGGGTGCCAGTTCGGGGCTTTGCAGCGGAACCCGCGCGCTCTCGATGATCTTGCCGCCATGCGCGGTGAATCCCTTGATGAAACCTTTCTCGGCATCGATGCCGGGGGCGTAATCGGAAACCACGGTGAATACTTTCTTGATGCCGTTTTCGGCCGCCCACTCGCCCAGCGGCTCGGCAATCTGCTGCAGCGTAAACGACACGCGCGCCACATACGGCGACTTCTTGGTGATCACCGACGCAGCGGCATTCATCACGATCATCGGGGTCTTGGCCTTGGTGGCCAGCGGGGCCACCGCCAGCGCTTCCGGCGTGAAGCCGAAGCCCGCCAGGAAATCCACCTTGTCGCGCGTCAACAACTCCTGCCCGAGGCGCTTGGCCACGTCCGGCAAGGGACCGGTGGTATCGCGCACGATCAGTTCGACCTTCTTGCCGGCAACCGTATCGCCATGCACTTTCATGTAGGCCTTGGCGCCATTTTCCATGCGGATACCGTAGTCTGCGAGCGGACCGGAGAATGGGGCGATCATGCCGATCTTGATCGTGTCGTCGGCATGGGCTGCAGTGGCTCCCATCCCGAAGGCAGCGGATACCAGTGATATTCCAATTAGCTTGCGAAAACTCATTCTTGTCTCCTGTTGATTGATACGACGGCCCGACATTCCGGCGCCCCGAGCGATAGACGCAGGCCGCCAGATGCTTGCGCATACCGTTGCAGCACCGCTGCTGAACAGGCCTCGCCGGGGCGGTGCTCCGCAGGCGGTTAAGGCTACGCTGAAGAAGTCCGGTGATGCCGGGCGCCTGAGTTCGGGATGGGGCGCAAGGCGCAAACCGCAGACATGGCGGGACCATGGCGAGGATTTGCAACGCTGCGAACCGCCCGAAAATCAGGATGCGCGGCGCACGAGGACTTGTTCAGCGTGGCCTTAACATGGTGCCGCCTCCCTGCTGCCCCCTTGCACTCGCCTCCGATCAACTCGGCGTAAGCCGAAAATCGGAGGGCGCCGGACCACTAGGCTGAAAAGCAAGTCTAGGTTCTGCTGCCGAACACGGTCAACGATTCCGGTCGGTATGTTCGCAAAGCGAACTTCCCTGGGCAGCCCTTCGAGAAATGGGGGCCTCGCACGCGAAACGCGGAATCTCGATATAGTGTGCCTCTTGCGCGGAGGCCGGAAAGTTGCCACCGCGCTTCTTCCAATCGATTTCCGTTTTCCATGAGTGCTCCCAACCGTTCCCCGCTGCCGCCGCTGCACGGCAGCAACCTGGTGCTCGGCACCCTCGTGCTTTCGCTTGCCGTATTCATGAATGTGCTGGACACCTCGATCGCCAACGTTTCGATCCCGGCGATTTCGGGCGACCTCGGCGTTTCGCCGCAGCAAGGCACCTGGGTCATCACTTCGTTCGCGGTAGCCAACGCCATCTCGGTGCCGCTGACCGGCTGGCTGACGATGCGCATCGGCCAGGTGCGGCTGTTCGTCAGCTCGGTATTGCTGTTCGTCATGGCGTCCTTTCTGTGCGGCATGGCGCCCAATATCGCGGTGCTGATCGCGGCCCGCGTACTGCAGGGTGCGGTGGCCGGCCCGATGATTCCGCTGTCGCAAGCCTTGCTGCTGGCCAGCTACCCGTCATCGAAGAGCGGCATGGCGCTCGCGTTCTGGGGCATGACCACGCTGGTGGCGCCGATCACCGGGCCTCTGCTGGGCGGCTGGATCTCGGACAATTATTCCTGGCCCTGGATCTTTTACATCAACATCCCGATCGGCGTGTTCGCGGCACTGGCGACCTGGTCGATCTACCGCACGCGCGAATCGGCAGTGGTGCGCCTGCCGATCGACAAGGTCGGACTGGTGCTGCTGGTGGTCTGGGTGGGCGCGCTGCAGCTGATGCTGGACAAGGGCAAGGAACTGGACTGGTTCAATTCCGGCGAGATCATCCTGCTTGCCACCACCGCCGCGGTGGGTTTCGTGTTCTTCATTGCCTGGGAGCTGACCGACGCGCACCCGGTGGTCGACCTGTCGTTGTTCCGCGGTCGCAATTTCAGCGCAGGCGTGGTCGCGATCTCGGTTGCCTATGGCCTGTTCTTCGGCAGCCTGGTGATCCTGCCGCTGTGGCTGCAGACCCGGATCGGCTACACCGCCACCGAAGCGGGCAAGGTGATGGCGCCGGTGGGCGTGCTGGCTATCCTGTTTTCTCCGGTGGTCGGCAGGATGCTGGCCAAGCACGATCCGCGCTATTTCTCGACCGGCGCATTCCTCACGTTCGCGCTGGTGTTCTTCATGCGCGCGCAGTTTCCGGCCGACGTCGACACCTATACGCTGATGGTGCCTACCATCATCCAGGGCGCAGCGATGGCGATGTTCTTCATTCCGCTGACCGCGATCATCCTGTCCGGCCAGCCGCCGCACAAGATGCCGGCGGCAGCCGGCGTTTCGAATTTCGTGCGCATCATGTGCGGCGGCATCGGTGCGTCGGTGATGTCCACCTTGTGGGAGAACCGCAGCACGCTGCATCATGCGCAGCTGGCGGAACATACCGGCACCCAGAACCCGGCATTCGGCCAGGCGGTGGAAATGATGACCACGCATGGCATGTCGGCGCAAAGCGCGTGGGCGGCGATCGACCGGATGATCACGGTGCAGGCCAGCACGATGGCGGCCGACGACATCTTCTGGATCTCGGCCTGGCTGTTCATCGTGCTGATCGGACTGGTCTGGCTGACCCGGCCGTCGCGCTCGGCGGCGCCGGCGGACGCGGCCGGCGCGCACTGAACGGGATGACGCACTGAACGGGATGGCGCGAGAGGGGTTTCATATTCGCGCCACTTGTCGACGCAACGGCTGTCGCCGAACTTCTCCAGGCGCCACAACGCGTACTTCGCATCTGCGCTGAAGAACGCCGAACTGGCGCCATTTCCCCCTACTCTCCTTGCCTGCTACACGAGGCTCGGCTCGATGCGCCGAGAGCGGTCGGCAGCGTCGGATACGGCGCGGGCGACCAACGGAAAAGATTACCTGCCACTGATTCAAGCGCGGAACAGGACGTGACATGTTATCGCGATGGTAGTGATTTTGACTCCCGTCAAACATGGTACAGGAGGCCTTGAAAGCGGCTTCGGCGCCAATCATGATGGTCTGGCGCGTATGCCGCGCCCCCGCAATCTTCTGGCGAGAGGAAGGGACACGGCCATCGCGTGCATCGGCATGCCCGATGTCCGTAGCGAGCTTCATACGACATCGTTCGACCGTTGCGCCGGTCAGGCGTAACGGCATTTCTAATCGATCGCGGTTTGGAACGGGACCAGGTAGGAACGAATGGCGATGCACGTGCACGATCGACGGGTATGCCCGGAACCATGGGCCGAACCACCGCAGCAACCTGAAGGATGAGCACCATGAATGATTATCAGCAGGCCTATTCCGGCATGGCAGGATCGCAGCAACTCGCACCGCAGGGCTTTTTCGGCGGCCTACTCGGCGGCCCCGTGGGAGGCTTCCTGGGCAAAAGTATCGGCGGCCTGTTCGGGAGTCCGAATACCGGCGCGCAGATCGGCCAGCTGGCCGGCAGCATTGGCGGCTCGCTGCTGCCGTTCGGCGCCGATCCGGCGAGCGCCGCGCAGATCCAGCAGCAGTTGCAGCAACAACTGCAGCAGCTCGCGCAGGCGCAACAGCAGCTTCAGCAATGGCAGCAGCATTTGCAGCAGCAGATGCAACAGGTACAGCAGCAATTGCAGCAGCACCAGCAGATGCAGCAATCGCAAGGACAGATGCAGGGGCAGATGCAAGGACAACAAGGCCAGATGGCGCCGCAGGGCTTCTTCGGCAATCTGATCGGCCAGCTCGGCCAGCCGTTGGGAAGCGCGATCGGCGGCGCCTTCGGCAATCAGCAGCTAGGCAACACGATCGGCGGCGTCGCCGGCCAACTGGGACGTTTTCTGCCGTTCGCGGCCGACCCGGCGGAGCTGGCATACGCGCAGCAACAGCAGCAATTGGCACAGCAAATGCAGAACCAGCAGCAGCTGGCGCCGCAGGGTTTCTTCGGCAACCTGCTGGGGCAGATCGGCCAGCCGCTGGGCGGGGCCATCGGCGGCATATTCGGTAATTCGGGAATGGGCGCCAATATCGGCGCGGCTGCCGGACAACTGGGGCGCATGCTGCCGTTCGGTGCGGACCCGATGCAGCAAGCCTACGGACAGTCCGGCTATCAAGGCTTTCCGCAGCAGTACCCGCAAGGATTCGCGGGCTTCCAGAATCGCCAGGCACTAGGCGGACAACAGGGCTACGCCGGGCAGCAACAGCCGACGCTTCACTGAGCTCCCGTCAGGCGCGCTGCCGCCCTCGCTCGAGGGCGGCAAGGCATATCGAGGATATGCAGCATGGATTCGATACCCAAGAACGCGACACACGCGAACGCGATGTCCACGAATGGCGCACGCTCGCGCTACCTGGTGCAGTCGCCGCTCCCCGCAACCCTCGCCAGGTTCCTGGAGGCGGCAGCGGCAGACCCGGACATGGAGATTGTCGATCGCATCGGTCCACCGGGAGAACCGCATACCGCCGTGATCGTCATGTCGCCACCGAAGGCGGATGCATTGAAGCAGCAGTTCCGGATATCCGGACAAGGACTCACCATTGAACCCGATCGCCCCCTTTCGCTGTATTGAGCGAACGGGGAATGTGCACTGACCAATACGGAAGGTAGAACATGGCAAAGTCAACAGAGCCGGCGGAGGCCGGCGCAACGGATCAGACGCCGGCAAAGCCGGATGGCGGGGCAGGAAAGCAGAAGCCGGAAGATGCGCGGCTCGCGGCCGGCGAAGGATCGCCGCAGGCGCGAGGCGCGCCGGCGGGCCGTGTGATATCGGAGCGAAAGGGACAATTCCTGATCACGCCGCGGCAGGCGCCGGGCCTGATGGCGATGGGGCTGGCGCCGCTGCAGTTCTCGGTCGTGGAGCAGTCGCTGCGCGCCAATCCCGACATCGAAATCGTCGACACCGTCGGCCCCAGGAATGTGGTCGGGACGCTGGCGGACGGCAGCGGCGGAGCCGGCGGCGTGCTGGTCGCCCGCATGACCGAGCAGAAGGCTGCAACCTTGCACCAGCAGGCACAGGGCAGGCTGATCGTCGAGCGGGACCAGCCCCTCGCGCTGCTCGATCCCGCCGTCAAGGCGCCGCTGATGGTGTCGAACGCCGCTCCTACCGCGGGTCCGGCGATGAAGGCGGACTTCATCGTGCTCGGCAAGGACAACCTGCCGCTCAAGGATGCGGAAGTCTATTTGTTCGGCAGCATGCTGCCCGGCACCGGAACCACCGATGACAAGGGGCAGGTCACGCTGACCATGTACGGCGAATCGCCGCGCTCCATCCGCGCCCTGTACGTGAAGCCGAAATCGGACTACTGGACTTTCTATCAGGTGCAACCGGACATCAGCACCGACGAACCCAACATCGTTGGCTTGCGCGCACTGTCGGACTGGGCGCCGCTGTCCGGCATGCCGCAGCGGCAGTTGTTCGGCTGGGGCCAGAAAGCGATGCGCCTCGATCAGTTGCCGGCGAACTACCGGGGCCAGGGCGTCAAGATCGCGATCATCGATTCGGGCGCCGCCACCACCCATGACGACCTGAAGCAGATTGCGCTCGGCTTCGACGTGATCAACAAGAACACCAACCCGGACACCTGGAACGAAGACACCGTGGCGCACGGTTCGCATTGCGCCGGCGTCATCGCCGGCGCGGACAACGGCACCGGCGTACGCGGATTCGCTCCGGATGCCGAGATCCATGTCTGCAAGCTGTTCCCCGGCGGGCAGATCAGCCAGCTGATCGACGCGCTCGAGTACTGCATCGAAAAGCAGATCGACGTGGCGAACCTCAGCCTGGGCGGCGCCGAGCCGTCGGAGGCGCTGGAGCAGCAGATCCAGCGCGCGGCCCGCGCGGGAGTCGCCTGCATCGTCGCCGCCGGCAATTCCGGCGGCCGCGTGCAGTACCCGGCTTCGTCGCCGAACGTGCTGGCGGTGGCGGCGATCGGACATATCAGCGAATTCCCGCCCGACAGCTATCATTCCCAGACCGTTTCGCAAACGATCGATGCCAACGGCTTCTTCTCGGCGACTTTCACCTGCTTCGGTCCGGAAGTGGCGGTGTGCGCGCCGGGCGTTGCCATCGTATCCTCGGTACCCGCCAACAATTTCGCGGCATGGGACGGCACCTCGATGGCGGCGCCGCACATTACCGGACTGGCCGCCCTCGCATTGGCCCATCATCCCGATTTCCAGGGGCCATTCCGGGCCCGCGGCGCGGAACGCGTCCAGCGCCTGTTCCAGCTGATCAAGGCCAGCGCGCGGCCGCTGGCCTTCGGCGATCCGGGGCGGGCCGGCTACGGGCTGCCCGACGTGCTGGTGGCGGTCGGGCTGCAGGCGCCGATGGGAATATCGATGCATCCCGCTGCCTTCATCGGCATGCCTGCTGCCGGCGGCATTCATCCGTACAGCCTCAATCCCTATTCCCAGGCCGAACTCCAGCGGCAATGGAGCGGGTTCGGGGCATGGCCACAGGGCGGCTCGCAGCAAACCGGAAGCATCCTCAACCCGTCCGGGTTCGACCCGGCGACTGGCCTCTTCCAGCAGCCGGGAAACCTGCAGGGCAATCCGTTCGGCATATCCGCCGCGTTCATGCGGCAAGGCTGGTAGCGCGCGGCGTTACCGCTCCTGGGGACGATCAGGATGCAGCCGGCAATGCCCCCAGGAACGCCTTGCGGATCTGGCGCCCGCAAAGGACCGACACGGCGGCGGCGGTCGGGGTGGTGTCGTGCCGCGACACGATGCCGTAATACTTGCGATTGGGCGTGATCCACGGATAGAAGCCGAACTTCCCGGCACTGGAATAGGCATCCACGGTGCCATTGCCATGTTCCGATTCCACCCAGTAGTTGTAGGAGTATGACCAGGGCTCGCCCAGCGCCTCTGCCGGCGAATAGGCGACCTGGGCCGGACAGGTAAAGGGATCCGCGCAGACGGCATCTTCGCCAAGGTGGGCACCGATCACCAGTTGCTGGTTCATTACCTTGCGCAGGAATTGCGCGTAATCGGTCGCGTCGGATTGCATGCCACCGGCGAGAATCGGATCGAGCGGCGTCATGAACATGCTGGCGGGCAGGCCGAGCGTCGCCTGGTATTCCTGGCTGATCTGCCGCGCCGTATAGTCGTACATGCCGAGATCCTGGGCCGCCAGCTTCTGGTCATGGCCACCATCGTAATCGAACAGGCCGGTAGTTTTCGGATCGGCAGTCGTCGCCCCGCCGACAGCAAAGCATTCGCCGGCGGTGGCCGTGCCGCTGCAGGCCGTTTCATCGAAGCCGGTATAGCCGGACAGAAAGCGCAAGCCGTTGAACAATGCCGGATTGCTTCGCACCTGGTCGATTCCCTTTTTCTCCAGCACGTAAGCGCCAAACAGGAATTTCGACGCCGAGGCGATAGCGAACCGGCTGCTGGCCGTTACCGTGCCGCCGCCTTCCGAGTTCGATACGATGGGCGTACTGCCGGTCGCATTCCCGATTTCCCAGTAGAAGTCTCCCATCTTCTCCGGCGCGCAATCCGGATCGGTGGCGGCTGCTTGGCGCGCGGCGGCGATGGCACGGTCCAGAGGCGGCGCAACGGCGTCGGCGGCCGGAACGGCGCTGGCGGTCGCATCGGTCGTCGTGCTGCCATCCGCGGCAGGCGAATCGCCTCCTCCGCCACAGGCTGTCAGCAGCACCGCAACTGCGCATGCCGCGCCCAGGTTCTTCGATGAACAGTTCCGCATCGCTTCGCTCCGTTATCGTTCAAGAGGTTCAAGATAAAAATTCGCGGCCGCGCCGCACCGGGAGCCAATCTACCGGGAGATTCTGTAATTTTTGTGGAAAACCGCATCCCGCCGTCCGCGCATGGCACAATCGCCACACCGCAATCCGCGCAGCCGATTCCATGCACCAGGTACTGCTCGTCGAAGACGACCCGCTGATCGCCCGTACGCTGGCCATGAGCCTGCGCTACGAAGGATTTGCGCTGACGGTCGCCGGCTCCGTCGCTGCGGCCACGGAAGCGATGGCAACGCACAGCTTCGCGCTCGCGATGTTCGACGTCGGGCTCCCCGACGGAAACGGTATCGACCTGTGCCGACAACTGCGTGCACGCAATCCGCTGATTCCGATCCTGATGCTGTCGGCCCGCACCGACGAGCAAACCGCGGTTGCCGGTATCGAAGGCGGCGCCGACGATTACATCCGCAAGCCTTACGGCCTGCATGAGCTGACCGCGCGCATGCGACGGCTACTGGCACGGTCCACGACGGAGCGCGACTCCGGCCGTACGACAATCTGCTACGGCCCGCTGGTACTCCACGCGCAGCGCCGCAGCGTGCTGGCGGGCGATATGCCGGTGCAACTCGGACGCAAGGAATTCGACATCCTGTGGCTGCTGGTGCGCGCCGCCGGCGACGTCGTTACCCGCGACCGGATGCTCGACCTATTCGACGACCGCGGCGCGATCTACGACCGCACCATCGATTCGCATCTCAGCCACCTTCGCAAAAAGCTCAAGGACACCGGAGCCGCCGTACGCATCTGCGCAATCTACGGGGTCGGCTACCGGCTGGAGGCGGCATGAGCCGCGCGCTATGGCTACGCTTTGCCGCCGTCAGCGTACTGTTTGCGCTGCTGCTGAGCGCGCTCTACCTGCTGGTGGTCCGGGAAATCGCGGCGAGCAGCGGCAACGAGGTGCAGCGCAGCGTCTATCTGTTCATCGCGCGCATCGTCGAACAGCGGCCGTATGCGAAATCGATTGCGCAGGTCGAACGCTTCCGCGCCGAATCGCCGGCGATGCCGATGCAGCTTTGGGTGGTGTCCGCAGACGGCTCCATCCTGGCCTCCAACAACCGCGATCCGCTCCCGGAAGCCTGGCACCGGCTGGCCAGACCGGTGCGCCCCCACGAAGTCGTCACGCGCGGACGCTTCTTTTCCGGCGCGCCGGCCGCCGCCATCGTCCGGCTGCAAGACGATCGGCCGACCTACCTGGTGGTGCGCAACCGGGGCGAGCCGGGGCGACGGATATTCCTGCTGCTGGGCATCGCCTTCGTGGCAGCCGTCGCGGGAGCGATGCTGCTCGGCCTGCTGCTGATCGCGCTCTACCTGCGCGGACGCTCGCGCGAAGTCAAGCAGGTGATCGCACGCATCGAAGCCGGAGACCTCGGCGCGCGCTTCGCCGCCGACCGGCTGGATACCGCCGGCGGCCTGATGCTCGATTTCAACCGGATGGCGGACCAGATCCAGCGCCTGGTGGCGCGCCTGCAGGCCACCGAAACGGCACGCCGCGAACTGCTGCAGGAACTCGGCCACGACTTGCGCACGCCGCTGACCAGTCTGCGCACCGCCATCGAAACCCTGGCCGCGCACGGCGAGCAGATGTCGGCCGGCGATCGCGCCGAGTTCTTTGCGGTGGTGACGGGAGAACTCGGCTATTTCCGCAAGCTCGTCGACGACCTGTTCTTCATCGCGGAACTGGACGAGCCTGGCTATCGTCTCGGCGCAGAATGCATCGACCTGACCGAGCTGCTCGGCGCCGAGCTGAGAACGCTGGAAAGCAGCCGGCGCTCCGCCGCGCAGCCGACTCTTCGCCTGGAAATGCCGGAGCCGGGCCAGGCGCTTTCGGTCCGGGGCAGCGCACATCTGGTCTCGCGCCTGTTTCGCAACGTGCTAGACAACGCTGCTCGCTACGCGCGCAACCGGATCCGGGTGACGCTGCAGCGGCAGCAGGACATGGTTGCCGTCACCATCGAGGACGACGGCCCCGGCATGTCGGCGGAAGCAATCGCCTCATTCGGGCAACGCCACGGCCGGCGCCTGCCGGCGACCGCGGGCAGCTTCGGCGCATCGCTCGGACTGGGATCGGTCATCGTGAAAACCATCGTCGAGCTGCACGGTGGCCGTTTCCGGCTGGAGAGCTGCACTACCGTTCCGGAAGTGCCGGGAACGCGCCTGACTCTGTGGCTGCCGGCAGCCTGAACGAACTGTGGGAAAATCTTCAGCACGGTTGCCATCGCGATGACTACTTCGGTGTAGCTGGTCTGCCCGGTAGCGGTTCAGCATTTGCGCCTCCACTTGGCCAACCACCCCCGGTGCTTGGCACCACAGCGCCAGTTGCCGGACCAGCGCAGGTCGCAACCACCGCATTCTCGATGTTTCGAAATGCGGTCGGCACCATCTCCCGATGTTGTGCGGCCACCTGCAGGTAAATGTGTGCGCCCATATTCCCCCTCCTCGTTCCATTGACCCGTAGTAATTCTCAAGGTAGCATGAAAATAATTGTTAAGTTAATAACAATTAACCTAGCAATCAATCGACGAGGAGATTTGCGATGCCATGGCAGTACAGCCAACGTACCGGGATTCTCACCCATAACGGCAAATACATTGCCCAAGGATATTCCGGAGCACCAGCAGGGCAGAACAATCCAGATATGGAGCAGTTAAGAAATATCGGGCCTATCCCAAGAGGGAAGTACCACATAGGAAAGCCAAGAAACACCGCAAAACATGGCCCGCATGCAATGGATCTCACTCCAGTTGGTCATCACGCATTAGGACGCACCGATTTTCTTATTCATGGTGAGCGAAGAAATGGGCCGCCCGGACGAGCGTCGGAAGGTTGCATTATTCTTGGCCCATCCGTCCGTCATCAGATATCCGCCAGTGGAGACCATGAATTGCTCGTCACAGAGTAACAAAAAATGAAATTACCCTATTTGTTATACGCAGTCGCGCCGCTGCTTTTTGTCTTGATTTCGAGTAGTGCTGCCAGTGTTGATCCCAAGGCCATTTCGAAAGAGATCGAAAGACATGGAGCCAAGGCAACTGTCGCAAGACTCACCTCTTCTCGACACGCCCGCAATTGGGAATCGACGTTGCAACACATCGAAACCGGGGACCCCGACTGGCTGGTTGTGGCGGCAAATCTCGCCGACGGCACAGACGCCGGCACATCCGAAGAGCTGCAAATTGCGCTCGCCATCGCGTTGCCCAGGAATCCGCCAGGAGTGCTGAATCTGGCTGGCACACAAAGCTTCTTGTCCATTCGAGATCTATGCGGCGCGCCGTTTATAGAGCCGACAGATGAATACCTGAAGCATTACTTGATCGACGCCCGCCGTGCTTTGCAGAGACTCCCCTATAACAGCTCGATCGAACAGAAAAAAGTCCAGTGTCTCTCGGAGATCGATAACGCTATCGAAGAAATTTTTTCTCGGCCAACGCATTAACTTGATGCAAGGTCACCGCGCCTGCCAGCTACCGCCGAGCGCCTGGATCAGCGCGACCGCGGTGGTCTGGCGATCGGCCTGCGCCTGCACCAGCGCTCGTCGCGCGTTCAGCGCGGTTGCCGCCGCAGTGACCACCTCGGTGTAGCTCACCTGCCCCTCCCGGTAGCGGTTCAGCATCTGGGTCTCGGCCAGATCGGCCGCTTCCGACGCCTGCCGCCGCAGTTCCTGCTGGCGGGCCAGCACCTGGCTCGCGGCAAGCTGGTCCTCCACATCCTGGAATGCGCTCAATACCGCCTGCCGGTACTTGGCAACCGCCTGCGCGTGCGCGGCCTCCGCTTCCTTCACCCGCGCGCCGGTGGCGCCCGCGTTGAACAGCGTTTCGGCGGCCGATAGTCCCAGCGCCCAGATGCTGCTGGAGGCGGCGAACAGGTCCGCCACCCGGCTCGCGCTGCTGCCGTACGAAGCGTTCAGGGCGATGCTGGGGAAGTAGGCGGCGCGGGCGATGCCGATCTGTTCATTGGCGGCCGCCACCCGGCGCTCGGCGGCGGCGATGTCCGGCCGGCGCTGCAGCAGCGTCGAAGGCACGCCGGCCGGCACCTGCGGAACCGTGGTATTCCATTGTTCCGGAGCCAGGCTGAATTCGGCCGGCGGCTTGCCGATCAGCACCGCGATCGCATGCTCGGCCAGCGCGCGCTGCCGCTCGACGCCAGCCAGGTCGGCTTCGGTGCCGGCCAGCTGGGTCTGCGCCTGCAGCACGTCGGTCTTCGGCGCGATGCCGGCGGCATAACGGTTTTGCGCGATCTGCAGCACGCGCCGATAGCCGTCCAGCGTCTGCTGCAGCAGCTTGCCCTGCGCATCGGCCAGGCGCAGCGAGAAGTAATTGACCGCCAGCGTGCCCTGTGCTGCGAGCCGCGCCGATGCGAGGTCGGCGGCACTGGCCTGGGCATTGGCGCCGGCCGCCTCGGCCGTGCGTCGCAGCCGGCCCCAGACGTCGGGTTCCCAGCTGGCGCCGATGCTGGCCTGGTAGGTGCCGTTGCCGGAATTGGCATTGGAACTGCGGCCGCTGCCGTCGGAGCGGTTGGACCGGTTGGCGCTGCCGTCGAGCGTGACCACCGGGAACAGCGCCGCGCGCTGCTCGCCGATCGCCGCGCGCGCCTGCGCATAGGCAGCCGCGGCGGCGGCGATGTTCTGATTCGACACATCGACTGGCTGCTCCAGGCGGTCCAGCTCCGGGTCGCCGAACAGCTGCCACCAGTTGCCGCGGTCGAACGCATCGGCCGGATTGGCTTTCTGCCAGCCTTGCGCTTCCTTGAACTGCGCGGGGATGGCGGCGGCTGGCCGCTGGTAGGTGGGGCCGACCGCGCAGCCGCCGAGAGTGAGCAGTGCGGCGAGCAACAGCGATGATCGCGCCCGACGCTGATTGGCAGCCTTTTTTTTCTGGTTGTCTTGCATCGACTTGTTCATATGGTTGTTGCAGGTGTCGGTGTATTCGGCATGGTGGAATCAATACTTCATCGGGATTGATATCGCCGATTCAGGCACTCTACCCCCACCCTAGCCCTCCCCCTGCAAGGGGGAGGGGATTGGCTGGCACTCCGAAGACATTCGCCGTGCCTGCCGTGTTCGCCGTGGTTCGGCATGCTCACCTTGCCTCCGGCGCCGCACTCCCCGCACGTCCCAGCTGCCGCTCGATCGGACTACGCCGGCGCAGCTTGTCGAGCAGCAGGTAGACTACGGGCGTCGTCAGCAAGGTCAACAGCTGGCTCGCGATGAGGCCGCCGATGATCGCCACGCCGAGCGGGCGGCGCAGCTCCGCACCTTCGCCGAAACCGATCGCCAGCGGCAGAGCGCCGAGCGCGGCGGCGAGCGTGGTCATCAGGATCGGCCGGAAGCGCAGCAGGCAGGCTTCGCGCACCGCTTCCAGCGGCGACAGCCCGCGCGAACGCTCGGCATCGAGCGCGAAGTCGATGATCAGGATCGCGTTCTTCTTCACGATGCCGATCAGCAGGAACACGCCGATCAGCGCGATGATCGAAAACTCCATGTGGAACAGCAGCAGCGCCAGCACCGCGCCGACCCCGGCTGACGGCAGCGTCGACAGCACGGTGAGCGGATGCACCAGGCTTTCGTACAGCACGCCGAGCACGATGTAGATCACGATCAGCGCGGCCGCGATCAGCAGCGGCTGCTGGCCCTGCGATTCCTGGTAGCTGCGCGCGGTGCCGGCGAAGCTGCCGCGCACGTTGGTCGGCAGCGCGATCTGCGCCTCGGCCCGGTGCACGGCCGCCTCGGCCGCGCTCAGCGTGGCGCCGTCGGCCAGGTTGAACGATATCGTGGTGGCCAGCTCCGCATCCTGGTGGCTGATCGAAGCCGGCGTGGCGCTGTCGGCGAAATGCGAAAACGCGGACAGCGGCACCATCGTCGCCGGCGCGCCGCTCAGCGGCTGGCCGGTGGCGGTGTCGCGCAAGCCGGGATTGATCACGCTCGTCTGGGTGGTGGCAGTAGTGCTGGTGGCGCTGCCGGAGCTTCCCTTCGCCGCCACGTAGACATCCTTCAGCGCTTCCGGACTGCGCGCATAGCGCGGCGCGACTTCCATGATCACGTGGTACTGGTTCAGCTCGTTGTAGATGGTCGCCACCTGACGCTGGCCGAACGCGTCGTACAGCGCATTGTCGACGTCGCGCGAAGTGAGGCCGAGGCGCGCTGCGGTGTCGCGGTTGACGGTGACGAAGGTTTCGACGCCGTTTTCCTCCTGGTCGGTGTCGACGTCGGTCAACTCGGGCTGGTTCTTCATCGCGTCGGCCAGCTTGGTCGCCCAGGCCCGCAGGTCGGCCAGGTTGTCGCTCTTGAGCGTGTACTGGTAAGTCGAATTGCTCTGGCGGCCGCCCATCCGCAAGTCCTGCACCGGGTTCAGGAATATGCGCAGGCCGGTGACCTGCGCCAGTTGCGGGCGCAGCCGGGCGATCACCGCCTGGCCGCTGCCGGTGCGCTGCGACGGCGGCTTCAGATTGACGAACATGAAGCCGCCGCCGGCACGCCGTCCGCCGGTGAAGCCGACCACCGTGTCGACCGCCGGATCGCGCCGGATGATGTCGACCACCTGGCGCAGCTTGCCCTGCATCGCCTGGAACGAAATGCTCTGGTCGGCGCGCATGCCGGCCATCAGCTGCCCGGTATCCTGCTGCGGAAAGAAGCCCTTCGGCGCGGCGATGAACAGGTAGACGTTCATGCCGACCACCGCCAGCAGGATCAGCATCACCAGCCAGCGGTGCGCCAGCGCCCAGTCCAGGCTGCCTTCGTAAGTGCGGTGCACGCGCTCGTAGGCCCGTTCGGACAGGCGCGCGAGGCGTCCCGGCGGCCGCCGGTCGTGTTCGGGTTTTAGCAGCCATGCGCACATCATCGGCGTGGTGGTCAGCGAAATCAGCAGCGAGATCAGCACCGCCGCCGACAGCGTGACCGCGAATTCGCGGAACAGCCGGCCGACCTGGCCGCCCATGAACAAGAGCGGAATGAACACCGCGACCAGCGACAGGCTGATCGACAGCACGGTGAAGCCGACCTCGCGCGCGCCCAGCAGTGCCGCCTGGAAGCGGCCCATGCCCTGCTCGATGTGGCGGCTCGTATTCTCGAGAACCACGATCGCATCGTCGACCACGAAGCCGGTGGCTACCGTCAGCGCCATCAGCGACAGGTTGTTCAGACTGAAGCCGAGCAGGTACATCACGCCAAAGGTGCCGAGCAGCGACACGATGGTGGCCGCCGCCGGCACCACGGTGGCGCGCGCGCTGCGCAGGAAAGCGCTGACCACCAGCACCACCAGCACGATGGAAATCAGCAGGGTCAGCTCGATCTCGCGCAGCGATGAACGGATGGAAACGGTGCGGTCGGACGCCACCTGCATCCGCACATCCTGCGGCAGCAGCGCCTGCAGCTCGGGCAGCAGCGCACGCACGCCGTCGACGGTTTCGATCACGTTGGCGCCCGGCTGCGCGGTGATCAGCACGATGACCGCAGGCTGGCCATTGAACAGGCCGAGCGTGTGGACATCCTCGACGCTGTCTTCGACCTCGGCGACATCGCCCAGCCGGATCGCGGCGCCGTTGCGCCACGCTACCACCAGCCCGCGGTAGTCGGCGGCGCGCGGCTGGCCGCTTGCGGCGCCCGTGCCGGTATAGATCTGCAGGCTGCGGCCGTTGCCTTCGACCGCGCCCTTCGGGCGGTTGCCGGTGCTGGCCTGGATTGCCGCCCGCACGTCTTCCATGCTGACGCCGTAATGATTGAGCGCGAACGGAGTCAGCTCGACCCGCACCGCCGGCAGCGAGCCGCCACCCAGCTCGACGTCGCCCACCCCGTCGACCTGGGCCAGCTTCTGCTGCACCAGGTTCGATACTTCGTCGTAGATCTGCCCCGGGCTGCGGGTCTTCGAGGTCAGCGCGAGGATCACCACCGGCGCCGCCGCCGGATTCGCCTTGCGATAGGTGGGATTGCTCTTCAGCGTCGCCGGCAGGTCGGCGCGCGAGGCATTGATTGCCGCCTGTACTTCGCGGGCGGCGGAATCGATATCGCGGCTGAAATCGAACTGCAGGCTGATGCGGCTGGAACCGGTGCTGCTGCTGGACGTCATTTCATTGACGCCGGCGATCAGACCGAGCCGCCGCTCCAGCGGCGTGGTGACGCTGCTCGCCATGGTCTGCGGGCTGGCGCCGGGCAGCGAGGCGCTCACCGAAATCACCGGAAATTCGACCTGCGGCAGCGGCGCCACCGGCAGGCCGAAAAACGCGGCAATCCCGGCCAGCGCCAGCCCGATGGTCAGCAGCACGGTGGCGACCGGGCGCCGGACGAAAGGCGACGACAGGTTCACGGACCGGCCTCTTCCGGTTCGTTGCTGGGGCCGATACGGCTGCCCAGGCCGGCGCGAAAGCGGGCGCCGAGGCGGTCGAACCACAGGTAGATCACCGGCGTCGTGAACAGCGTCAGCACCTGGCTGACGATCAGGCCGCCGAAGATCGCCAGGCCGAGCGGCCGCCGCAGTTCGGCGCCCTCGCCCCAGCCCAGCATCAGCGGCAGCGCGGCGAACAGCGCGGCCAGCGTGGTCATCAGGATGGGCCGGAAGCGCAGCATCGCGGCCTGGTGGATCGCCGCGCGCGGCGCCAGCCCCTGGTTGCGTTCGGCGTCGATCGCGAAGTCGATCATCATGATCGCGTTTTTCTTGACGATGCCGATCAGCAAAATGATGCCGATGATGCCGATCACGCCGAGGTCCTGGCCGCTGAGCATCAGCGCCAGCAGCGCACCGACGCCGGCCGACGGCAGCGTCGACAGGATGGTGAGCGGGTGCACGTAGCTTTCATACAGCACGCCGAGCACGATGTACACGCACACCACCGCCGCCAGGATCAGCCACAGCTCGTTGCTGAGCGAGGCCTGGTAGGCGCCGGCGGCGCCGAGGAAGGTCAGCGAGACCGAAGCCGGCGTGCCGATGTCGCGCGCGGCCTGGCGGATCGCATCGACCGCGTCGCCGAGCGAAGCGCCGGACGCGGTGTCGAAGCCGATCGTGGTGGCCGGGTATTGCGCGACGTGCGTGATCTGCAGCGGCGCCGGGCGCTCGCTCACCGTCGCCAGCGCCGACAGCGGAGTCGTCTTGCCGGAGCCGGTGCGCAGCTGCAGCGAGCCGAGCTGCCCGGGCGTCATCGACTGGTCGCGCGCCGCTTCCAGGATCACCCGGTACTGGTTGGTCTCGGTGAAAATGGTGGAGACGATGCGCTGGCCGAATGCGCTGTACAGCGCGTCGTCGATCGAGGCCGCGGTGACCGACAGCCGCGAGGCGGTGTCGCGGTCGATGTCGATGAAGGCGGCCGGGCCGGTCGCGTTGGCGTCGGTCACCGCGTTGCGCAGTTGCGGCAGTTGCCGCATGCGCGCCACCAGCGCCTCGGCCCACTTGGCAACGGTCGCGTTGTCGGCGCCTTCCAGCGACACCCGGTACTGGGTGGGGCCGGTTTCGGCATCGATGGTCAGGTCCTGGGTCGGCTGCAGGTACAGCGTGACGCCTGGCAATTGGCGCACCCGCTGTTCGAGCCGGCGCATGGTTTCCTGCTGCGAATCGCTGCGGCCGGCCTTCAGGTTGATCAGCATGCTGCCGGTATGCATCATCGTATTGTTCGCCGCGTCGACTCCAACCAGCGAACTCAGCGACTCGACATCCGGGTCTTCCAGGATCATCTTCGCCGCCGACTGCTGCAATTGCGCCATGCGCGCAAACGAGACTGCCTGCCCGGTTTCGATGCGCGCCTGCAACTGGCCGGTATCCTGCGTCGGGAACAGGCCCTTCGGGATCAGCACGTACAGCGCCGCCGTCAGCGCCAGCGTCAGCAGCGCCACCAGCAGCGTAGCGCGCTGGCGTTCCAGCACCCAGGTGAGCGCACGGTCGTAGCGCGTCATCACGCCGCCGAACAGGTGCTGCCAGCGCTGGCCGGCCTCGCTGCCTTCCTCCAGGCGCTTGAGCCAGCGCGCCGACATCATCGGCACCAGCGTCAGCGATACCACCGCCGAGATCAGGATCGTGATCGCCAGCGTCACCGCGAATTCGCGGAACAGCCGCCCCACCACGTCGCGCATGAACAAGAGCGGGATCAGCACCGCGATCAGCGACACCGTCAGCGAAATGATGGTGAAGCCGATCTGGCTGGCGCCGCGGATCGCCGCGGTGAACGGCCGCTCGCCGTCCTCGATGTGGCGCGAAATGTTCTCTATCATCACGATCGCGTCATCGACCACGAAGCCGGTGGCGATCGTCAGCGCCATCAATGACAGATTGTTCAGGCTGTAGCCGAGCAGGTACATCACGCCGCAGGTGCCGATCAGCGAAATCGGCACCGCGATACTGGCGATCACGGTGGCGCGCAGGCTGTGCAGGAAGGCGAAGATCACCAGCACCACCAGCAGCACCGCCAGCACCAGCTCGAACTCGACGTGCTCGACCGAGGCGCGGATGCCGTTGGTGCGGTCGCTCAGCACGTCCACCTTGAGCGCCGCCGGCAGGCCCGCCTGCAATTCCGGCAACCTGGCCTTGATCGCGTCGACGGTGGCGATCACGTTGGCGCCCGGCTGCCGCTGCACGTTCAGGATGATGGCCGGCTTCAGCCCGGACCAGGCGCCCAGCCGCACGTTTTCCGCGCTGTCGACCACCTGTGCGACATTCGACAGCCGCACCGGCGCGCCGTTGCGGTAGGCAATGATCAGGTTTTTGTAGTCGTCCGCATTCAGCAGCTGGTCGTTCGCATTGATCGTGTACGCGCGGCTGGGGCCGTCGAAGCTGCCCTTGGCGCCGTTCGCGTTGGCCGCGGTGATTGCGGTGCGCAGCGTGTCGAGCCCGAGCCCGTACGAGGCCAGCGCGCGGGTATCGGCCTGGATCCGCACCGCCGGCCGTTGCCCGCCGGATAGCGTGACCAGGCCGACGCCCGACACCTGGCTGATCTTCAGCGCCAGCCGGGTGTTGACCAGGTTCTGCACCTCGGTCAGCGGCAGCGTGTCGGAAGTGATCGCCAGCGTCAGCACCGGGGCATCGGCGGGATTGACCTTCGCGTATACCGGCGGCGCCGGCAGGTCGGCCGGCAGCAGCGAACCGCCGGCATTGATCGCCGCCTGCACTTCCTGCTCGGCCACGTCCAGCGTTTCGCCGAGGCCGAATTGCAGCGTGACGATGGACACGCCGGCGGCGCTGGTCGAGCTCATCCGCTGCAGCCCCGACATCTGGCCGAACTGGCGTTCCAGCGGCGCGGTCACGGTCTGGCTCATCACTTCCGGACTGGCGCCGGGGTACAGCGTCTGCACCTGTATCGTCGGGAAATCCACCTGCGGCAGCGCCGACAGCGGCAGGAAGCGAAAGCCGATGATGCCGGCCAGCACGATCGCCAGCATCAGCAGCGAAGTGGCGACCGGGCGCTCGATGAATGGGCGCGACGGGCTCATCGTACCGCCCCGGGGAATTTGTTTGCACCGTGGTGAAAAACCATTTTTCCCATCATTGCCCGGCCGCCTTCCGATGCCGCTTGCCGTGCTGCCCGGCCGCCGTGCCCGGCATTGCCGGTGCCGCGCCCGGCAGCGTCACGCGGTCGCCGTCCTTGAGCCGGTCCGCGCCTTCGGTGATCACCTGGTCGCCGGCGGCCAGGCCCTGCGCGATCTGCACCTTGTCCACCGTCGCCTCGCCGCGCACCACCGGACGCATCGACACCGTCTTCTGCGCCGGATCCAGCAGCCACACATAATCGCCCTTGGCGCCGTGGCGCAGCGCGGTGACCGGAACCACGACCGCATCGCGCAGCGTGTCCAGCAGCAGGCGCACATTCACGAACTGGCCCGGGTACAGCCTGAAATCCTTGTTGTCGAAACGCGCCTTGGCGCGCACGGTGCCGGTCTGCACGTCGACCTGGTTGTCGAGCGCGAGGAATTTGCCGGTATCGAGAACGATGGTCTGGGTGCGGTCGAACGCGGTCACCGGCGGCTGGGCGCCGGCGCTCAGGCGCGCGGTCAGCGCCGCCAGCCGGTCCTGCGGCACCGCGAATTCGACGTCGATCGGATTGACCTGGGTGATCACCGCGATGCCGCCGGTATCGCTGGTGGACACCACGTTGCCGGGGTCCACCGTGCGCAGACCCACCTTGCCGGCGATCGGCGCGGCTACCGTGGTATAGCCGAGATTGAGCTTGGCGGTGCCCTCGGCCGCGCGATCGGTCATCACCGTGCCTTCCAGCTGCTTGACCAGCGCCGCCTGGGTATCGACATCCTGGCGGGCGATCGAATCCTGCGCCAGCAGCGTCTGGTAACGCTTGAGCGTCACCCTGGCGTTTTCCAGCTGGGCTTCGTCGCGCCGCAGCTGGCCGGTGGCTTGCATCAGGCTCATCCGGAACGGACGCGGATCGATGGTCGCCAGCACCTGGCCGGCCTTCACCGTCTGCCCTTCCCGGAACAGCACTTTTTCCAGCACGCCGGATACCTGCGGCCGTACCGTCGCACTATGCGCGGTCACCGTGCCGAGCGCGTCTATGATTACCGGGATATCGGCATGGCTCGCGGTGGCGACCCCGACCGTGGTTGCCGGCGCGCCGCGCCGGCCGGCGCCCGGGCCGAAACCGGGACCGGAGGTGCCGCGATGGGTCAGATACCAGGTCAGCCAGCCCAGTGCCGCCAGCACGAGGATCGCGATCAGGATGCCGGCCAGCGAGCGGCGGCGGCTGATTTTTCTTGCGGCGCGGTCGCGCGCAACGACCTGGGGCTCTCCGATTTGCTGATCCATTCCTTATCCCGTGATGCCGGCCAGCGAACTGCCCGGTTGTCCATTTTCCTGACCGCTTCCTGCCGGCCGTGGTTCATTCGCAGCCGCCGATACAGTCGCCGCCCCTGCCGGGCGCGAACAGCTTCGCCTGCAGATGTTGCCCCGAGGATGTATCGCTGAAATTTCGTGTGCCGGGTACTTTGTATCGAATTGTTGTCGCGGCGGCGCAGGCTGGCGTATCAGGATGGTATTGCAAATGGCGCAAACCCGTGGGGAAAGCGTTTTCGGAGGTGGAGGAAATGGATATGCGGAGGGAACCGCGCTCAGCTGCCGCTGGCGCAGTATTCGAAACGCTCGGTATTGATATAGGACAGCCGCCACTCGACCGGCTGGTCGTTGTATGAAAACGCGACCCGCCGTACCAGCAGCAGCGGCGCCCCCGGCTCCAGCCCGAGCAGTTCCGCGTGCCGGTCGTCGGCAGCGGTGGCACGCAGCCTTTCCTCGATGCGGATCACGTTCAATCCGAATTCGGACTGATAGAAGTTGTACAAGGTGCTCGGCCGCTGTTCCAGCCTGGCCTTGGTCAGGCCGGCAAACAGCGCTTCCGGCAGGGTGATTTCGTCGATCAGCGCCGGTTCGCCGTCCAGGCTCAGCATGTTGGAGAACTGGAAGGCCCGCGAAGCCCCGGCAATACCCAGCTTTTCGCAGGCTTCGCGGTCGGCCCTGCCCTTGCTGAACCCGACCAGCGTGGCGTTCGGGTAGGTTTTCGGCTGGTCATGCCGCGCCACCTTGAAATAACGGAACCAGTGCTGGTCGCGGGCATGGGTGGCCACGAAGGTGCCGCGCCCCTGGTGCCGAATCAGGATGCCTTCGGCCACCAGTTCGTCGATTGCCTTGCGCAAGGTGCCGATCGACACCGAAAAGCGCTCGCACAGCCGTTTCTCGGCGGGAATGGCTTCGCCCGGCTGCCATTCGCCGGCGGACAGCGCCATCAGCATCTTGCGCTGCACGTCCTTGTACAGGGTGACGCCTACGGGCGTGACGACGGCGGAATATT
Organism: uncultured Noviherbaspirillum sp.; assembly: GCA_966211575.1. GTDB lineage: Bacteria > Pseudomonadota > Gammaproteobacteria > Burkholderiales > Burkholderiaceae_D > Noviherbaspirillum. Next base: position 44,662 of record CBIHOK010000003.1, read on the forward strand.
CGGGCATGGATCGGTGGGCAAGGTTAACAATCCGGTTTCTTGTCCAAGGGACAAATTCCGGCGGTAAAAGCGTAATGCTGCGTTCTCGACCGCCCGTCGTCAACCCTCGGCCAGCGCCTGCAGTTGGCGGAACAGGGAATCGGGGACGTTGATCCCCTCCGCTTCCGCCTTGCGCACCAGCGCCCGCCGCCGTTCGCCCGGCAGCCGCACTTCCGGATCGCGCAGCATCATCTCGATCAGCGTCTCGGTGCGCGAAAAATAGGTATCCGCCCCGGCCAGCGCGCCCGGGTCGATCACTAAAAACATCTGCCCCAGGCGCGGCCGGTTGCCTTCTTCCTTGAAGAACGAGTCGGCTTCGAAGCCGAAGGCGGCGCCGGTCAGCGCGCAGGCCAGCAGTTCGACCATCAGCGCCAGCATCGCGCCCTTGACGCCGCCCGCCGGCAACATGCTGCCGGCCAATGCCGCTTTCGCATCGGTGGTGGGCCGGCCTTCGCTGTCTACCGCCCAGCCTTCCGGGTTCGGGTGTCCTTCCCTGGCGGCCAGCTTGATCTTGCCGCGCGCCGCCTCGCTCTACGCCAGGTCGATCATCAACGGATCGGCGGTGCGGCGCGGAAAGACGGCGGCGATCGGGTTGGTGCCGAACAGCGGCGTCTTGCCGTTCCAGGCCGGCATCGCCGCCGGTGAATTGCTGAACGCCAAGCCGACCATCCCGGCCCGGCCGACCGCCTCCAGGTGCACCGCGGCCGCCCCGAAGTGGTTGCTGTTGGTGATGCCGGCGCAGGCGATGCCGAATTCCTTTGCCCGCTCGATCGCGGTTTGCACCGCCAGCGTGCACGCCTCGTAGGCCATGCCGCTGCCGGCATCGATCAGGCAGGCGCCCCCTTTCGAACGGACGATTTCCGGCTGCGCATCGCGCACCGTGCGCCCGTTGCACAGGAAGGCTGCGTACTGCGGCACGCGCGACACGCCGTGCGAGCCCAATCCCTGCGCATCGGCCGCCACCAGCGCCCGCGCGGCCGCGTCGGCGGCGGCGGCAGTGGCCCCCGCGGCTTGCAGCGCACGGCTGGCGCAGGCAGTCAGTTCATCGATCGACATCACCGGCATGTTGAATTCTCCTGTACAAGTGGGGTCCGGATACGCTCACTGCTGCCGCAAGCGGGCCGCGACGCGCTCGGCGATCAGGCTGCTGACGCGCACGTTGGATTCCAGGGTGACGCCGGCGATGTGCGGCGTCAGGATCAGGTTGGGCACATTGGCGAGCGGGTTGCCCGGCGCCAGCGGCTCCTGTTCGAACACGTCGAGCGCGGCGCCGCCCAGGCGGCCCGACTGCAGCGCTTCGGCCAGCGCCGCCTCATCGACGACGCCACCGCGCGCGCTGTTGATCAGCACCGCGCCCTGCTTCATTTTCGCCAGCGCGCTCGCATCGATCAGCCGGCGCGTCTGTTCGGTCAGCGGCACATGCAGCGACACCACGTCGGACTTCTGCAGCAACGCATCCAGTGCAAGCGGCTGCGCGCCGCTATCGCGCCAGACCGGGGCGCCGGGATCGAGCATCGGATCGTGCGCGACCACCCGCATCCCGAGCGCCTGCGCCAGCCGCGCGGTCAGCTGGCCGATACCGCCGAAACCGACCAGCCCGAGCGTCTTGCCTGCGATCTCTCGGCCGTTCGACAGCACCGCGCGCGGCCAGTTGCCGCTCGCCGTCTCCGCGCTGCGGGTGTAGGCGCCGCGCAGCAGCGCCATCGCGGTGCCCAGCACATATTCGGCCACCGCGCCGGCGTTCGCGCCGGTGGCCGGAATCACCTCGACCTTGCGCTCGCGGCAGGCGGCAACGTCGATGTTGTCCAGTCCGACGCCGAGCCGCCCGACCACCGACAGCTTCGGCGCTGCGGCCAGCACTTCGGAGGTGACCTGGGTGCGGTTGCGCACGATCAACGCAGCTGCATCGGCAACTGCGGCCAGCAGATCGTCGCGCCGGTCGACCAGCGTGGGTTCGTACACCACCTCGAAGCTGCCGCGCAGGCTGTCGACCGCGGCTTCGTCCATGAATTCGGAAATGACGATTTTCATTCTTGTCTCCTGCTTCGCTACGGGAGCGAAATGGATAGCGCCAGCCGCACGGCGGCACACTGTTCCCTCCCCCTTGCAGGGGGAGGGTTAGGGTGGGGGTAGGGTCTTTGAGCTACCGCTGTCGTATCTTGAGCCGCACTACCCCCATCCCAACCTTCCCCCTTGCAGGGGGAAGGAGTATTACTGCAACGGCTCGCATGCCATCCGAAACGCAAAGTGCGCTGGACTGCTTGTCAACCGTTACTAGCTCAAGCACTCTCATACAAGCGCGTCAGCACGAACTCGCGGTGGCCGAGCGCCTCGGCGGCGGTCAGGCGTCCGTTCACGGTGCGCAGCATCATCTCGAGCAGCTTGTCGCCGGCCTGGTCGAGCGTCAGTTCGCGCTGCAGCAGCGGCGAGCAATCGACGTCGATGTGTTCGCTCATCAGGCGTACCGTGCGCGGGTTCGCGCAGATCTTGATCACCGGCAGGATCGGGTTGCCGATCACGTTGCCCTGGCCGGTCGGGAAGAAATGCACCACGTAGCCGGACGCCGCACACAGCGTGACCATCTCGGCCGCCGCCGACGACGAATCCATGAACCACAGGCCGGGATGGGTCGGCGTTTCGGCCTTGTCGAGCACGCCGTCGACCTTGCACTTCTTGCCGATCTTCTGGATGTTGCCCATCGCCTTTTCCTCGATCGTGGTCAGGCCGCCCGCGATGTTGCCCTTGGTCGGCTGCGAATCGGACAGGTCCGAGGTCTTGTGGCGGTTGATCATGTCCTGGTAGCGGTTGAACATGAACATGAAGCGCTCGCGCACGTCGTCGTTCGCGCAGCGCGCCGCCACCACGTGCTCGCCGCCGGTGATCTCGGAGGTCTCGCCGAACACCAGCGTGGAGCCCTGCTCGTACAGCTTGTCGAACGCATTGCCGACGGTCGGGTTGGAACCGCAGCCGGAAGTGGTGTCGCTCTCGCCGCACTTGGTCGATACCCACAACTCGTTGATGTGGCAGACCTCGCGCTGCTTCTCGGATGCCCACTGCACGAATTCGCGCGCGCTGCGCGAGGCGCGCATGATGGTTTCGTGGTCGCCGTGGCCTTCGATGCCGTAGCCGACCACCGGCTTGCCGGTCTTCGCGATACCGTCCACCACCTTCTTGGTCCAGCCCTCCTCGATGCCGATCACCACCACCGCGGCGACGTTCGGGTTGGAACCGGCGCCGATCAGCGTGCGGAAATGGAGTTCGAGGTCGGCGCCGAACTGCAGGCGGCCATACGGATGGGGGATCGCCATCGCCCCCTTGACGTTGTTCGCCACCGCTTCGCTGGCGGCGTTCGACAGATCGTCGAGCGGCAGGATGATGACGTGGTTGCGCACGCCGACGCGGCCGTTTTCACGGCGGTATCCGAGGAATGTCGTGTCTTTGGAAATCATGATGGACCTATCGCTTGAATGGATTTCGAATGGGATGCTTGCGCTGCGCCGACCGGCGGCGGCAATGCCGCGCGATGCCGAACGTAAGATTGCCGCCGCTACCAGCGCTTGGTCTTGATGTTGTGGACGTGGGCATGCTCGCCGGCGCGCACGCCGGCCACCACCTTGCCGATGTCTTCGCCGTACTTGATCACGGTGTCGCCGACGGACATGTCCTTCATCGCGATCTTGTGCCCGATCGGAATGTCCTGCAGTGCCTTGACGCTGACCGTGCGGTCGTCGTCCATGATCCAGGCATTCAGTTCGGATCCGGCCTTGATGCCTTCCACGACAGCCACCGCGACTGTGTCATTGGCGTCGTGCAACACAACGTGAATCATCGTTATCTCCTTGGTTGTCATCGGGATGGGGAGCGAGCCGCGCTCGTTCGACGGAATCGATCTTATGTTGGAACAAGATCAAAGTCAACTATATGACCTATATCATCTATGTCATTTGACTGGTGGCGGATTTAGGCATAATATGACCCTCGCCGCCATCTTCCGCAGGTTTGTACATCGGAGGAAAACGGTGGCGGCTGCGACACATGTTCCGACCAAAACAACCGATGAGGTGGAGATGAGACATTCGTGGAAAGCAGTGCTGGGTTCCCTGGCGATCGCAACATCCTTCAACGTGGCTGCAGCGGACTACCCGAGCCGCACCGTCAACTACATCATCCCGTTCGGCCCGGGCGGCGAATCCGATATTTCCGCGCGATTGCAGGAACCGTTCTTCAAGAAGGTCACCGGACAATCGCTCGCCATCCAGTACAAGCCGGGCGCCGGCGGCGCCGCTTCGTGGGCCCAGCTCAACAACATGACGGCGGACGGCTATACCATCATGGGCACCAACCTGCCGCACATCGTGCTGCAGCCGCTGCAAAAGGACGTCGGCTACAAGACCGACGATATCGATACCCTGTACTGGTTCCACTTCACTCCCGACGCGCTGCTGGTGCCGGCCGACAGCCCATTCAAGACGCTGAAGGATTTCATCGAGGCGGCGAAGAAGAAGCCGGGCGAAATCACGCTGGCCGGCTCGGGCACCAATTCGGCCAACAATCTGGCACAGCAGCAGTTCGACAAGATGGCCGGCATCAAGACCACCTACATTCCGTTCGCCGGCACCGGCCCCTCCAACAGCGCGCTGCTGGGACACCAGGTAGCAGGCAGCTGGGGCTACACCACCGTGCAGGTCCAGCTCGGCAAGCAGGTGCGCTGCCTAGGCGTGGCAATGGAAAAGCGGCATCCGATGCTGCCTGATTGCCCGACCTTCAAGGAGTCCGGCTACGACCTGGTAGGCGGCGCCTATCGCGGCGTCGCGGTGCCGAAGTCGACGCCGCCGGACATCAAGAAGAAGCTGGCGGACATCCTGGCCAAGATCAATCACGACCCGGCCTTCATCAAGAAAATGGAGGACAACGGCTTCGCGATGCTTGATATAGGCCCGGCCGAGATGCCGGCCTTCATGCAGAAGATCAAGACGCGCTACGAAACCCTCGCCAAACAGATGGGCATCACGAAGAAGGACTAGTCCTCAGACGGGTGCCGGCGCCCACGCACCGGCACCCGACAGGTGGCGGAAAATCCTCGAGACGGCGGCTGCAAAGCTCCGTCCGGCGCCGCCTACGTTCGTGCGCGGGCAAGACTGCCTGTTCGCATCGATGTTCGACAATCTCTCAACGGAAGGCTGTCGCCATGTTCGGTATCGATTATCTGCTTTCGGCGCTCACCCCGATCAACCTGCTGTTCGCCGTTGCCGGCGTGGTATGCGGAACGGTGATCGGCGCACTGCCCGGCCTCAGTGCCACCATGGGGGTCGCGGTGCTGGTCCCCTTCACGTTCGGCATGTCGCCTGCCACTGCCCTGATCTGCCTCGGCGCGATCTACACGGGCGCGATCTACGGCGGCTCCTACGCCGCCATCCTGCTCAACACGCCCGGCACGCCATCGTCGATCGCCACCACCTTCGACGGTTACCCGATGGCCAAGGCCGGCCGCGGCGACCTGGCGCTGACGCTGGCCTGCCTGGCCTCGGTGTTCGGCGGACTGGTGGGCGCCGCCTGCCTGCTGTTCCTGGCGCCGGCGCTGGCGACGGTGGCGCTGCGCTTCGGTCCGACCGAATACTTCTGGCTCGCGATCCTGGGCCTGACGCTGATCGCCTCGCTCAGCGAAGGCAGCACCATCAAGGGCCTGATCGGCGGTTGCCTCGGCCTGCTGCTGGCGATGGTCGGCTCGGCCGAAGTGGGCGGCGACATCCGCTACGTCGGCCCGTTCCAGGCCTTGCTGGGCGGCGTCGACGTGGTGGCCGCCCTGATCGGCATCTATTGCGTGCCGGTCATCATCGACCTGGTGGCCAACGCCACTCCGCACCTGACAATGTCGAGCGAAGTACGCGGCTTCCGGCTGGCGGAAGCAATCGGCGCAATGGTACGCGGCAAATTCAACCTGCTGCGCAGCTCGGCGCTCGGCACCGTGGTCGGCATCCTGCCCGGCGCCGGCGGTTCGATCGCGGCGCTGGTCGCCTATTCGGAAGCAAGGCGCGCATCGCCTCGGCGCGACAACTTCGGCAAGGGCGAACCGGACGGCATCATCGCCACCGAATCGGCCAACAATGCGACGGTAGGCGGCGGCCTGGTGCCGACCCTGGTGCTCGGCATCCCCGGCACTCCGCCGGACGCGATCATCCTCGGCGCGCTGCTGGTGCAAGGCATCCGCACCGGCCCCTCGCTGTTCGCCGAGCAGAGCGCGGTGGTCTATACCTTCATCTGGGGCCTGATCATCGCCACCCTGATCATGCTGCCATGCGGGCTGATGATCGGCCGCTACGCGTTCCGCTTCATCGTCGGCGTGCCGAAAGCGCTGCTGGTGCCCGGGGTCGCATTCCTGACCATTCTCGGCAGCTATGCAATCCATAACAACGCGTACGAAGTGCAGCAGATGGTGATCCTCGGGGTGATTGCCTGGGGGCTGTCACGCGTCGGTTTCACCGCGTCGCCCATCGTGCTGGGGTTGATCCTGGGCTCGATCGCCGAACGCGGCTTCGTCCAGGGCTACCTGATCGGCAATGCAAAGGGCCACGTGCTGCCCGAGTTCTTCGGCCGTCCGATCTCGCTCGGCATCATCCTCTTCATCATCCTCGGCCTGCTTTACCCGCTGATCGTGCAATGGCGCACCAGCCGGGCCGGCGCCGCTCAAACCGCAGCAGGAGGCAACCATGCATGACACACCACGCCGCGACGCCGGCTCCATGATCGCCTGCGCCGCCTTCATCGCGCTCGGGATCGCCGCTTTCTGGGCCGCCGGCGATTTCTCCCCACTTGGCTCCGTGTTTCCGCGCACCGTATCGGCGCTGCTGGTGTTCTTCGGTGCGCTCTACCTGGTGCTGTCATGGCTGCGGCCGAAGCCGCCGCGCGAGGGCGAGGGCGGTGCGCGCGGCCGCCAGGCGGCGGTGGCGGCAGTGATGCTGATCTGGGCCTTCGTACTGGAACCGGTGGGTTTCCTGGTGTCCAGCGTGGTCGCGTTCGCGCTGTTGCTGGTGATCGCCCATTACGGAAAATGGAGCCCTCGCCTCGCCACCATGTATGCGATCGGAGCGGCGCTGGTGCTGGGCGGCCTCTATCTGCTGTTCAAGGTCGCCTTGCAGGTACCGCTGCCAGAAGGCATGTTCCTGTAAAACAAGACGCGGCTGCGGCGCGACAGCGACGTCCCGCCGGGAACGTTGCGCCCCCTTGGGGCGCGGTCTTCTATCTCACAAAAAGCTACTTTTACAGTAGCTTTTTTTACTTGAAAAACGCCCTTTCGCCGGCATATCGGATAAGTGGAAAAGCGTGCGTCAGCGAAGTTCTCCGGGCAATATTTTCATTCGGAAAGCAGCTTTTCTGCTGAATTTTCCGGCACTCATGAACGGCATCAATTCGATTCCCGGGGGCCGAATATTTTTTATATTGCGACCATTTTGGTATTGATTATGCCGGCTGATTTGTGTACCATTCACTGTACATCCATACAGTTAACGACCAGGCGACAGGCAGCCCCGGCATGAGCGGGGCAGATGAATCACCCAGCTGGAAACGCTTCCGTTTTTCCTTTCGCGCGGCATTGAGCCTCTCAGCATCGCATCTTTTCGCGGCATTCCCCTTTCCCCAGATTTTCAAGCCCGGCTCGCCGCCGCGCGCCCGGCAAGGCACGAGCGGCGGCGTTCCCGGAGCAAGCTGGCGGCAGCCAGGGGGGATGGAAAAAGGAAAAGGAATGGCGCTCAGGCGGCGCCCACCTGGCGCCGCTTCGAAGTGCCGGCGCGGGTGGCGGATTGCAGGCGCTGGCGCAGTTGCTCGAGCATCAGCTCGCGCGCTTCGTTGGGCTGGGCGCGGAACAACGTGAGAGCGGTTTCGACGAATAGCCGCTCCTTGTCATCGACGGGAAGGTGCAGAGAATCATGCTCGCGATCCATCCAGCCATGCGGCAGCCTGAGCCGGTCTTCGATCGCGCGGGCCACGTTGCTTCCGATATTTTTCCGGTTGCACTTGATATGACTGAGGTAACGGTCGGACAGTTCGAGGCGCTCGGCGAACAGCTTCAGCATGCCGCGCTGCGGCAGATGCGGATGCTGGGCGATGAAATCATCGAACAGCCGGCGGAAATTCTTGTGTCTTATCTGGGCACTGTCGAGCGCCATGTCGCTTGCTCCCTGATGGCGTACCGCTGCACCGGCCGCCGCAGCGGCAAGTGTAACCCGGACGCGGTGTCTTGTGTTGATGAAGTGCAACCAAAACAGTGGTTTTTCATGTGTTGCCGTCATTCGAGTGCGCTCATGCGACAGCAAGCACGGGCAACCGCTTCCGCAGCAGGGAAGCCGTCGGATCGCGGCAGCGTCACTTCCGGGCCTTATGAAGAAACGAAGATGAAAATCGATTATCTGCAAGCTATTCATGCCGACCCGCTCGGCTCCGATGCCCGCCGCGAAGCGGTGCAACGCATCGTTGCCGAAGCGGTGGCACTGACCGCGGAAGTCTGCGGTCAGCCATTGTCGCCGGCCGCCGCCGAACTGCTGGCGCTCGACCTGAGCGATTTTTCCGAACAACTGATTCTTGCCGCGCTCGCACGCTGCCGGATGGAATTGCAGGGGCCGTTGAAGATCGCGGAAATCCTGGCGCGCCTCGACGACGGCCGGCCGGACGCTGATGAAGCCTGGAACATGATGCCGAAGAACGAGCAGGCGTCGGTGGTCTGGACCGATGAAATGGCCGAATCCTGGGGCGTGGCGCTGCCGCTGCTCGAGGCCGGCGACGCCGGCGGCGCCCGCAACGCATTTCGCGAAACCTATACGAAAGCGGTGCTGCAGGCGCGCATCCGGCGCGCGCCGCCGCGCTGGACACCATCGCTCGGCAGCGATGCGGCCGAGCGCGAGCGCGCACTGCTCGAGGCGTTGCAGAAGCGCCGCCTGACGCCCGCCCACGTCGAACAGCTGATGCCGGTGGCGACCGCCTCGGCGAGCGCGGAACAGATCATCGCGCAGGTGAAGTTCAAGAACCTGCATTGAGCAACCCCGATCTGCCGCGTCGGGTCGCGCGGTCGATTACTACTTTTTCGGTAGTGTTTAATGGAAACAGACCCGATTCAGCGAGGTAGTCGCATGGACCAACAAGCCGGTTTCGACGACGGCGGTTTGCAGTGGTACGAGCAGATCGGCCGCCTGGAGCAGATTGAACACGAGGACAAGGAAAGGAAGGTAATCAACATGAGCACATTCGAAATTCACCGCGCCACCCGCCGCCGCGCCAAGCTCCGTCTCGGCATGTCCGGTCCCGCCGGCAGCGGCAAGACCTACTCGGCGCTGCTGATCGCCGGCGGCCTCGGCGGCCGCATCGGCATGATCGATACCGAACACGGCAGCGGCGACCTGTACGCCGACCTGCTGCCGGAAGGCTACGACGTGCTGCAGCTGACGCCGCCGTTCACCCCGGCGCGCTACGTCGAGGCAATCCATGCGCTCGAACAGGCCGGCGTGTCGACCATCATCGTCGACAGCCTCACCCATGCATGGAGCGGCGAAGGCGGTTCGCTCGATCGCCAGGGCAAGATCGCCGACAAGTCCGGCAACAGCTGGCAGGCCTGGCGCCAGGTCACTCCCGAGCACAATGCACTGGTCGAGGCGCTGCTGCAAAGCCCCTGCCACATCATCGCGACCATGCGCGCGAAGACCGAGTACGTGCAGGAAAAGGACGAGCGCACCGGCAAGCAGGTGGTGCGCAAGATCGGCCTGGCCCCGATCATGCGCGACGGCATCGAGTACGAATTCACCACCTTTTTCGAACTCGACGTGCAGCACATGGCTTTCGTCGGCAAGGACCGCACCCGGCTGTTCGACGGCGAGATCTTCCGCCCCGGCGTCGAAACCGGTCAGCGCCTGCTGGGCTGGCTCGAAACCGGCGAAGACGGGCCGCCGCAACGCATCGGGATGCCGGATCCGCAGAAAGCCGAACTGATCGGCGCGATCGGCAACGCCGGTTCGCTGGACGACTTGTACAAGGCGTTCGCGGCCGCCTACCGGACCGCCAATGCGATCGGCGACAACGACGCGCTGTCCGAACTGACGCGTGCGAAGGACAGGCGCAAGGCGGATCTTGAGTCACACAACGATGCCGACTTCGGGGTGGCGGCATGAAGCCGATGTTCGAAGCCTTCGAGCTGGCCGCGCAATACCGGCACCTGGCCGAATTGCTGGCGGAGCGGCACGACGATCCCCAGGTGGTCGCGGACACGCTGGAAAGCATTTCCGGCCCGCTTGACGAGCAGCTGGAAAACCTGGCGAAGATGGTGCGCAACCTGGAAGCCGCCGACAGCGGCGTACAGGCCACCATCGCCGGCCTGGAAGTGCGCCACGAAGCGCTGCAGCGCGCAGCCGAGAACGGCCGCCGGCTGATCCTCGACCTGATGCGCAGCACCGGGCGCGAACAGGTGACGACCGCGCTGTTCGAACTCGCGGTCCGCAAGAACCCGCCGCACGTGGTAGTGGACTGCCAGCAGGAATTGCCGCCGGCATTCCTGGTGCAGCGCGAGCCGGTGCCCGACAAGCGCGCGATCGCGGCGGCGCTGAAAGCCGGCGTGCCGGTAGCCGGCGCCCACACCGAGCAGGGTGCGCGGCTCGAGATTCATTGACGAAGGAGAATGTGATGGCAACCTTGAACAAGATGACACTGATCGGCTATCTCGGCCACGACCCGGAAATGCGCTCGACCAGCAACGGGGAAAGCGTCGCCCATCTCTCGGTGGCTACCACCGAGACCTGGAAGGACAAGACCACCGGCGAGCGCCGCGAGGCAACCGAATGGCACCGCGTGGTGCTGTACCGGAAGCTGGCCGAGATCGCCGGCCAGTATCTGAAGAAAGGCTCGCAGGTCTACCTGGAAGGCCGGCTGCAGACCCGGCGCTGGACCGGCCGCGACGACATCGAGCGCTTCGTCACCGAGATCATCGCCGACGACATGCGGATGCTCGGTTCGCCGCCGGCACACGGCGAGGCGGAGGGCAGCGATGCGCGCAGCCATGCCCCGCAGCACGCATCGCGGCAGAAGGCGGTGGAATTCGAAGACGACGCGATTCCGTTCTGAGCCGGGAAAAACCAGGAGAGAACGGCCAACAGAAAACGGCCGGGAGCGAGAGCTTCCGGCCGTTTTGTTTGCCGCTGCCGGCGCCGCCGTCTTATGCCGTCAATCCCTGCGCGGCCCCGTGTACGATTCAACTTTGTCCTGCTCCGCTGGATCATTACGGGCAACAATCGCGCGCGCTCCCTCCGTCGCACTCAGGTTGATGGCCTCGTGCGGAACCCTCGGTGGTATGAACAGGAAATCTCCTGCTTCGCTGACCACCTCATTCTCCAGCGACGCGCCCCAGCGCGTGCGGACCCTGCCCTCCAGCACATAGATTGCGGTTTCGTAGTCCACATGCAGATGCGGTTCGGAACGGCCGCCGGGAGGAATGGCGATCAGGTGCATTGACAGACCGGTCGCGCCGGCGGTCTGTCCGGAAATGCCGATGAAGTACGGAATGCGTTGCTTCGTCATCACCTCGGCGTCGGGACGAAGGTTTTTTACGGTGGGAGTGGGAACGTTCATCGACAGGCCCTCCGATATCTGGCTTCGTTCAATTCTTGCAGAATACGATTCGACGCCCTTGCAATGTCCGGCCGCCGCTGTCTAAAAACCGGATCCCGGCTGCTTCAGGAACTCCATCTCTTCCTCGTTCGAAGCGCGTCCCAAGATTTTGTTCCTGTGCGGATAGCGCCCGAAGCGATCGACGATCGCCTTGTGACGCAGCTCGAAGCGGTAATTGTCTTGCGGCGCCCATTCCCGGAACAGGCGCTCGGCCTCCACATGTATGAGCGGCGACTCGCTGTGCATGTAGGGCATCAGCAAAAAGGCGCGCTGCACTGGCTGGAGCCGATCCAGCACGCCAAGCGCGACGGCCTCCTGCGAAAGAACCAGCGCCATCGGATCCTGGGCAAAGGCCTGCGCGGTGTCCCGGTAGATGTTGCGGGAAAACTGGTCCAGCACAATGATTTCGGCCAGGCGCCCCAGCGGATTGCCCCGCCAACCGTACAGCTCGCCCTTGGCCGCCTGCTTCAGCACGGACAGGAAGCGCTCCCGCAATAGTGCATCAAACGCAGGATCCGCAGCCCACCACATCTTGGGCTCGATGTCCTTGAACCAGAATGTCAGTACGTGTTCGTACATGATGAGTGCCGCTCTCCTAACGATATGACGGAACACCCCGGCCCAGGAGCGGACCTGATTGATCCGTCATGGCTGATCCGGCTTCGCTCGCCCCGGTTTTGCCTTTCGGGCTGACGCATTGAGGGCGATCGCGGTACGGATGAGCGCCTTGAATGCTTCGCCATCCACCTCCTCTCCCTCGTGGATGTCGATCGCGCGCCTTGCGTTCCCGTCGAGGCTCGCATTGAACAGCCTGGCCGGGTCCTCCAGCGAAGCTCCCTTGATGAAGGTCAGCTTCACTTTTTCCTTGTAGGACTCGCCGGTGCAGATGATCCCGTGATGCGACCACACCGGCGTGCCCATCCATTTCCACTCCTCCACCACCTCCGGGTCTGCCTCCTTGATGAGCTGGCGCATCCTGCTCAAGGTTTCGCCGCGCCAGTCACCAAGCTCGGCAATTCGCTGGTCGATCAGCTCGGATGCCGGCTGGCTTTCGGTTGAGTCCGATTTTTTCATTTTTCTCCTCCGCGAATGGAATCCGCTTCTTCCCCTCGCACCTGGGCCGAGGTTCCTATCCTCCGGTCAGTGCCTGGAAAATATAGAGTGTCCCATCGTCCGGAACCCGGTCCGAGAGTGTCTTTTTATCGATCACCGTCGTGCCGTTGACGCTGATATTGACGTGCCGGCGAAGTGCGCCGCGTTCATCAAGCAGGTAATCCGAGAATCCCGGGACGATCTTGTCGATCTCCAGCAGAACTTCGGCAACCGAACCGCCCGGGACCATGATCTTGCGCCTCTCGAGCGCCGGGAAGAAGCGGTAAAGATGCGGCGTGATTTCAACAGTGGGCATCGCGATCAACCCGATCGTTAACCAAACCGGACTGAATATACAGGCGGGAAATTATTACCCAGACAACGCCAGGTTTCGCCCCGGTCTTCCGACAGATAGACATTCCCTGTCGTACTACCGAAACAAACAACGTCGCCCGCCGCATCCAGCGCATGCCTGAGCACGACATCGTAGGCATGCTCCTGCGGCAGGCCGCTGCGGAACGATTGCCAGGACTGTCCGCCATCCGTCGTCCTCGCAACGAACAGGCCCCCGCCGATTGCCATCCGTTCCGAATCCGCGCGTGCGGGTACCACCCAGGCGGTGCGCCCATCACGGTTGTCGGCCGCGATCGGAAACCCGAAATGCACGCCGGCTTCAGGCATGCTGACCTTTTTCCAGGTTCGGGCTCCGTCTTCACTGTAAAACACGCCGCAATGGTTTTGCTGCCAGAGGTGATCCGGCTGCTCGCGGCAGGCCGTGACGAAATGCGGATCGTGGCCCCACTCCGCTTCCGGGTTCGGGAGATAATCCATCCGCATTCCCTGGTTACGCCCCGCCCAGGTTTTCCCGCCGTCCGTGGTTTCCATTACCCCGGCCGATGATACGGCCACGAGAATATGATCCGGGTCGCGCGGGTCGACGACGATGGAATGGATGCCCGGCTCGAACACGCCATAATCCACGCTTGCCGGCGTGCCGCCCCAGCGGGTCTCGGACGTCGCCTCGCCGCTGAACAGATCGCCGCCGCGGCTATCGTGGCTCCAGAGCGGCCGGTTGAGTTCCCAGGAATCGCCGCCGTCGTCGCTGACGAACAGGCCGCCCGGAATGGTGCCGGCATACAGCCTGCCGGGCTGCCCGGCAGCGCCGAATGCAATGTTCCAGATCTTGTACACGGTTGCGTCCCGGTACTCGGGCTGCCCCGCCGGCGCCGCGGGATCAAAGTCCGGCGTCGGCAGGTACTGGACGATGTAGCGCGCTCCCTGCGGATATTTCACCGATGGCGCATCCTCCCAGGTTGCGCCGCCGTCCCGTGAGCGTGACAGCTTGGGCCCCCAGTGGCCATGATCCAGGGATGCCCATAACGTGCCGTCGCGCGGATCGCGCGCCGCGTAACAGACCGGAATACCTTCGTGCATGATCGGCCTGGGGTGCCAGTTCGAATTTTTGCGTTCGAGTATCACGGTACCTTTGCGTGTGCCGAGCAAAATGACATTGGACATGATTCAGGTCTCCTTGTGACGCAGGGATGGGATTTTGTTTTCCTCTGGATGCATTGCTTTGCAGGTTATCTGGCGCCCGGCGAAGCAGGTCAAAGGCACGGTCTCCCGGCAACGGATAAACAGCTCGATCCAAGCGCCACAACCGGAGATCGTTATGAGGATTGTAAGCCGGAATGCTGCCTGTTCGGCAAGAACATTCATTCCGGCCGCGATACCCCGCACGCCACCGCGGCTGTCGTGCCCAGTTCATCCCCTAACGCCGGCTGAAACGTCATGATTCGGCCGCCGTCGAACCATCGTCGCCGCATCAAGCGGTATCGTTCCTTCGTCCCAACCCGCACAGGAAAAGCGATCATGACGATCACCTGCATCATCCGCTATGAAATCGATCCGTTCCAGCGTCAGGCTTTCAAGGAATATTCGGAAAACTGGGGCCGCATCATTCCGCGCTGCGGCGGCCACCTGGTCGGCTACTTCCTGCCGCACGAGGGCACGAACGATGTTGCCTGGGGCCTGATCGCATTCGACAGCCTGGCCGCGTACGAACGCTATCGCGCACGGCTCAAGGCCGACGATGAAGGGCGCCGGAATTTCGAGATGGCGCAACAGAAACGCTTCATTCTGCGCGAGCAGCGCAGCTTCGTGGAAGCCGTGGACGGCACCTTCGGCATTCCGCCCGGGGAGGGCGAATGATCGCAGTGATTTTCGAAGTCCAGCCGCATCCGGAGCAGAAGGCCGCCTATCTCGACGCGGCAGCCACGCTGCGTCCGCATCTCGACCGGATCGACGGTGTCAGAGCCTGTTTAGTGTTTATTTGGCAGGTGCGCAGCCCCGGAAACCGGTCGGATACCAGGCGCAGCGACGAGTCGTAGCGGGGCTACGGCGA
>CBIHOK010000004.1:0-53390 GCA_966211575.1 uncultured Noviherbaspirillum sp.
CATGGCGGGGCCATGACAAGGAGCCGCAACGCAGTGCCGGAGGCAAGGCGCCCGGCATCATCGAGCCGGTCAGGCCGAAAGCGCTCGAGTGTTCCCGCAGCGGCATCGCCAAGAAAAAAACCCGCCTGCGAGGAGGCGGGTTTCCGTGGGTGGGTTTCCGTGCCCTGGACCTCGGGCCTGGCCGGCTATTTCGCTACCGGCGGGCTGGCGGCTGTCGCCTGCGCCCCCACCGGCGCCGACAGCGCCAGCGGAGCCGGTGTGCCGCCGTTCATGCCGGTGGTGGTGCTCGGCAGCGTTGCCGGCAGCAGCGGCACCAGCAGCAGTGCCACGATGTTGATGATCTTGATCAGCGGATTGACCGCCGGCCCGGCGGTATCCTTGTACGGGTCGCCGACGGTATCGCCGGTGACCGCCGCCTTGTGCGCTTCCGAGCCCTTGCCGCCGTAGTTGCCGTCCTCGATGTATTTCTTCGCATTGTCCCAGGCGCCGCCGCCGGTGGTCATCGAGATCGCGACGAACAGGCCGGTGACGATGGTGCCCATCAGCATGCCGCCGAGCGCGGCCGGCCCCAGGATCATGCCCACCAGGATCGGCACCGCCACCGGCAGCAGCGACGGCAGGATCATTTCGCGGATCGCGGACGCGGTCAGCATGTCGACCGCCTTGTCGTACTCGGGCTTGCCGCTGCCGTCCATGATGCCCTTGATCTCGCGGAACTGGCGCCGTACCTCGATCACCACGGCGCCGGCGGCACGCCCCACCGCTTCCATCGCCATCGCCCCGAACAGGTAGGGAATCAGGCCGCCGATGAACAGGCCGACGATCACGCGCGGGTTCGACAGATCGAAGGTGACGCTCTGGCCGACCGACTCCAGCGCATGCGTGTAGTCGGCGAACAGCACCAGCGCAGCCAGGCCGGCGGAGCCGATCGCATAGCCCTTGGTGACCGCCTTGGTGGTATTGCCGACCGCATCCAGCGGATCGGTGATCGCGCGTACCGAATCGGGCATTTCCGACATCTCGGCGATGCCGCCGGCGTTGTCGGTGATCGGGCCGTAGGCGTCGAGGGCGACGATGATGCCGGCCATCGACAGCATCGCGGTGGCGCCGATCGCAACGCCGTACAGGCCGGCCAGCCAGTAGGTTGCGAGGATCGCCGCGCATACCGCAAGCACCGGATAGGCGGTGGCCTTCATCGACACCCCGAGGCCGGCGATGATGTTGGTGCCGTGCCCGGTAGTCGATGCTTCGGCGATATGGCGCACCGGCTTGAACTCGGTGCCGGTGTAATACTCGGTGATGTAAACCATCAGGCCGGTGAGCACGATGCCGACCACTGCCGAACCCATCATCGGCACCCGCATCGGTGCCGGCATCAGCATCCAGGTGACGATCGCAAAGCCCACCAGCGACAGGCCGGCCGCCCACCACAAGCCGGTGTAGAGCGCGAACATGATTTTCTTGCCGGGTTTCGCCTTCACCATCGAGCAGCCGATGATCGAGGCGAGGATCGACACCCCGCCCAGCAGCAGCGGGTACAGGATCGCCTGCAGCTCGAATCCGGTGACCACCAGCGAACCCAGCAGCATGGTCGCGATCAGGGTCACGACATAGGTCTCGAACAGGTCGGCTGCCATGCCGGCGCAGTCGCCGACGTTGTCGCCTACGTTGTCGGCGATCACCGCCGGATTGCGCGGATCGTCTTCCGGGATCCCGGCTTCGACCTTGCCTACCAGGTCGGCGCCGACATCGGCGCCCTTGGTGAAGATGCCGCCGCCGAGGCGGGCGAAGATCGAGATCAGCGAGGCGCCGAAACCGAGTCCGATCAGCGGTTTGATCACGTCATGCGGCGTGGTCGCGGAAGCCGGAATCATGTGCGTGAGCGCCCAGAAGAACAGCGCGACTCCCAGCAGCCCGAGACCGACCACCAGCATGCCGGTGATCGCGCCGCCGCGGAAGGCGACGTCGAGCGCCTCGTTCATGCCCCTGGTCGCGGCCTGCGCGGTACGAACATTCGCGCGCACCGACACGTTCATGCCGATGAAGCCGCAGGCGCCGGACAGTACCGCACCGATCAGGAAGCCGATCGCGGTGACCAGGCCGAGGCCGGGAAGAATCGCGATCAGGATGAACAGTACGACCCCGACGATCGCGATCGTGCGGTACTGGCGCGCCAGATAGGCGGCCGCGCCCTGCTGCACGGCGGCAGCGATTTCCTGCATGCGCGGGTTACCTGCTTCCTGCTTCAGGATCCAGCTGCGGGACATCAAGCCATAAATCACGGCGATTGCGCCGCATGCTACGGCGAACCATAAACCTGTTGCCATGTCGACTCCTCCATGTTGTTCTCGATCAAGTTAAACAAACGACGTTCCTTGGGGCACCGACCATCGACGATCGGCTTTCCTTCTAACGTACTGCAAAACTCCGGCGCCGGTTTCGCAGGTAAACCGGCGCTGATCCAACAGGTGCTTCATCCGGGCCGGCTATCGCCGGCGCGCGGTGAAATCCAACTTTGATGGCGTCACACGCAGATGGTTTGCCGATTTCGCTGCAAACCGGCACTGCAAAAAAAAAGCGGACACACGGTCCGCTTCGTTCATTCGGCCAATGCCGCGAAGGCCTTGTCCCGGATCGTTTCGACCGGGCCGACCCCCTGGATCTTGCGATACCTGGGCGCGCCCGGCTGGCCGGACAGGGCCCACTTGTTGTAATAGTCGACCAATACTTCAGTCTGTTCGTGATACACCGCAAGGCGCTTCCTCACGGTTTCCTCGTTGTCGTCGGCACGCTGCACCAGTTCCTCGCCGGTCTCGTCGTCGCGGCCCTCGACCTTGGGCGGATTGAACCTGAGGTGATAGGTGCGGCCGGACGGCAGGTGCACCCGGCGCCCGCTCATGCGCTCGATGATCGCTTCGTCCGGCACGTCGATTTCCAGCACGTAGTCGATCGCGACGCCGGCTTCCTTCATGGCATCGGCCTGCGGGATGGTGCGCGGAAAGCCGTCGAACAGGTAACCGTTCGCGCAATCCGGTTGCTTCAGGCGATCCTTCACCAGGCCGATGATGATGTCGTCCGATACCAGGCCTCCGGCATCCATCACCTTCTTCGCTTCCAGACCAAGCGGAGTGCCGGCCTTGACCGCCGCGCGCAGCATGTCGCCCGTGGAAATCTGCGGGATGTTGAACTTTTCCTTGATGAAATTCGCCTGCGTGCCCTTACCGGCACCAGGCGCTCCTAGCAGGATGAGGCGCATGAGTTTTTCCTAGATGAGTATTGAATTATTTTTGCGGTGTGCGGCTTCTTTGGCCGGTTGGAGTTTTTTTATCACACGAACTTTGCATGAAACTTACCACAGAATCTCACCAAAACGGGGCAGGCTTGCCTTTTTCTTCAGGCTACGCCCGAAAGCACTGCCTTACCCGTTCCAGGTCTTCCGGCGTATCGACGCCGGCTGCGGGCGCGTGCTGCGTGACATGCACCGCGATCGGGTAGCCATGCCACAGCACGCGCAACTGTTCCAGCGCCTCGATCTGCTCCAGCGGCGACTGCGCGAGCGCCGGATAAGCCTGCAGGAAGGCATTGCGGTATGCGTACAGGCCGACGTGCCGCAGCGGCCGGTAGCCGGACGGCAGACTGCTCCGGTCTTGCGCGAATGCGTCGCGGTGCCACGGAATGGTGGCGCGCGAAAAGTAGAGCGCCCTGCCCGCCCGGTCCAGCACCACCTTGACCACGTTCGGATTGAAGGCCTCGGCGGCGTCGTCGAGCGGATGGGCGGCGGTCGCCATCGGCACCTCGGCGCTGACCAGGCCGGCAGTGGCGGCGATCAGCTCCGGGTCGATCAGCGGCTCGTCGCCCTGGACATTGACCACCACTGCGTCCTGGGCCAGCCCGAGCGCGGCGGCAACCTCGGCGATGCGGTCGGTACCGGAAGGATGGTCGGCGCGCGTGAGGCGCGCCGCGACACCGTGGCGTTCGCAGGCGGCGACGATGTCTGCGTGATCGGTTGCCACCACCACGCGGGCGGCACCGGAACGGGCCGCGCGCTCGGCGACATGCACCACCATCGGTTTGCCGGCGATGTCGGCCAGCGGCTTGTTGGGCAGCCGCGTGGAAGCCAGGCGGGCGGGAATGATGACGGTAAAGGACATGGGCGTTGCTTGTTATGTTTTGCTTGCTGCGAACCGGCGTTGCCGTTCGCGGTCTCCGGCGCCACGCTCATGCGGGAACGGCCACCGCCTTCCCGCCGGCGTTCGCTCGATCAGCCGGACGTGGCGGGCGCGGCGTTCAGGTCGCGCGCCTCGTCGGCCCACATCACCGGAATGCCGTCGCGGATCGGATAGGCGAGCCGGTCTCCCTTGCAGATCAGTTCCTGCGCGGCCTTGTCGTACTCGAGCGGGCCCTTGCACAACGGGCAGACCAGGATATCAAGCAGTCGGGCGTCCACGGCATTTCTCCACGATTCGTTGCGTCAGTGCGCTGTCCAGGTGCGCGCTCACCGGCACCACCCACACGCGCGGGTCATTCTTGATCGATTCAAGTTGCAGACATTTTACTGCATCCTTCTCCGTGATCAGGATCATGTCCGCCTGCGCGCCGGCGAAGGGATTGACCGCGAAATCGTAGTGATCGGGCAGCGGCATTTCCTCGATCCGCAGGCCGGCCGCGCGCAGCATCGCGAAGAAACGCGCTGGATTGCCGATGCCGGCGGCGGCGAGAATGCGCGGCATCGGTTCTTTGCCCTGCAGCGCGCGCAGCGCCAGCACCTGGCTCGGATCGCCGAGCCGTTCGGCGACGTCGCCTTGCAAGACCATGCGGCTGAACGGCTGCCGCAATCCGGCCGGATCGCGCATCCCGTACACCACGGTAAAGTCGCGCCGGCGCGAAGCCGGCTCGCGCAACGGGCCGGCCGGCAGCATCCAGCCGTTGCCATGGCCGCGCTCGTCGCACAGCACGATCTCGACGTCGCGCTGCAGCGCGTAATGCTGCAAGCCGTCGTCCGAAATGATCAGGTTGACTTCGGGAAAACGCGCAAGCAGCGCGCGCGCGGCCGCCACCCGGTCGCGCCCGACCACCAGCGGGCAGCGGGCGCGGCGCGCGATCAGCACCGGTTCGTCGCCGACCTCGGTCGGCAGGCTGTCCGGGTTGACCGCGCGCGGCAGCGCGTCGGGTGCCCCGTGCCCGCGCGACACCACGCCCGGTACGAATCCGGCCGCGCGCAGCTGCTGCGCCAGGGCGATCGTCAGCGGCGTCTTGCCGGTGCCGCCGACGAAGATGTTGCCGGCCACCACCACCGGCACCGGCAGGCGCGTGCTGCGCAGCAAGCCGATGCGGTACATCGCGCGCCGCGCCGCCGTCAGCAGGCGGAACAGTTGGGACAGCGGCCACAATGCGCAGGCGAGCGGGCCGCGCCGCTGCCAGGCCCGGGTCAGCGCGCTTTCAAGGGCGGCGGACAAGGATGCGGCTCCCGCCCGGGCGCCCGCTCATTTCGCGGTACCGGTTTGCGCGGCGAAGGTCACACGGTCGAAGCCGGCGATACGCGCCGCTTCCAGCACGTTGATCACCGCCTGGTGGGTGGCGCTGGCATCGGCGTCGATGATGACCACCGGCGACTCGCTGCCGCCACCCTTGGCAGCGGCGTTCTTCAGTTCAGCCGCCAGTCCGGCAGGATCGCGCGCGGCGACCTGCACATTGTCGATCGCGTAGCGGCCCTGCGCATCGACCCCGATATTGATCTCGCGCGGCTGTTCCACCGCCTTTTCCGCATTCGCGGTGGGCAGCGTGATCTGCAGCGCGGTGAACTTGCTGTAGGTGGTGGTGACCATCAGGAAGATCAGGATCACCAGCAGCACGTCGATGAACGGAATCAGGTTGATTTCCGGGTCTTCGCGGCCCTTGCCTCTGCGGAAATTCATCGCGCTGCCTTATTTGCGGTTGCTGTGCACGGTATCGACGAACTTGACCGCCTGCTGCTCCATATCGACGATGAAACTGTCGACCAGCGCCCGGAAATGGCGATAGAACACCAGCGCCGGCATCGCGATCGCCAGGCCGAAGCCGGTGTTGTAGAGCGCCACCGAGATGCCGTGCGCGAGCTGCGCCGGATTGGTGCCGGAAGCGTTCTGGGCGCCGAAGATCTCGATCATCCCGACCACGGTGCCGAACAGGCCCATCAGGGGTGCCAGCGTGGCGATCGTGCCCAGCGTGGTGAGAAAGCGCTCCAGTTCGTGCGCGGTGCCGCGGCCGGCCTCCTCGATCGATTCCTTCATCACTTCGCGCGGCGCATCGACGTTGCGCAGACCGGCGGCCAGCACCCTTCCCAGCGGCGAGTTCTGCTCCAGGTTGCTGATCACGTCCGGCACGATCTTGCCGTTGTGGTAAACCCGGATCACTTCGTTGAGCAGGTTCGGCGGCAGGATGCGGCTGCGGCGCAGGTACAATAGCCGCTCGATGATCAGGGCCAGCGCGATGATGGAAGCGATCAGCAGCAGCCAGATGGGCCAGCCGGCGGCTTGAAGAATGGCGAGCAAAACGGACTCCTTGGTATGGCGGCACGCGGCTTGTCGCATGCCCCGTGTTCGACCGCTCCGACTGGCAGCCGGGGCAGGGCGGAATGGGTTTCGGCCGGGTTCGTGCTTCGTTCCGGCCGGATGCAGAATGTAACGTGTCGGGCCATTGTGAGCAAGCACTGGGGCGGCATTCCGCTGCCCGCGAGTTCTTCACAACCTCTGTGGATAAGTCTGTGAGCAAATTCGGTCGCCCGGGCAAAAATGCTTGATTCGAAAGGATTTTCGCTGATCGCACAATTAGTGTGCAGTCTGCTCTTCCCCTTAAGAATCAAGCGCTTGCGGCATTCGCTGAATTCCTGTAACCAAATATGACAGCAAAATGACGTATTGGCGCGCCTGTGGACAGGTTTTGCCTCGGAAGACCGCATGAATACTGGAATCGCAACTGAAAACGACGGCGCGGCGCCGTCGGTGCTCACGGTTTCCGCGCTGAACCAAGCGGTGGCGCGAATGCTGGAGCGCAATTTCCCGCTGGCCTGGGTTGC
Source organism: uncultured Noviherbaspirillum sp. (assembly GCA_966211575.1). GTDB lineage: Bacteria > Pseudomonadota > Gammaproteobacteria > Burkholderiales > Burkholderiaceae_D > Noviherbaspirillum. Next base: position 7,055 of record CBIHOK010000004.1, read on the forward strand.
CGGCGAAATATCCAACTTTACCCGCGCCGCCTCGGGGCACTGGTATTTCACGTTGAAGGACGACGCAGCCCAGGTGCGTGCCGTGATGTTCCGCGGGCGCGCCCAGTACGCCGACTTCCAGCCGCGCGAGGGCGACCGGGTCGAGGTGCGGGCGCTGGTCACGCTGTATGCGCCGCGCGGCGACTACCAGTTGAACGTGGAGGCGATCCGGCGCGCCGGCATCGGCAACCTTTACGAAGCTTTCCTGCGCCTCAAGGAAAAGCTGAATGCGGAAGGCCTGTTCGACTCCGGACGCAAGCGGCCGATACCGGTGTTCGCCCGCACCATCGGCATCGTGACCAGCCCGCAGGCGGCAGCGTTGCGAGACGTCCTGAGCACGCTGCGGCGGCGCGCGCCCCATGTCCGGGTGATCCTCTACCCGACCCCGGTGCAAGGCGAAGGCGCCGGGCTGAAGGTGGCGCAGGCGATCGCGGCCGCCTCGGCGCGGCGCGAATGCGACGTGCTGCTGGTATGCCGCGGCGGCGGCAGCATCGAAGACCTGTGGTCGTTCAACGAGGAAGCGGTGGCGCGGGCAATCGTCGCCTGTCCGGTGCCGGTGATCTGCGGCGTCGGCCATGAAACCGACTTCACCATCGCCGACTTTGCCGCCGACCTGCGGGCGCCGACTCCGACCGCCGCCGCCGAAATGGCGACCGCGCCGCGAGCGGATTGGCTGGCAACGCTGGAAGCCCATGCCGACGACCTCACGCGCGCCCTCAAGCGGCAACTGGCGGACCGGGGCCAGAGCCTCGACTGGCATGCGCGGCGCCTGATCAGTCCGGCCAGCCATATCGCGCACGAGAAGATCAAGCTGCGCCACCTGCAGGAGCGGCTGGCGCATGCGACCCGCGGCCCGCTGAAGCAGGCGGGTTTTGCGCTGGCGCATCTGCAGACCCGGCTGGCTGCCCGCTTGCCCGATACCGGACGGGCGCGCATGCGGCTGGCCGAGGATGCGCGCCGGATCGCATGCCAGGCAACGGTGCTGGGCAACCAGCGCCGCCAGGCGCTGAACGCGCTGGCAACCCAGCTGGAGATGCTGAATCCGCAGCGCACCCTGGAGCGCGGCTATGCGATGGTGCTGGATGCCAAGGGCCGGATCGTGCGCGCGCCGGCCGAGCTGCGGCCGCGCGAGCTGATCACGCTGCGGCTGGCCGAAGGCTCGGCCGAAGTGGGCATGGCCAGCGTGCAGCCGGCGCTGGACTGAAGTTTCCTAGCCCGATTGATGCTGGATCAAATGCCGGGCGTATGCAGCGGGCGTCCATCCGAACTACAATTGATGTCTTTCTTGGAATTCATTTTATAAAGATCGCGCCGCGCCCCGGCATTTTCCCGGCAATCGCGCGCGCTCGCCATACAACATCAACCCCCGAACAACAGAAAGGACGACAATGGAACATACCCTTCCGCCCCTGCCGTATGCGATGGATGCACTGCAACCGACGATCTCGAAGGAAACGCTGGAATACCACTACGGCAAGCATCACCAGGCCTATGTGACCAACCTGAACAACCTGATCAAGGGCACCGATTTCGAGAATGCGTCGCTCGAGGACATCATCAAGAAATCGTCCGGCGGCGTCTTCAACAACGCAGCCCAGGTCTGGAACCACACTTTCTACTGGAACAGCATGAAGCCGAACGGCGGCGGCGCTCCCAGCGGCGCATTGGCCGACGCGATCAACGCCAAGTGGGGTTCGTTCGACAAGTTCAAGGAAGCATTCTCCAAGGCAGGCGCGACCAACTTCGGCTCCGGCTGGACCTGGCTGGTGAAGAAATCCGACGGCTCGGTCGACATCGTCAACACTTCGAACGCCGGCACGCCGCTGACCACTTCCGACAAGCCGCTGATGACCTGCGACGTGTGGGAGCATGCGTACTACATCGACTACCGCAACGCCCGTCCGAAGTACCTGGAGTCGTTCTGGAACCTGGTCAACTGGGATTTCGCGGCGAAGAACTTCGCCTGATTGCCGCCTGATTGTTCTGAACAATAAAGCTCGGAACATCGCCAGATCAAAAAACTGCCCAACCGATCTCGCAGTCGCTTGGGCAGTCGTTTAGGGATGAATCGACCTCAACTGGACTGCCAGTCGAATCAGTTTCGGCCCAAGTAATACTCTGCGGCTTATCGCACATTACCCCGCCAGCATTTTTCTCAACTGCTCCATGTCCTCGATGAGAGCATTTCCTGCGCCGCCATGACGCACGTCGCCGTTCGGCAAAATCGCTCCTGACTTACTAGCATTTTTTTCGCGGCTCACCTCCCGCGTCAAAGTGCCTGTGAACTGCGCTGCTTTCGGATGCTCGGCTTGCTTGCTGGCGGCATCTCTACCGGTACAGCACACTTGTCACGTCCTGACGGTGCTTTGCCGGTCTGTTGCGCCTGGCCGGTCTCACCCTCCGCCTTCTGCTCTGACTGTCGCCGATAGTATTCGGCACCCTCTGAAATGGAAACGGTTTCAGAAATATGGCGTCATCGCAACCAGAATCGAAAAGCGTTCGGCAAATCGCATGACATCCATTTGATTTACAGGAACCATCCAAATGGAGCATCGGTCATTTTTTAGACTCCGACGTCCCATGGAACGCGCTCATGTCGGACAACAATACAAAACCGCTTGATCCCTTATATCGTCGAAAGCGAAAGTTCGTGCGGGTACATACGTGTTTTACCGGGGGAAAATACCTCACAAGTCTGAAATTTAACCTTAAACACTCGTTAACTGGTCGATTGAACTCTGGGTGTACAGGTGCGGTGCGCCGCATTGCATGGACAGGTCAATGATTTCCGCGCGGATATGCTTCCTTCCTTACGGCGCTTGCCTGCGGTACATCACATCCCGACATCGAAAGCTACCGGATGCCTACGCTGCTGCCGATTCTTGTTTTGCTTCCCTTTGCTGGCAGCGTAGTTGCGGCATGCATGCCGGCTAACGCGCGCAACCGGGAAGCGATACTGGCGGGTGCGGTGGTCTTTTCCGGCTTGCTGGTAGCAGCACTTTTATTTCTGAAAATCGGCCATGGCGAAGTCGTGCATTACCATGCCGCCTGGCTGCCGGCGTATGGCGTGGATTTCGCGCTGCGCATGGACGGCCTCGCCTGGGCCTTCGTCATGCTCGTATTGGCGATCGGCCTGTTGGTGACGCTGTATGCGCGCTACTATATGTCGCCCAGGGACCCCGTTCCCAGGTTCTTTTCCTTTTTGCTTGCCTTCATGGGGGCCATGCTGGGCGTAGTGCTGGCGGGAAATCTCGTTCAGCTGGTGGTATTCTGGGAACTGACCAGTCTCACGTCGTTTCTGCTGATCGGCTACTGGCATCATCGTATCGACGCCCGCCGCGGCGCGCGCATGGCACTCACGATTACCGCAATGGGTGGATTGTGTCTGCTGTTCGGCGTACTGATTCTCGGCCACATCGTCGGCAGTTATGAGCTCGATGCGATACTGGCGGCCGGCAACCGGGTACGCGCGCATCCGTGGTATTTGGCGGCCCTGGTCTTGATCGTTCTTGGCGCACTGACCAAGAGCGCGCAATTCCCCTTCCATTTCTGGCTGCCGCATGCGATGGCGGCCCCGACTCCGGTATCCGCTTATCTGCATTCGGCCACGATGGTAAAGGCTGGCGTATTTCTGCTGATACGCCTATGGCCTACATTGTCCGGCACGCCGGAATGGACATGGATCATCGCCGGCGCCGGCACCTGCACGATGCTGATCGGCTCCTTCGCCGCCATCTTCCAGCACGATTTGAAAGGCTTGCTGGCATATTCCACCATCAGTCATCTGGGCCTGATCACCGTGTTGCTGGGTCTGGGAACGCCACTGGCCTTCGTCGCAGCCGTGTTCCATACCTTCAATCACGCCACGTTCAAGGCATCGTTGTTCATGGCCGCCGGCATCATCGATCATGAATGCGGCACCCGGGATATGCGCGTGCTGGCCGGCCTTTACCGGAAGCTGCCGTACACGGCAACGCTGGCGGTCGTCGCCAGCGCCGCCATGGCGGGCGTGCCGTTGCTGAACGGCTTTCTTTCGAAGGAAATGTTCTTTGCCGAAACTGCCCTGGTCGGCGGCACGAGAGATTGGTCGATGTCGGTCGTAGCGGTCATGATGGGCATTTTCAGCGTCGCGTATTCGCTGCGCTTCATCAGCGTGTTTTTTCGAAAACCGAGGCAAGCCTTGCCGAAAGAACCGCACGAGCCGCCGTACTGGATGCGGTTCCCCGTCGAGATCCTGGTGCTGTTGTGCCTGGTAGTCGGCATCGCCCCCAAACCCAGCGTGGAACCCATCCTCAAGCTGGCGGTGGAATCCGTGCTCGGTGCACATACACCTTTCTTTAACCTGCAAATATGGCATGGCTTCAATATCCCATTTCTCAAGAGCGTGCTCGCGCTCACGGGCGGGATCGCACTCTATATCGTGCTGCGCAAATACTATGCCCTCGCCGCAAGAGACAAGACTCCCCTCCTGAACAGGCTCAATGGCGCGCAAGTCTACGAGACCGCCATCCTGCGTTTGGGCATGGCGGCCTCCTGGCTGGTGAGGCGGTTCGGCACCCAACGCCTGCAGCCGCAAATACTATTGCTGATGGCGGCGCTTATCAGTGTCTCTCTGCTGCAAGCGAAGCCATTGTCAAAGCTCGCCCCTCCCGACTTTTCCAGGCCCGATGCGGCATTTGCATTGATGTGGCTGATCGGCTGCGCATGTGCGGTGGCGGCTGCATGGCAAGCAAAATACCATCGTCTTGCTGCACTCATACTGGCGGGAGGCACCGGCATTGTCACCAGCCTGACGTTTCTATGGCTGTCTGCGCCCGACTTGGCGCTAACGCAATTGATGGTGGAAACCGTCACCACCATCCTGATCCTGCTCGGCCTGCGTTGGCTGCCGCCACGCTTGACGCCTCGCGAGCTGAGCATCAAGGTGCCGCCTCGCGTATGGATCAGACGTTCTCGTGACATGCTGATTGCAGTAACTGGAGGAGCCTGCATGGCAGCGCTCGGCTATGCAGTATTGACGCGGCCGGCGCCGCAAAGCATTGGGGATTTTTTCCTGTTGAAGGCTTTGCCGGAAGGTGGGGGAAGCAACGCGGTCAACGTGCTGCTGGTCGATTTTCGCGGCTTCGACACCATGGGCGAGATCACCGTGCTTGCCGTCGTGGCGTTGACGGTATATGCACTGCTACGCCGCTTCCGTCCTGCCCCGGAAAGTATTGCGATCCCCGCACAACAGGCCAATGATGTCGATCCGGCGGCGCGACAAGCCCCGGCGCAACAGGCCAATAGCGGTTACCTGATGGTGGCCGGCGTCTACCTGCGCTTCCTGCTGCCGTTCATGATCGTCGTTGCGGCCTATTTCTTCATGCGCGGACACAATCTGCCGGGCGGCGGCTTCGTCGCCGGACTGATCCTTGCCTCGGCGATGATCGTGCAATACATGCTGGCAGGCACCGCCTGGGTGGAATCGCATTTTGGCATGAGGCCCCATCGCTGGATAGCGTATGGGCTCGTTATCGCCTGCCTGACGGGGCTGGGTGCCTTCCTGTTCGGCTACCCTTTTCTCACCAGCCATACAGCACACCTGCACCTACCTCTATTGGGCGACATGCATGTTCCCAGCGCATTCTTCTTTGACCTGGGCGTATTCGTGACCGTGGTTGGCACCACCATGCTGATTCTGGTTGCCCTGGCTCACCAGTCCGTGCGCAGCCACCGCCTGCCATCCGGATCGGCTTCCGGCCCGCAAGCCACCCCCACGCGCAGGATAAGCTGATGGAATCGGTCATCGCGCTTGCCATCGGCATTTTGTTCGGATCAGGCATCTGGCTGATTCTGCGTCCGCGCTCGTTCCAGGTCCTGACCGGATTGCTGTTGATGTCGTACGCAGTCAATCTGTTCATCTTCATGATGGGCCGTCTCTGGATTGACCGTCCGCCCTTGACGCTGGGCGAACACCAGTTCGATCCGGCCACGGTAGCCGATCCTTTGCCGCAAGCGCTGGTCCTGACCGCAATCGTGATCGGCTTCGCCACCACGGCGCTCTATCTCGTATTGATGATCGGCTCGCGCGGCCTGACCGGCACCGACCATGTGGATGGCCGGGAGCCGGATCAATGAGCCTGGCGTGGAGCCAACACCTGATCGTGGCCCCGGTGCTGCTGCCCTTGCTATGCGGCGCGCTGCTGATTCCGATCAACGAAAGCCGCCATCGCCTCAAATTTCTCATTAACCTGGGATCGGCAATCTGCTTGCTGGCGGTAGCTGTCTGCCTGATGTGGATGGCCGACAGCGGCTACTGGCCGCAGGGCATCGGCGTATACCTGGCGGCGAACTGGATGGCGCCTTTTGGCATCGCGCTGGTGGCAGACCGTCTGGCGGCGTTGATGCTGCTGCTGACCGCGTTGCTGGCGATCGCGGCGCTGCTGTATTCCATGCAACGCTGGAGCCGGATCGGCGTGCACTTCCATTCGCTCTTTCAATTTCTGCTGATGGGTGTCGATGGCGCCTTCCTGACCCATGATCTTTTCAATCTGTTTGTATTCTTTGAAGTCATGCTCGCCGCATCCTACGGTTTGCTGCTGCATGGTTACAATGCCGCGCGCATCCGCGCCGGGATGCAGTATGTGGCCATCAATCTCGTCGCATCCCTATTGTTCCTGATCGGCCTTGCCCTGACCTATGCCGCCTCGGGAACATTGAACATGGCGGATCTGGCCGCGCGCGTGCCTGCGCTCACTCCGGATGAACTGCCGCTGCTGAAAATCGGGATGGCGGCACTGGCCCTCGCCTTTCTCGCAAAATGCGCAATGTGGCCGCTCGGATTCTGGCTGCCCACCACTTATGCAACCGCATCACCGCCGGTTGCCGCCATGCTGGTGTTAATGACCAAGGTCGGGGTGTATGCCATTCTGCGGATCTGGCTCCTGGTCTTTTCCGGCACGGCGGGCACTGCCGCCGGATTCGGCTTTGATACCCTGCTTTGGGGAGGCATGGCGACTATCGCATTCGGTGCGGCCGGCATGCTGGCCAGCGAACCGCCGACGCGCCTGGCCGGCTTTGGCGCGATTGTTTCTTCCGGCATCCTGTTGTCGGTAATCGGCTATGGCCAGCCTTCTCTGGTGAGCGCGGGTTTGTACTACCTGCTCGGATCGACTTTTGCGCTGTCGGCTTTCATGCTGCTGATCGAATTGATCGAGCGCATTCGCTCGCCAGGGGCAGCCATGCTGGCGTTGACGATGGAAGCCTTCGCAGTCGAGGAAGCGCCCGATGAACCGGTGGGAGTAAGCACTCCCGCTGTGCTGGCGTTTCTGGGAATGTCGTTTGCCGCTTGCGCGCTCATCATCGCGGGCTTGCCGCCGCTTTCCGGCTTCGTTGCAAAGTTCGGGCTGTTCCATGCGCTTCTTAATCCTGATACAGCTGACGGTGCGCCACGGCGGGCGGCCTGGGTATTGATGGGATTGATTTTGTCATCGGGACTGGCGGCGATCATTGCGTTGTTGCGCTTTGGCGTACGCACCTTCTGGGCTTCAGGTAATGTCGTTCCGCCTCGCCTGCCATTCTCAGAGGCAGCGCCAGTCGCTTTGCTGCTGCTACTGTGCGTCATCATGACCGTACAGGCCGGGCCGACCATCGGTTATCTCGATCGTACGGCTGCGGATTTGCACAAGCCGCAGCGATACATCGGCAAGGTATTGTCGGAACCTGTCGTGCCAGGCATCCAGGGCGGGAAGGAAGTGCAATGAAGCGCTGGTTACCCTCTTTCCTGGTGTCGGGAATATTGTTGCTGCTCTGGCTGCTGCTCAATCAGAGCCTGGAACCGGCCCATGTACTGCTGGGCGCCGCGCTTGCCGTCGCCGTGCCGATGCTGGCATGGCCCTTCATGCAGCCGGTCGGCTATCCGCGCCTGGCAAAACCTGCGGCATTGTTACGCCTGCTGGGAATGTCGCTAGTGGAAATCGTGCGCTCCGCGATAACCGTCAGCCGGCTCATCCTGCTTCCCCGTCAGGATGGACTGAACTCCCAATTCATCAGAATTCCACTCGACCTGCGCAATCCCTACGGATTGGCCTTGCTGTCATGCCTGATCAATTCAACACCGGGGACGGTCTGGGTGGAGATCCTGCCGGAGCGACATGAATTGGTACTGCACGTATTCGATCTACATGACGAGCAATGGTGGATCGATACCATCAAGGCAGGCTACGAAAAGCCCATTATTGAAATTTTTCGCTAGGAGAATGTGCATGCATACCTTGCTGGCGCTGGCGATCGGCTATGCACTCGGCTGCACCATGCTCGCCATGTTGTTTTGCACGATCCGCCTTTTGATCGGCCCGGCGGCGCATGACCGGATTCTGGCGCTCGATACCTTATGGATGTGCAGCATGCTGCTCGCGCTGATTCTGGGCATGCGGTTCGGCAGCCAGATTTATTTTGAAGCGGCGCTGCTGATTGCCGTACTGGGTTTCGTATCAACCATTGCCTTGGCAAAATTTCTGATGCGCGGGGAGATCATCGAATGAGAGACATGGCAGTGTTTCCCATTTGGGCCGCCGCAATCATGGTGCCGCTCCTGATAATGGGAGGGAGCATTATCCTGATCGGCGCCCTTGGATTGATGCGGCTACCTAATTTTTATCAACGCATCCATGGTCCGGCAATTACCGTCACGCTCGGCGCAGGATGTGTACTGATTGCCTCCATGCTCTATTTCACCGTTCTGCAGTCGCGCTTGATATTGCATGAATTGCTCATTGCCTGCTTCGTTCTGATGACCGCGCCGGTCGTCGCGATGCTCATCATGCGAGCAGCGGTGTACCGTGATCTGCGCACCGGAAAACGCGGAAGCGGTGTTGCGTCCGGAGACGTTTACCGTTTCCCCGATCAGGAATGAAACCGATTTCCTGAAAACCCTTGAAGACGAGCAGCCAATTTTGATGAAAATGCCTTTATACCCGCTTGGCATTATTCATTTACTCCGGGATCGGAGGGACAATCATGATGTCGCATTTTGTCCAGTCGATCGTATCCCGGGTAACGCTACCCACGATCAATTCTTCGACCCATGATCGACCGTGCTTCCCCATGACGATTAAATCGGCTCGCTTATTTTCGGCATAGTCGCGCACGATTGCACTGGGGTGGCCTGAATCGACGTGCCGGCACAGGCGCCGCGGCAGCGCATCAAGGGCATCAATAAACTGATTCAATGCGACAAGCGCGTCTTCCCGGGCTTTTATGCGGTAATGATCAATGGCATCCCGGGAAACGCCGGCGTGATACATCTTCCCGACGAGCCAAAGATCATACACATGGAGAAACGTGATCGTGGCCTGAGGATCGAGTTGGAGCGCCAATTGTGCCGCCTGCTTCGAGTCGTCCGAAAAATCGACCGGCACCAGAATATGCCGATACGGAAAAACAGGCTCGTTTTTCACGATCAGCAATGGACGCTTGCAGCGCCGGATCAGTTTATCTGCTGTGTTGCCGAGAAACAGATCAGTGAAGAAATTTCCCCCGTGAGCACCAATTACAATCAGGTCCGCAAGCATATCCTCGCTTCTTGCGGCGATTTCCTTGGCGGAGCGCCCAAATTGCATCGTGCAGGTGAAGTGGACGCCGTAATCCTTGGCTAACCCGCTCGACTTGGTCTTCAGTTCTCGGAGGGTCGACTCCACGATCTCTGTCTTGGCGGCTTCGAGCGACTTGTTGGCAAGCTTGGCAATCCCTTCGAATTGATCGCACTCTTCGACCGTCATGAGTTCTGCCGTATTGCAACGGTGTTGGGCGCACAACATCGCAGCGCGCCTTTCCGCCCATGCGGCCCGTTCCGAGAAGTCGGTGGCGACCAGAAGATTCTGCAAACCTGACACGCGATCGCTCCTCGAATCGGGGCTGTCGGCATGATTGAAACATCTACTTGGCACGGCCCTCGCTCACAGCATACTCGGAGCCGCACGAAGCCGCGATTCATGCGGCCTGATTGAAATCAAATGCGTCAGTCAACGGAGCCGGCACTTCTTCCCGCAGGTTACTTCCTTGCCAGCCGCCAAAGAGACGTCACTTCGGCGGAACGCGCCGCATACAGCGGATCGGCGCTATCCATTGCCTTTCCATGCCTGGGCCGCGTATCGATCCTGCCCGTCACGCGCAAACCGCCGGCATCGATCCATGACAACAATTCCTCGCGGCTGCGCAGGCCGAGATGCTCGGCGAGATCGGAAAGAATCAGCCATCCTTCGCCGCCCGGATCCAGATGCTCGGCAAGCTTGCTGAGAAATCCGCGCAGCATGCGGCTGTCCGGGTCGTAAACGGCCGCTTCGATCGGCGAACTCGGCCGTGCCGGTAACCATGGCGGATTGCAGACCACCAGTCCGGCACTGCCGGCCGGGAACAGGTCGGTTTGCAGAAGTTCGACCTGCCGGTTGAAATCGAGCCGCTGGAGATTCTCCCTGGCGCATGCCAGCGCGCGGCTGTCCTGATCGGTGGCGACGATACGGGCGACGCCACGCCTGGCAAGCACGGCGGCAAGCACTCCGCTGCCGGTGCCGATATCGAAGGCAAGCGCGCTCGACGGCAGCGGCGCCTGCGCCACCAGGTCGACATATTCGCCGCGCACCGGGGAAAAGACGCCGAAGTGCGGATGAATGCGCGCGCCCAGCGCAGGAATGTCGACACCGGCCTTACGCCATTCGTGCGCGCCGATCAAACCCAGCAATTCGCGCAGCGAAACGACCGAAGCTTCATCGGCGGGACCGTAGACTTCTTCACAAGCCTGCCGGATATCGGGCGCGCGGCGCAGCGGAATACCGTAGTCGGCATCGAGCGGGATCAGCAGCATTCCCAGGATGCGGGCGCGATGCGCCTGTGCCTGCCGGTTGAGATGGAACGCGTCTTTCATCGACGGCGGCGCGGAAACCTTGGTTTGCCCGGATGTCTTCTTCGGCTTCTGGCGCTTTTGACTCAAGCGGCGCATCAATGCCTGCAGCAAATGCCGCGCATTCTGGAAATCGCCGCGCCATAGCATGGCCGTGCCTTCGCAGGCATAACGATAAGCCACGTCGGCCGGCAGCCGATCATCGGCAATGACCACGTTTTTGGGCGGCGCGGCGCCCGCTTCCGAGCGCCAGCGGGCAACGCGTGGCGCATCGTCTTCCGTCCAATGCAACATCGTTGCCGTCATGTCATTTGCTTGTATTCCCATTTACAGTCCAGAGTCGGTTCTTCGTATTAGCCGAACATCATACGGGCTTTATGTTCCACCTGAGCTGCTTGCTGCAGACATCCCGGCAACATCCCGCAGCGCTTACAATGAGGGCCTTCCAGATTTCCGTCGTACAAACCTATGTCCGATCCCACTGCCGTTCAGGTTGCCATCATCGGCGGAGGACCCGCCGGGCTGATGGCGGCGGAAACATTGAGCCTTGCCGGCGTACAGGTCGACGTCTACGACGCGATGCCTTCGTTTGGCCGCAAATTCCTGCGTGCCGGCATCGGCGGACTCAATATCACCCACAGCGAAGCCTACGAACTCTTCTGCAGCCGCTACGGCGAGCGTCAGCCGCAATTGCAAGCCGCGCTCGACCGGCTGCCGCCGGATGCGTTGTGCGCCTGGGTGCAGGGGCTGGGCATCAGCACCTTCGTCGGCAGCTCGGGCAGGATCTTTCCTTCGGAAATGAAAGCGGCGCCCCTGTTGCGCGCCTGGCTGCATCGGCTGCGCAGCGCCGGCGTGCGTCTGCACCCGCGCCATCGCTGGCTGGGCTGGCACGCCGACGGCGCATTGCGGCTGTCGGCGCCGGCGGGCGAACTGGCGGTCAGGCCACGTGCAACGGTGCTGGCACTGGGCGGCGCCAGCTGGCCGAAATTGGGATCGGATGGCGCCTGGGTGCCATTGCTGCAGGCGCGCGGAGTCGGGATTGCATCCTTGCAAAGCGCCAATTGCGGCTTCGAGGTGCGATGGAGTGCGCATATCCGGGACAAGTTTGCCGGCGCCCAGCTCAAATCGGTGGCTTTGACGTTTGCCGACGCGAATGGTTACCGCGAACAACGGCAAGGCGAAATGGTGGTGAGCGAACAAGGCGTGGAAGGTAGCCTGATTTACGCATTTTCGCGCCGGTTGCGCGAGCACCTGCATATCCACGGCAGCGCCACTTTTACGCTGGACCTGGTGCCCGGACGCAGTGCGGAACAGGTGCTGGCGCAAGTCAGTCATCCGCGTGGTTCGCGGTCTTTGTCGAGCCACCTGCAAAGCCGCCTCGGCATTTCCGGCATCAAAATGGCGTTGCTGCATGAAGCGCTTCACAAGGCGCAATCGGCCGATGCGGCCACGCTGGCGGCCACGATCAAGGCATTGCCCATCACCGTGCATGCCGCACGGCCGCTTGCCGAAGCGATCAGCACTGCGGGCGGAATCCGCTTCAACGATCTCGACCAAGGCTTCATGCTCAACGCATTGCCCGGCGTTTTTGTCGCCGGCGAAATGCTTGACTGGGAAGCGCCTACCGGCGGCTACCTGCTCAACGCCTGTTTCGCCACCGGATTGTCGGCGGGACTCGGTGTGCGCGACTGGCTCGGCTGACCGGTTCCCTTTTCTCTAACTCGCGACAAGAACATCGGTCGCGACATGGTCCACCGGCACGCCCTGCACGAGGAAGACTATCCCGTCGCTGTTTGCCGTCCTCAGCGATTTGATTTCGCAATAGGCGGGAGATGCATACCAGCCGGACGCGCGTTCCAGGTCCGGAAACTGGATCACGACCAGGTTTCCCGGAAACTCGCCCTCCCGGAGCAGGCAGGGGTCACCGTGGATGATGAAGCGGCCTTGGTAGGGATGAAGCGTGGCGTCGATTTCCTGGAGATATTTGCGGATATCGTCGTTCACACGCACGTTGTTGAGAATACCGACGGCATAGGCTGACATGGTTCGCTCCTCGGATTGATTGCGGTGGTTGCGGCGCAAGCTTTCGTCGTTTGCACCGCTGTGATGCCATTCTCGAAGCACCGGGTGCGCAGGTCGATTACCTTGGAGGTAAAGCATTCGCCAGCACTATTACCTGGCAGGTAATCGACCACGGCGGCGGTCCGATCCAGAATCACTCCGTCGCATTCGCTCGGAGTGCCGGCAACGACTTGTCCACCCTTCAAAGGAGATTCTCATGACCGCACATGCACCTGGCAGCAACCCGTCTGAAATTGCCGCACAATATGTCGAGATCTGGAACGAAACCGATCCGGCGCGCCGCCGCGAGCTGATCGAGCGCGCCTTCACCGTGCAGGCTTGCTACCTGGATCCACTGATGCAATCGGATGGGCACGATGGACTCGATGCGATGATCGCCGCTGCGCAGGCCCAGTTTGCCGGCCTGCGCTTCAGCGTTTCAGGCAAGCCGGATGGCCATCACGAAGTGGTGCGCTTCTCGTGGGCGCTTGGTACGGGAGCGGTCGAACCGCTGGCGTGCGGCACCGATATTGCCGTGCTGGCGGCGGACGGCCGCATCGAACGCGTCACCGGCTTTATCGACAAGATGCCTTCCTGAGGTCATCAATGCAAAGCGGCGTCCACTCGATAGGGAGACAGCATGGAACAGCAACAGCAGGTCCGGCAACATGAGACCGGGCGCCGCTACTTTGCCGATTTCGCGGCGGCGCTGCGCTACTGGCGCGACAAGCGCGGCTACAGCCAGCTGCGGCTGTCGACCGGGAGCGGCATCTCGCAGCGGCACATCAGCTTTCTCGAAAGCGGGCGTTCACAGCCGAGCCGCGAAATGGTGCTGAAACTCGGCGTCGTTCTCGACATCCCGCTGCGCGAACGCAACGTGATGCTGCTGGCGGCCGGCTATGCGCCGGCGTATCGGGAGCGCAGCCTGTCCGATCCGGAACTGGCCGCCGTGAAGCAGGCGCTGGACTTCATGCTGGCCCAGCACGCACCCTACCCTGCGCTGGTGGTCGACCGCCTTTGGAACCTCGTGATGACCAATGCGCCGGCAGCGGCGATGATGCGCTGGCTGCTCGACGTCCCGGAGCACGTACCGCTGCCGCGCGAGGGCGTCAATGTGCTGAAACTGATGCTCGATCCGGCTGGCGTGCGCAAACACCTGCAGAATTGGGAAGAAGTCTGTGCCGATCTGCTGCACTGGATCCAGCGCGAGGCGATGAGCGACGGTCTTGGCAGCGAGGCGGCCGCGCTTCTCGGTGAACTGGCGGCGCTGCCGGGCATCGAAGCGGCGGCGCGGCTGGCCAACCTCGATGCGCGCGCACTACCGTTCCTGCCGATGCAGATCCGCAAGGATGGAGTCGCGCTGAACCTGTTCACCTCGATCGCGACGATGGGAACGCCGCACGACGTCACGGTGCACGAGTTGCGGATCGAATCGTTCTTCCCGGCGGATGACGCGACCGCGTGCTGGTTCCGCGAGCGCGCGGAAAGGGACCGCTCTTAAAGCGAGATTGCTTTCGATTGCCGCCGCCATTCATGCTTGTCGCTGCCGCTACAACAGTTTTGCCAGCGCGGGATCGAGTGTCGCGATGAAGCGATCGACTGCGCCGGTGTAAGCGCCGTCGCGGCCCAGATCCTGGTTGATCTCGCGGTGGGATAGATCCTGCTCCAGCACGCTGGCGCGCATGCCGAGTCCACCGGCTTTCGCGACGAAACTGTGCGCCTGCGGGCAGGATTCCTTGCGCCGGGACGAACAGACCGCCAGGAACGGGGCACCCGCAACATGCAGCTGCTGATACGGGGAAGCCGAAGTCCAGAACGCCCGGTCGCTGCCGAACGCGTCGTCATACAGGGAGAGATGGCGGTGCTCCATGATCGGCGCCACGTCGAACATGGCACTGTCGAGCGCGACCGTGCCCAGCCAGCGCGTTGCGCCATGGCTGGCGGCGATCGACGGCGACGCGGCCAGCAGGCTGACCAGGTGCGCGCCTGCCGAATGGCCCATCAGCACCAGCTTGCCGGGGTCGCCCCCCCAGGATGCCGCCTGGCGCTGCACCGCGGCCAACGCTGCGGCAATGTCGTCGGCTTGCTGCAGCGGATCGGCCGCCGGCAACAGCCTGTAGTCGGTCGACACCAGGATGAAGCCTTTCGGCACCCAATGCGCGACCTTGTTCTCGACCACCGAGCGCAGCGACTTGTCGCGGGTGCGGCGGCAGATAGACGTCGAAGCGCTGCAGCGCGGCGTTGCCGTAGCGCACGTCACGCTGCACGCTCACGCCGGCCGGGAGTGCCGCAGGGCCGGCCGGTTCGGCATCGCCGCCCTGCTGCTGCCGGTGCTTGGCCATGCGCTCGTGCAACAGGTCGCGCAACGGACCGGCCTGCGCTACCGGATAGAGTGACGAAAATGCGAGAACGGCAACGGCCAGGCTGACAAACTTCCCGGATTTCCACATATCGGCTCCCGATTGAAACAATGACGAAATGATCAAGGCGGGGCCAGCATAGAGCTTGTCGCGGCACTCTGTCTATTGTCTGTTTGTATCCAAATTTGGCAATGTTGCGGGATCGGTAGCGGTTTGCGCTTGCGGCACGCGCCCGACATCGTGGCCCGCTTCACGGGCGATCAGGCCGGGCCGTTCCTTCGGATGGGGAAAAAGGGGAAAGTGCCTGTCCGCCCGGAGCGGGGGCGATCAACCCGCGATTTCGAGGCGGTTGCGCCCCAGGCGCTTGGCCTGCAGCAGCGCCTGGTCGGCCGCTTCGGTCAGGCCGGCCGCGGTATCGACCAGCGGAAACGAGGCAAGGCCGGCGCTGAAGGTCGCGTACAGCGCGCCGCCCGGGTGCGCATGCGGCAGCGCGGAGAAATCGGTGCGGATGCGCTCGATCACCGGGCTGGCCTGGTCCGGGCCGACTTCCGGCAGCGCGATCATGAATTCCTCGCCGCCGTAGCGGCCGATCAGATCGACCGAGCGCAGCCGCCCTTTCAGCAGCCATGCAAGGCCGCGTATCACCTGGTCGCCGACCGGGTGACCGTAGGTGTCGTTGATCGACTTGAAGTGGTCGATGTCGATCATTGCCACCGTCAGCGTGCCGGCGGCTTCGGTCTTGGCGACCATGCTGTTCAGGCGCGACTTGGCGGCGGTATGGTTGAGCAGGCCGGTCAGGCCGTCGAGCAGGCTGGAGCGCTGGTTTTCGCGGAAGCGTTCGATCCGGGTCTTGACCACGGCCGCCAGCAGCACCGGATTGAACGGCTTGATCAGGAACTGGTCGCCGCCCAGGCGCAGCGCTTCCACCTGCATCCCGACATCGGATTCGCCCGAGAGGTAGACGATGGGCAGCGAGCTGTAGGCCGCCATCTGGCGCAGCACGCGGGTCGCTTCGACGCCGTTGAAGCGCGGCATGTACATGTCCATCAGCACCAGGTCGGGCCGGTACGATTCGAGCGCTTCCAGCAGCCGCCCCGGATCATTGATCGCCCGCGTGTCGATGCCGTGCTGCGCGAGCGTGCGCTGGATCAGCGCCACCGCCACCCGCGAGTCTTCCACGATCAGCACCCGGTACTGCTCCTGCTCGTTGGTCTGCACCAGGTCGAGCACGCAGTTCAGCACTTCGGACGGCTGCTCCTCGGCGGGAATGGTGACGTCGATGCCGGCGCGCATCAGTTCGACGATCGGCTCGATCGCCGGCTGCACGCCGAGGTAGATCAGCTGGCTGGCCGGACAGCTTTCGCGGATCGCGCTGATGTACGGGAATTCCTGCTGCTGCGCGCGCCCTTCGGGGGGAATGAACAGCACCGCCAGCGGCTTGTCTTCCGGCAGGCGGCGCGCCCCCCATTCGCATTCGCAGACCTTGAATCCGAAGAACTGCAGCTGGCGCCGCAGCGCATCGGCCATGCTCCGCTTTTCCGGCGCGGCGATCATCCATA
Organism: uncultured Noviherbaspirillum sp.; assembly: GCA_966211575.1. Lineage (GTDB taxonomy): Bacteria > Pseudomonadota > Gammaproteobacteria > Burkholderiales > Burkholderiaceae_D > Noviherbaspirillum. The sequence goes on from CBIHOK010000004.1 coordinate 23,950, forward strand.
CCGCGCGCGGCTTGATCCAGTCGATGTCGTTCGGCGGAATGGTCGGTTCGTGAGTACGGCGCGCCGCGCTCGACGAACGGGAGGTGGCGACCGAACCGAACAGGGTGTCGATCTGGCGCTGCAGCGAACGGATGTCCTGCTCCGCGATCGGATGGCTGGACTCGTCGCCGAGGCGGGCCAAGGCGGTGTTTTCCAGGCCTTCGCAAAGCCGCACCAGGCCAGGCAGGCGCAGGCGGTTGAAGTATTCGGCGAGACTGTTGACGGCAACCGCGAATTCGATGAACTGTTCGAAACGGCCTTCGGCCACATACCCTTCCCAGCGCGTCCGTAGTACGTAGAGACGGTCTTCGATGGAGTTGTTGGGAAGCGCGGTCATTGCTCAACTGGCAAAAGATGTCCCGCCATTATCGCGGATCAGAGTCCTAGCGGCAACGCGAATCATGTCGCAGTGCATCAATGTGGCGCCCGGCATACGTTCCGCTCGCTCCGGCAGGCAGGCGCCCGGCTGCCTGCCTATGCCGGTATCGAAGAAGGTGCGGAAGTCGCAGCGCCGGCGCTCTCGAACCGTTCCCGCATTGCGCGCGCCACCGGCAGCAGCGCGGCCGGGGACAAATCGTCCAGCGTGACCTTCGGCCCGTTGTCGATTCCCGGGTAGTTGCGCAGCGTCGAGCGGCGGTAGGTCGGATCGTAATGCGTGGCCATCAGCCGTTCGAGCAGTTCGGGGATGCGGCCGGCATCGGCTAGCGCCTGCCATTGCTCGAACTCGGCACCGCCGACCAGCGGCCGCAGGCCGCTCAGCCGATCGAGCATTGCCTGCGGATCCTGTTCGAAATGGCAGTAATCCTCGCGCAGCAGTTTGATACGCTCGCTCATCGGCGCTTCCAGCGCCACCGTGGTTCCCTCGCGCATGCGCCGCAGCAGCGCCTCCGGTACCTGCACCTGCCCGATCTTCTTGCTTTCGGCCTCGATCCAGACCGGCCGTTGCGGATCGAGCGCCGCCAGTTCGCGCAGCAGCAGGCTGTCGAACATCTTCTGCGTCGGCTGCGGCTGGCCCGGTACGCCGCCGATGATGGAACCGCGGTGCACCGCGATCTGCTCCAGGTCCAGCACCTGCGCGCCGGCTTCGCGCAACGCCGCCAGCAGCCGCGTCTTGCCGCTGCCGGTGGCGCCGGACAGCACGATGTAACGGTAATTGCCGGGCACGCTTGCCAGTTGCTCGTTGACCCAGCGCCGGTACGCCTTCCAGCCGCCCGGCAGCTTTTCGACCCGGTAGCCGATGGTGTCGAGCACGTCGTGCCAGACCCGGCTGCGCTTGCCGCCGCGGAAACAGTAGACCAGCACCCGGCTGCTCGCATCGTACTTCGACACGCACTGCTCGATGTGGCGGGCGACGTTCTTCAGCGAATAGCTGGCGCCGATCTGGTAGGCGGCGGTCTGGTCGGTGCGGTACTTGATGCCGACCTCGGCAAACTCCTGGTCGTCGACGACCGGCAGGTTCACCGCGCCGGGAATGTGATCTTCGGCGTATTCATGCGGACTGCGCGCGTCGATGATCAGGTCGTAAAGTCGAAAATCATGCATCCGGCCATTGTACGACGCCGGGACCACTCCGGGTTCTTTTTCACTCGCTTGCGACGGTACGGAAACCGATGAAAATATCGTCCCGCTGCGGTTCGTAGAAATTCCGGAAACACGGTGAGTGCAGTTCCGCCGGGGTGGCGAACGAGGCGCCGCGCACCGCCTGGTGGGTCTCGAAGAACGGCGCCGAGTATTCGCGGTAGGCGTCGGCCGAGAATCCCGGATAACGCGTGAACGGCGATCCGGTCCACTCCCACAGCGCGCCCCAGCGAAACGCGGCGTCGCCGGAACGGGCGGCGAATTCCCATTCGGCTTCGCTCGGCAGGCGGCACCCGGCCCAGCGGCAATACGCGCGCGCTTCGTGCAGGCTGACATGGCGCACCGGTTCGGCGGGGATGAGGTCGACCAGTTGGCCGAAACGGCGGCAGCGCCAGCCACCGTCCTGTTTTTGCCAGTAGCGTGGCGCCTCGCGCCCGCCATGCCGCAGCCAGTCGCGGCCCGCTTCGTCCCACCAGTGGAGCTCGCGGTAGCCGCCGTCGTCGACGAATTGCGCGTATTGCGCGTTCGTCACCAGCGCGCTGTCGATGGCGAACGGCGGCAGCGTGGATTCGTGCGCCCATTTCTCGTTGTCGAAAACAAAGCCCGAGCCTGCCTCGCTGCCCTGCCGGAAGCTGCCGCCTTCGAACTGCAGGGGGTGAGCTGCCCCGCCGGCCGGCGCCCGCAGCCAGTCCGGCGCGGCCACGTCCAGGGTCTGCAGCGTGTAGGCCAGCGCTTCGATATGCATCTGCTCGTGCGCGAGGATCAGGCGGTACGGATACAGTGCATCGTCATCGTTCGCCGCCCCTTGCAGGCGCTCCAGCACCCTGCCCAGCACCCGCTCGCCGTAGGCGCGGATGTCGGCCGCCGGCGGCAGGCCGAGCGTCCAGCGCGCGGCGTGCGGCACGTGATTGGAATCGAACCAGGCGTCGGCCGCGGCCAGCAGCGAGGGCCGGCGCGCCGCCTCCGGCGCGCTGCTGGCCGCCTCGCGAAGGATGTACCATTCCGCGAACCAGGCGACATGCCCGATTTCCCACAGCGGTGGATTGACGATATCCAGCAGCGGCACGTTGGCCGCCCTGTCGAGTCCGGCGGCAGCCAGGCAATCGAACAGCGCGCGCGTATAATTCCGCGCATCCGCCAGCGCGGACGCCAGCTGTTGCGGATCGGCGTTACGAAAAGTCGCGCAACGAAAAGTCGAATTCATCGGAAGCTTTCTTGACCAGGCCACATATCGTCATTATCAGCCCGGCGACCGCCAAAGCCAACAACGGCAACTGGCAAACCGCCGCACGCTGGGCGCGCTTCCTGCGGGAACGCTACCGCGTGACGATCGCAACCGAATGGCAAGGCGCGCGCTGCGACGCAATGATCGCGCTGCATGCGCGCCGCTCGGCCGCGTCGCTGGCCGCATTCGCCGCCGCCTGTCCGGCGCTGCCCTCGGCGCTGGCGCTGACCGGCACCGACCTGTATCGCGACATCCGCAACGACCCGCTCGCGCAACGCTCGCTGCAGCTCGCAAGCCGGCTGGTGGTGCTGCAGGAAAAGGGCGTGCTCGAACTGCCGGAAGCGCTGCGCGCGCGCTGCGCTGTGATCCACCAATCGGCGCCTGCGCTGAAACCGGCGCAGCACTCGCCGCGTGCCCGCCACTATGACGTGATCATGGTCGGCCATTTGCGCGGCGAAAAGGATCCGGCGACATTCATGCAGGCGGCGCCGCTGGTGCGCTGGCCGCGCACGCGCCTGCTGCACGTGGGCGGCGCGCTGGAACCGGAACTGGCGCTGCTGGCCGAACAAACGCAACGGGCCGAGCCGCGCTACCATTGGCTCGGCAACCAGGCGCATGCGCGCACCCGGCAGTTGCTCAGGCAATCGCGCCTGCTGGTGATCAGTTCGCGCATGGAAGGCGGCGCCAACGTGATCATCGAAGCGGTCACCAGCGGCGTGCCGGTGCTTGCCACCGACATTCCGGGCAATCGCGGCATGCTGGGCGACGACTACGATGGCTACTTCCCGGTCGGCGACAGCCGGGCGCTGGCGTCGCTGATCGACCGCTGCATCGACCGGCCGGCATTCCATGCGGGCCTGCAGGCGCAGTGCGCGCAACGGGCCAAGCTTTTTGCGCCGGAACGCGAGCGCGCAGCCGTGCTGCAATTGGCGGACAATATGCTGACTTTGAACAGGAATCCCACATGACTTCGACCTCGACTGAACTGCGGCTCACTTCGTTTTCGCATGGCGGCGGCTGCGGCTGCAAGATCGCCCCCGGCATCCTGGCCGACATCCTGAAAAAATCGAGCGGCTTCCCGGTGCCCAAGGAACTGATGGTCGGCATCGAGACCGCCGACGACGCCGCGGTCTACAAGCTCAACGACGAGCAGGCGCTGATCGCCACCACCGATTTCTTCATGCCTATCGTCGACGATCCCTACGACTTCGGCCGCATCGCCGCGACCAATGCGATTTCCGACGTGTACGCGATGGGCGGCACGCCGATCATGGCGCTCGCCCTGGTGGCGATGCCGATCAACCAGTTGCCGGTGGACGTGATCGGCCGCATCATCCAGGGCGGCGAATCGGTGTGCGCGGAAGCCGGCATCCCGATCGCCGGCGGCCACACCATCGATTCGGTCGAACCGATCTACGGGCTGGTGGTGATGGGGCTGGTACATCCGGAGCGCGTCAAGCGCAATGCCGACGCCCGGGCCGGCGACAAGCTGATCCTCGGCAAGCCGCTCGGCGTCGGCATCCTGTCGGCCGCGCTGAAAAAGAACGCGCTGGACCAGGCCGGCTATGCGGCGATGATCGCGAACACCACCAAGCTCAACAAGCCGGGCCGCTTCCTGGCCGACCTGCCGGGCGTGCATGCGCTGACCGACGTTACCGGCTTCGGCCTGCTCGGCCACACGCTGGAACTGGCGCGCGGCGCGCGCCTGACCGCGCGGCTCGATATCGCGCAGGTGCCGTTGCTGCCGGGCGTGCAGCAGCTGGCGCAGGAAGGTTTCGTAACCGGTGCATCCGGACGCAACTGGAGCGGCTACGGCCACGACGTGCGTCTTGCGGAAAACATCGGCCCGGTGCAGCGCGCGCTGCTGACCGACCCCCAGACTTCCGGCGGCCTGCTGGTGGCCTGCGCGCCGGAAGCCGCGGACGAGGTGCTCGCGCTGTTCCGGCGCGAAGGATTCGGCGACGCGGCGGTGATCGGCGAGATGGTCGAGGGAGCGGCGGGCGTCGAGGTCGCCTAGCGCCTCCGCGCCGACTCGAAACGGGCGCCGCAATCCGGCTTTTGCCCCGCTTCCGTCCGGCGAAACTTTACACGCTCCGGAACGTCTTCTTCCAATACCCGGCCATCCCGCGCCGGGAATGTGCAATGGAAGCCGGACGCAGATGAAGATCGGCATTGTTGGCTGTGGACACGTAGGCGGCACCGCCGCCTACACGCTCGCGTTGCAGGGCATCGGCAGCGAGCTGGTGCTGGTCGATCGCGATCCCGGGCTCGCCGACGCGCAATGCATGGACATCCTGCACGCGACGCCGTTCGGTCAACCGGTGCGTGTGCGGGCGGGCGATTATGCCGATCTCGCCGGCTGCGCGCTCGTGATTTTCGCCGCCGGCGTCGGCCAGTTGCCGGGCGAATCGCGCATGCAGTTATTGACGCGCAATGCCAAGGTGTTCGCGGAAGCGGTGCCACAGGTAATGCACCACGCCGGCGATCCGATCCTGCTGATCGCCACCAATCCGCTCGACATCATGACGCAGATCGCGACTTCCCTTTCCGGACTGCCGCCGGATCGCGTGCTCGGCTCCGGCACGATGCTGGACAGTGCGCGCTTCCGTGCGCTGCTGGCGGAGCGCTACCGGGTGTCTCCCGCTTCGGTGCACGCGTACGTGCTCGGCGAGCACGGCGATTCGGAAGTGCTGGTATGGTCGGGAGCGCGCATTGCCGGTGTTCCATTGCAACAGTTCGCGCAGGCTTGCGCAACCCCACTCACCGCCGCCGACATCGCGCAGATCGACGAGGCGGTGCGGCGCGCCGCCTACCGCATCATCGACGGCAAGGGAGCGACGTATTACGGGGTGGGCGCGGCGCTGGCACGGCTCGCGCGCTGCATTCTGAACGACGAACGCACGGTATTCACCGCCTGCTCGCGGGTGCCGGACCTGGACGGCGTCACGGACGTCGCGCTTTCACTGCCCTCGGTGATCGGCCGCGACGGCATGCAGATGCGCATCCAGCCAGAGTTGAGCACAGATGAACGCAAGGCCTTGCGCGACAGTGCATTGAAAATCCGGCAGTGCGCGGCCGATCTCGGGTATTGAATACGATTTACAGCGACACGAACGCCGCGTAGATCAATCCGACCACACCCACGAGAGAGGCAAACGCGCCCAGCATGTTGCCCGCGTAGACCAGCCTCGCAGACAAGGGCCCCTGCGCCGAAAGACCCCGATGCCCGACTACCGCCGCCAGCGGCAATGAAAAGCAAAATGCATAAGAGGAAACGATCAGCGCAAGCGAAATGAACCACTTGATCGCTGGCACCGTATCGAGCGTGGACAAGATCGCCGCGACGGAAAACATGAGTAGCGCGCCCATCGGCAGGCTGGCATGCGCGAGTCGCCATGCGTTCACCACAGGCGCGGGTGCGGCCCGATTTATCGCGCGCCCATAGGGTGCGCCGCATAGCAGGCCAACGAGCAGGACGATGGCACCGTGAAAGACAAGATAACGCGCCGAGGTTTGCATGGGAGATGGAGTTGCAGCCATTGAGAGTTACATTAATGGCAAGCATTATAGGGTAAAGCGGCTCCGGAGCAACAGGCTTACCGCCGCAGACCTGTGAGCGGGGCCGCACCGGAAGACAGTCCGTATCAGTGCGCCTGCGCAAAACTGACCATGAACCAGCGCTGCTCGTCCATCCAGGATTGCGCCAATCTGAAGTCGGCCTGTTCCAGCAGCGCGTGAAAGCTTTCCTGCGTGTACTTGTAGCTGCTCTCGGTATGGATGCGCTCGCCCTCGCCGAAACGCCGCCGGCCGCCGCGCCAATGCACGGTCAATTCGCGGCGCGCTTCCAGGTGCATTTCCACGCGCTGTAGTTCCGGATTGAAAAAGCCGCGATGGCGCCATTCGCGCAGATTGAAATCGGCGTCGATCAGGCGGTTCAGGTGGCGCAGCAGATTCAGGTTGAAGGCAGCGGTCACGCCCAGCGCATCGTCGTAAGCGGCGTCCAGCAATGTCTTGTCCTTGACCAGGTCGACCCCGATCAGCAGGCCGCAGTCCTGCTCGCAGCTCGCGCGCAGGCGCTGCAGGAAGGCAATCGCCTGTTCAGGCGTGAAATTGCCGATCGACGAACCGGGATAGAAGAACAGCCGGCGCTGCCGCCGCACGCTGTCCGGCAATGCGAGGCCATGGGAAAAATCCTGCGCCACGCCGATCATCTCGATCTGCGGGAAACGGTGGCGCAGCTGCGCCACCGCTTCATTCAGGAAATCGGCCGAGATATCGACCGGCACGTACTGGCGCGGCTGCAACGCGGAAAACAGGCCGGCGGCCTTCGCGCAATTGCCGGCGCCGAGGTCGATCAGCGTGGCGCCGCGGCCCACCACCTCGGCGATTGCGTCGCGTTGCTCGCTGAAGATCGCGGCTTCGGTGCGGGTCGGATAGTACTCGGGCAGTTCGCAGATCGCTTCGAACAGCTTGGAGCCGAGCGAATCGTAAAGATACTTTGGTGAAACAAACGGCTGCGGCGCCTGCAGGCCGGCCTGCAATTCGTTGCACAATTCGTTGCGCGACGGTTCCTGCGTTGCCCGGCTTGCGGAGCCGTGCATGATCGAGTAAAGGTTCGCTGCGGAAGGCTGGTTCATCGGCATCGCTCTCTTGTCGGTAAAGTTGGGAAATGCGTTGCACGCGGCCGCGGCAACAGGCTGCAACTGTTTACTGCGGCTTTGCTATGATAACGGATTCGCTGTTTCGCCATCCGGCATGCGCCCCGGCCTTCCCCGTGCGGCTCGCCGCCTGGCCTTCCCAACCGTTCCGTCGAGGTTCAATTTGTTCCGTCTTCCACTGCCCTTTTCCGCCAAATCGCTGCTGCGCCTGCTGCTTGCCTTTTCCGCGTTGCTGTATGCCGGCCTCGGCTATGCCGAGCAGGTGTTGCGGGTGTCGGCGATCCCCGACGAGGCGCCCACCGAATTGCAGCGCAAGTTCAAGCCGCTGGGCGAATACCTTGGGCAAAAGCTCGGCATGAAGGTAGTGTTCACGCCGGTCACCGACTATGCGGCGGCAGTTGAAGGCTTGATCAACCACAAGCTGGATATGGTCTGGTTCGGCGGCTTCACTTTCGTGCAAGCCAACGAGCGCAGCCACGGCAAGGTGACGCCGATCGTACAGCGCGAGGAAGACGAGAAATTCAAGTCGGTGTTCATCACCACCGACAAGACTATCCACTCGCTGCAGGACCTGAAGGGCAAGACGTTCAGCTTCGGTTCCGAGTCGTCCACGTCCGGCCACCTGATGCCGCGCTACTATCTGCTGCAGGCCAAGGTGAATCCGGATACCGACATGAAGCGCATCGCATTCTCCGGCGCGCATGACGCGACCGCGGCCGCGGTGGCCGGCGGCAAGGTCGATGCCGGCGCGCTCAACATCTCGGTGTGGGACAAGCTGGTGGCCGAGGGCAAGATGGATCCGAAGGTGGTGCGCGTGTTCTATACCACGCCCGGCTATTTCGATTACAACTGGAGCGTGCGCACCGACATGGATCCGGCGCTGCGCAAGAAACTGACCGACGCCTTCCTGTCGCTCGACATCCATAATCCGAAAGACAAGGAAATCCTGGATCTGCAGCGCACCCGGCGCTTCATCCCCACCAAGGCCGAAAACTACCGGTCGATCGAACAGGCCGCCAAGAACGCGGGTCTGCTGAAGTAAATATGAGCTTCAAGCTGTACGATGCGTCGGTCGCGCATGTCGCCGGCGCCACCGGGCGCGATGCGCTGAGCGGCGTGACACTGTCGATCGCGCAGGGCGATCAGGTCGCGCTGATCGGCCCCTCCGGCGCCGGCAAGACTACGCTGCTGCACGCGCTCGCCTGCGCGCATCGGCCGCGTGCCGGCACCTTCCAGGCATTCGGCAGCGATCCCTGGAGCTTGTCCAATGCGCAGCGCCACGCCTTGCGCAGCCGGCTGTTCCTCGCGCCGCAGACGCCACCGCTGCCGCCGCGCCAGCGGGTGGTCACCGCGGTGCTGGCCGGACGCCTGCCACAGTGGAGCACCTGGCGCGCGTTGGCGTCGCTGTTGCGGCCTGTCGATCCGCGCGGCGCGTTCGACGCACTGGCGCGCTTCGATCTGCAGGACAAGCTGTACCTGAGGGTGGACCGCCTTTCCGGCGGCGAGCGCCAGCGCTGCAGCCTGGCGCGCCTGCTGGTGTCGCAGGCGCAAGCCTTCCTGGTCGACGAACCGCTGTCGGCGCTCGACCCGGCGCTGGCGCTGCAGACGCTGGCGGTGTTGCAGCAGGAAGCGAAAGCACGCAACGCAACGCTGGTATGCAGCCTGCACCAGGTGGAGCTGGCGCGCCGCCGCTTCCCGCGCATCGTCGGCCTGCGCGACGGCCGCGTGCTGTTCGATGCGCCGCGCGAAGCGGTGACCGATGCGATGATCGCGGCTTTGTACCGGAACGCGGAGATCGGCAATGCCGACCCCTCCGCCGAAGAGCCGGACGACGCGCTGGTCTCGCCCGCGCTGCAATTGGCAAACGGTCCGCGCTGCTTCTGATGTCCGCCCTCTCCTCCCGTCCACTGCCCCCCGATCCCGCCTGGCATCGCCGCATCGCGCTGCTGGTGCTGGCGCTGGCGCTGTTGTGGCCGACGCTGGTGTGGAGCGAATTCAAGCCCTGGATCCTGTTCGACGCCCAAAGCCTGGGCGCGACCGGCCGCTTCCTCGCGAGCTTTTTTCCGCCCGCGCACGGCGCCGACTTCCTGCAATTGACCGCGATCGCCACCTGGCAGACGGTGGCGATCGCCAGCGCCGGCATCGTGCTGGCGCTGCTGCTGGCGATCCCGCTGACGCTGGTGGCGACCGAGCGCCTGTCGGTGTCGCGCGTGGGCAGCGGCCGCATCCGGCCGCTCGGCCGCCTGCTGCGCAGTCTCGCGCGCTGGCTGCTGATCCTGCTGCGCAGCGTGCCGGAACTGGTATGGGCATTGCTGTTCGTGCGCATCGTCGGCCTCGGTCCCACCGCCGGCGTGCTGGCCATCGCGCTCACCTATGGGGGCATGCTGGGCAAGGTGTATGCGGAAATCCTGGAATCGACCGATCCGCACGCCACCGATGCGCTGCTGCGCAACGGCAGCGGCCGGCTGGCCGCGCTGCTGTACGGCGCGCTGCCGGACGCGGCGCCGGAGCTGGTGTCGTATTCGGTGTATCGCTGGGAATGCGCGATTCGCGGCTCGGTGGTGATGGGCTTCGTCGGCGCCGGCGGCCTCGGGCAGCGCATGGACGAATCGTTGCGCATGCTGGCCGGCGGCGAAGTAGCGACGATGCTGATCGTGTTCGTGCTGCTGGTCGGATGCGCGGACGGCATCAGCAAGCTGTTGCGTGCGAGGCTGGCATGAAGCGCATGAGGCTCACATGAAGCCGACATCCTTGCCCCCGGCGCCGCGCGCCGACCGCACGATACTGCTGCTGACGCTGGCGCTGGTAGCGCTGGCGGTCGCCAGTTTCGCCACGCTGCCGCTCGAGTGGGGCATGCTGTTCAGCAGCGATGCCGCGCAATCGATGCTGGAATTCGTGCGCGGCTTCCTGCCGCCGGAAACGAATACCGGCTACCTGCACAAACTCCTGGTCGGCAGCGTGGAAACCCTGTCGATGTCGACGCTGGGCACCGCGATCGCGGTGGTCGCAGGCCTGGCGCTGGCGCTACCGGCGAGCGGCCGCTTCGGCGCGACGGCGCGCGGCGCCACCCGGCTGCTGTTGAATGCATTGCGCTCGGTGCCGGAACTGGCGTGGGCGGCGCTGCTGCTGATTGCCGCCGGCCTGGGGCCGTTTGCCGGCACGCTGGCGCTGGCGGCCCACACCTCCGGCGTGCTGGGACGGCTGTTCGGCGACACTCTGGAAAACCTGCCGCCGCTGCCCGAACAGTCGCTGCGCATCAATGGCGCGCCGGCGCTGGCCGCGTTCTTCTACGCGGCGCTGCCGCAGGCGTTGCCGCAGATGCTGTCGTATACGCTGTACCGCTGGGAAAACAATATCCGCGCCGCGGCGATCCTCGGCGTGGTCGGCGCCGGCGGCCTCGGGCAGATGCTGAAATACCACCTGTCGCTGTTCCAGATGCACCGGGCCGCCAGCGTGATCATCGCGATGCTGCTGCTGGTGGCCGCGGTGGATGCAGCCAGCTATGCGATGCGGCGCCACATGATGCGCTGAGGCGCAAGGGAGTAGCCCGATGCTGTTCGACCTGACCGACCTGCGCCTGTTCATCCGCATCGCAGAGCTCAAGAGTCTGACGCGCGCGGCCGAACGCATGCACATGTCGCTGGCTGCCGCCAGCAGCCGCGTCAAGGAACTCGAAGCGCGCTTCGGCGTGCGCCTGCTGTATCGCGAGAACAAGGGCGTGCAGCTGTCGCCGGCCGGCGAGACGCTGCTTGCGCATGCGCAGCAGTTCATGCAGCAGGTCGAGCGCCTGAAAAGCGACATGCAGCAGTACAACACCGGCATCAAGGGCCACATCCGCATCTTCGCCAATACCACCGCCGTCACCGAATTCATGCCCGAAGTGCTGGCCGCCTACCTGGCCGGCCATCCGCAAGTCAATGTCGCGCTCGAAGAACGGCTGAACCACGACATCGTGCGCGGCGTCCAGGACGGCACTGCCGACATCGGCATCGTCGCCGGCCCGGTGCCGGCACAGGGACTGGAGGTGCTGAATTTCTCCACCGACCGCCTGCTGCTCGCCACCATGCCCGACCATCCGTTGGCGCAAGCCGGCAGCGTGCGTTTTCTCGACACGCTGGACTACGAGCACATCGGCTTGCGCGAAGGCAGCACCCTGCAATACTTCCTGAACCGCATCGTCGGCGAGCACGGCAGGCAACTGACGCTGCGCATCCAGGTCGGCAGCTTCGAGGCGATGTGCCGCATGATCGAAGCCGGGGTCGGCATCGGCGTGCTGCCGCAATCGGCGGCACAGCGCCACAGCCATTCGATGAAGCTGGCACTGGTGGAGCTGGACGAACCGTGGGCGGTACGCGAGCGCAGCGTGGTGGTGCAGCAGCTGGAATCGCTGCCGCAATATGCGCGCGAACTGGTGGATGCGGTCTGCGGGCGCGTCAGTTAATGGCGTATCCCGAGCGCTGAGGACGTGGCCGAGTTCGATTCGAAACCGGAAAAAGCATCCTCAAGCAACTTGAAAAGCCCATCGGCATTCCAGGAAGCCGGCAGGGCTTCGAACACCGTTCCGTTGTCCACCGCTTCGGTCACCGCCCGCATATCGGCATCGTGCCCCGAGATCACCCCGGCGATGGATGGATACATGTGCTTGACGCGGGATAGAAACTCGGTCCCGCTCAAATCAGGCATGTCCTGCCCGCATAGAACCACCCCGACCTCGTGCGTAGCCAGCATTTCAAATGCCTCGGTTATGTCGCGCGCGCACAGCATGGTGTACGGCGCAGCCCCGAGGGCTTGCCGGAGCGCGTCCGACGTTTTTTCGCTGTCGACCAGCAGCAGCGTTCGCGTATGCGGCCGATGGATGATCTTTTCCAGCGAAAGCGATCGCTGCTCCCGGAAGATATTTGCGCATTCCTCGGCAGGCACCGGCTTGCTGAACAGGTAGCCTTGCATCTCGTCGCAGCCGTTCCGCGCAAGCAGCGCCAGCTGGCCTTCGGTTTCGACGCCTTCGGCGATCACCTTGAGGCGCAGGTTCTGCGCCAGTGCGATGATGGCCCGCGAAATCGCCAGGTCGCCCGGATCGAAAGTGATCTCGCGGACGAAAGACTGATCCAGTTTCAATTTATCCAGCGGAAAGCGTTTGAGGTAATTCAGGTTCGAATAGCCGGTGCCGAAATCGTCGATCGACAGGCACACGCCCATGTCCTTCAATTCGCGCAGGATCCCGATCGTCGTCTCGGGATTTTCCATCGAAATGCTTTCGGTCAGTTCGATTTCAAGGTACTTCGCTTCCAGCCCGGTTTCCGCGAGGACGGTTTCGACGAGCCTTGCGATGTTTTCGGAAAACTGCTTGGCCGACAGGTTGACGGCGACCGGCACCTCGGGCAATCCGGCATCCTGCCATATCTTGTTCTGGCGGCAGGCCTGGCGCAGCACCCATTCCCCTATCGGCAGGATCAATCCGGTTTCCTCGGCGAGCGGGATGAAGCGTGTCGGCGGCACCAGGCCGAGTTCCGGATGCTGCCAGCGGATCAATGCTTCGAGGCCGATGATCGCGCCGCTGGCAATATCCAGCTGCGGCTGGTAATGCAGCAACAGTTCATTGCGTTCAAGCGCCCTGCGCAATGCATTTTCGAGCTTCAGGCGCTCGCTGGCATGCTGGTTCAGTTGCGGCGTATAAAACAGGCAGCGCACGCTCTTGCTCTCGCGCGCGGTACGCACCGATGCCTCGGCGGCTTGCGCCAGCAAGTCAAAATCGTCCCCGTCGTTCGGGAAAGTCGCGATACCGATGCAGGCTTCGACATGCAACTCCTGTTCATCGAAGCGAAACGGATTGTCCAGCAGGGCGATGATCTGATGCGCTGCGGCCGCCAGCTCTTCGGCCGTGGACCTGACGGCGACGACCGCGAGGCTGTCGTCGCCGAAGCGCGCAACGGTGTCTTCCGGGCCGATCCATGCTTCGATCCTGCGCGCCACCTCCGTGAGCACGCCGTCCGCGGCGTTGACGCCGAAGCTGCTTCGCACCAGCGGCAGCCGCGCCAGGTCTACCGCGAGCAAGCCCATGACGCGGCGGCTGTGCGCGATTCTTTCCTTTGTTCGCCTGATGCGGTCGCGCAGCAGGATCCGATTCGGCAAGCCGGTGACGCTATCGAAATTGCTGAGATATTCGACCTTTTCCGCCGCCGAGCGCAGCTCCGCCGACTGCTCGTTGACCTGCAAGGTCAGGCTCTCGTTGCGCCTGCGCAAATCCTTGTGCAGCAGGCGGATTTCGAGCATGTTGGAAACCCGCGTCAGCACCTCGGTCTGATCGATCGGTTTGCTGAGGAAGTCCTTCGCGCCGGCCTGCAGCGCCCGCAGCTTGTGGGCGGGCTCGGCGGTAATCACGAGAACCGGCAGATAGCCTTCCGTTTCGATCGCGGCCAGCTGCTCCATCACCTGGAATCCGTTCACGTGCGGCATGTTCAGGTCCAGCAGGATGATGTCGTAGCGATTGGCCTTGTGCAGGTCAAGCACCTGGCGCGAATCGGTGGTGGACGATACCGAAGTGTATCCGGCACCCCAAAGCATGTATTCGAGCAGCTTCACGTTCGCGATCGCGTCGTCGACGATCAGTATGCGCGCATTCAAAATGTCGGTTGAAATAGTCATCTCATGCTCTCAAGTGTTGTTGCGGTCGCGTTGCCCGGCAAGGGCAAGCGCGCTTTCCAGCGTCTCGAAAAATTCGTCAAGGTTGATCGGCTTGGTGAGATAGCGAAAGAATCCCAGCGCCAGCCCGCGTTCCACCTCGCGCGGCATGGCATTGGCCGTCAGCGCGATCACCGGGATGTGTGCGGTCGCCGGGTCGTTACGCAGCTTGATCATGGCGTCGTTGCCGCTCATGCCCGGCAAGTTGATGTCCATCAGGATCACGTCCGGTTGATGGCTGCGCGCGAGATCGATTCCCAGGTTGGCGTCGGACGCCGTCAGCAGGCGCAGGTCGCCGCGGCAGGCGACGAGGGATTGGACCAGCCTGAGATTGATCGGGTTGTCTTCCACGTACAGCAGCGTGCGCTGCCGCGACGTTTCATTCTCGCCCGCCGGTGCCGGGCGGATGGGCCGGTGCACCTGCGACGTGTCGCACGCGGCCGCTTCCGACAGCTTCAGTTCGATCCAGAATGTACTGCCGCTATCCGGAATGCTGGCGGCGCCGATCCGGCCTCCCATGAGCTCCACCAGCCGCTTGGTGACCACCAGGCCGATGCCGGTGCCATCCTCGGTGCCGTTTTCCTGCCCAAGCCGGTTGAACGGCTGAAACAGTTGTTCCAGCTGTTCGGGACGCAGGCCGGCCCCGGTATCCTGCACGGTGATACGCGCGCGCTCCGGGGCGACGATATTGCAATCGACGACGATGCTGCCGCCCGGACGGTTGTACTTGACCGCGTTCGACAGCAGGTTGAGAAGAATCTGCTTGAGTCGGGTCCGGTCCGCCAGCAGGTACAGGCTCTCGGCCTGCGGGAACACGGTGCGGAGGTCGCGCGAGCTGGCCAGCGGCCCGATCATTTCACGGCACTCCTGCAGGACGTCCGCCAGCCCGACCGGCTCCAGCGACAGCGCCAGGGCGCCCGACTCGACCTTGGCGAGATCCAGGATTTCATTGATCAGGAGCTGCAGGTGGCGGCCGGCTTTCAGGATATGCTCGGAAAATTCCTTGCGCTGCTCCGCCGTGGAACGAAAAGTATCGGAGACGAGCAGCTGGGCAAAACCGAGAATGGCGTTCAGCGGCGTGCGCAGTTCGTGGCTCATGCTTGACAGGAAAGCGGACTTCGCCTGGCTGGCGCTTTCCGCGACAGCCTTTGCCGCGACCAGTTCTTCGTTCAGCATTTCGAGCTGCGCGGTGTGCTCGCGCACCCTGCTCTCCAGTTCGTCGTTGAGCTGCATGACCTCCTGCTGGGCACGCGCCCGCTCGCCGGCTTCGCGCGCAATCTCGCGGTTCGATTTTTCGAGCGCGCGGGTGCGCCGCTCGATTTCGGCCAGCATGCCGTTGAAGGAATCGACCAGCATGCCGATTTCATCGTCGCTGGTCTTGTCCGCGCGGCGCGAATAGTCGCCCCGGCTGACCACATCGTGCGTGATGTTCGCGATCGCCAGGATGGGTCCGATGACGAATTTCTGCAGCCGCATCGACAGCAGGAATGCGACCAGCATCGCAATCAGGGTCACGACGACGGCAATGCCGAGATAATCCAGGGCAGTGTCGAAAATTTTGTAATCGACCTGCAGATACACCGTGCCAAGGATTTCGCCGTCGTTGGCAATAGGTTCGAAAAGGAGAAGGCGCTTGCCTACGATGCGCGTGTCGTCCGCTTCCGGGAGCGTCCGGGCCGGAGGGGTCTCGCCCTGGGCGACATAGGCTGCGAAGAGTTTCCCTTTCGCGTCGTAAATCGCGCCGACGCGAACGGTGGATTGCAGGCGCAGCAGACCGAGGTTTTGCATGGCGAGGTGCTTGTCGTCGAACGAGAGCGCCGGTGCAGTCATGTGGCCGAGCAGCTCGGCCTGCGTTTCCATTTCGGCGATTACCGTCTGCCGATAGGTGCGCAGGTTATAGACGATGGCCGCTCCGAGCGCGACGACCAGTGCCACGAGCACCGTGAGGAGCACGACGGCGAGCAGTTTCTGCCGAACCGTATGCAGCATGCCGGTCTTCATGATGCCCCCGGCGCGACCCGGTATGCGGTGGCGAGCAGTCGCGCACTGATGCCGAGTTTGCCCATGCCCGCAGTGCCGGGCGCCATTTCGAAACGGACCGTGTCGTTGACAATGACGAAATTGATGATGCTGCCGGGGGCGAGCGCGCCGCCCGATTCGGTGACGGCCATCGCAGGAAGCGGCAGGCAAGACGGGAATACCCGCTTCCCGGCCCAGGAACGCCGTCGGTCGGGCAAGGGCAGGTTCAATGCCTCCACAGCAGTTTCACGAACACGCCGCGCGACAGGTCGCTGCGGTTCGCCACCGTGCCGTACTCGGCATGGCTGCCGAACAGGTTCTGTCCGGTGACCGACAATTCGAGGTCGCGCCGCAGCTTCCAGCCATAGCGGGCATCGACCGCCGTGTAGGCCGGTACGCTGCCCTTTTCCAGCTCCGCGCTATGCCGCAGGATGAGATCGAACTCGCGGCCCGGTGCGATATTCGACGATGAACGCAACTGCCAGGTGATGGAGGGATCGTTGCCGGCCGCGTTCGGCGCGGCGAAATCGTTGCTGTCCGGTTTGAGCGTCAGACGTTCGCGCAGTGCAGTGAATCCGGCACTCAGGCGCCAGCGCGGCGTTGCCTGGAACGTGCCCCAGGTTTCGACGCCGGTGGTGGTGCCTTCCATTTTGTTGGCAAAGGTGATGAAGGTTACGGTCGGATCGATTTCTTGCGTGCGCAGATCGTCGTAAATGGTATGGAAGACGGTGACCGAATAGGAAATCCTGCGCGACGGCTGTCCACGGTAGCCGACCTCAAACACTTTTGCCACTTCCGAACGCACTTCCTGGCCGCCATTCAGCAGGAACGGCGGCGTCGCCGGTGCATATGCGTCCCGGTCAAGCCGCGACGGCGCGCGCACGGTACGCGAGGCGGCCGCCCACAGCAGGTGGTTTTCCGCCGGTTTCCAGGCCAGCCTGACGTTCGGCAGCCATTCATTGCCGGTGTAGTCGTTGTGCTCGATCCGCGCGCCGACGGTGAGGTGCAGATCCTTGCGCAGCGCCATTTCATCCTGGGCAAACAGGCTTATCCATTTCTGGTCGACATCCGCCGGCAGGAATGCAAACACGGGGCTGGTATTGTCCACCCGATCCATGCTGTAGCGATAATCCCCGCCCCAGCTGACCGCATGCATGCCGAGCGGCCGCAGCGTGTGCAGCAGTTCGAAGTCGACGATATCCAGGTTCTCGGTGAACGTCGGCGGAACCTTGCGCTCGGTCCTGTCGTAATAGGCCTGCACACTCACATTCGAGCCGTCATCCAGGAAGTGACGCCAGTTCGTGGTCAGGTTGACACCCGACGTATCGACCATGCCGAGCTGCAGATTGGTGCCCGAGATGGAGATCGCGCCCGGATCGGGCTGTTCTTCGCGGCCCTTGTACGCATTGCCTTGCAGCATGAACTGGTCGCCGCGATGTTTCCAGTCGGCCCTGAATCCGACCTGGCTGCGGTGCCATGCATCGTTGACCGCATCGCCATTTTCCTTTTCCGTGTGGCCGCGGTCGAAGTACTGTCCGTATACCCGATAACTTCCGTCGTCACCGAACTTGCCGCCATGGCGGAACGCGGCGTCGCCGCCCTTGTTTCCGCCTTCCACTACCGCAAGATCGCCCTGTGTATCGCCGGACGAACGGGTAATGATATTGATGACACCATTGACCGCGTTGCTCCCCCATAAAGTGCCGCCCGGCCCGCTGATCACCTCGATCCGCTCGACGTCTTCGAGCATGACACCCTGCACGTCCCAGAACACGCCGGAGAACAACGGCGTGTAAACCGAGCGGCCGTCGATCAGCACCAGCAATTTGTTCGGCGCACTATTGTTGCTGCCATTGAAGCCGCGCGCGGTAATAGCGTAGCCGGTGCCGCTGGTTTGCGCGACCTGCAGGTTGGGTGCCAGCCGCAATGCTTCCGGCAGGGTGGTGGCACCGGAGCGGCGGATGTCGTCGGCGGTGATGACGTAAACCGATGCGGGGGCGTCCGCCAGCCTCTCGCTCTTCTTCGATACCGAGGTGATCTGGATATTCGCCAGTTCTTCGATCGACAGGCTGGCCAGGTTGCTGATGACCGAGGGCGTCGCATATGCCGGCGACGCGAAAAGCATGCTGATCACGCAACAAAGCACGCTGGATGTGACGATGTGGCCACGGGGTTTGTTCTGAAAGGATGACAAGCTATCCATGCGATTCTCGGAACAGGAAAAAGGGGCCGGGGAAGTCAAATGCCAAGACAGCTTGCCGGCTGCCGATGGCAAGCGGCGGGCTTTTCATTGAAGCATAAAAATTTCAATCCAGCAACGTCGAATGTCTTGAATGAAAGGATAAGGGAAACGTCGGCAATTCGAAAAACATAACGCTCCCCTTGTTTTCTCCGCTTCAATCTTTTCCCGAGGAACTTTTCCTTCCGGGAAAACTCAGTGACGCATGCGCCCGACAAGAGCGCAACGAACATCCCGCGTAACTATTAACGATCGGACACCACAGTGCTTTTCGCTGGGTTCCGGCTTTCTTCTGGAGCTTGCGTGAAGCACTACACTTATTCCCTGTTTTTTCTGACGAGCCTGGCGCTGTCCGCCTGCGGCGGCGGTTCGGCCGGCACTGCAACGAGCGCCGGCGCCACCGACACCACCCAGACTGCCGCCGTCGGCACCGCTTCCACCGGCGGATCCTCAAGCAGCACGCCATCGCTCAGCACGCCGGACAACGCCACCGCCGCCACTACCGCGCCGGCGACGACCACATCCAGCTCTTCGACCACGACTTCCAGCACTTCGTCGAGCAGCGGCACGCCCCAGATCATCGAGTATTACGGCGACTCCACCGTCTGGGGCTATAACTCGGGCGTCGGCGGCCAGGTGCAGACGCCGGCTCCGCTGGCCTTCGCGCAGGCCTTGCCGCAATACGACGTGCGCAACGAGGGCGTGAGCGGCACCACCGCATGCCAGCTGGTCAACGGCACCGACGGCAAGCATCCGGCGTGGTCGACGCAGATGGCGAATTCGAAGGCGACCTACGTGCTGGCCAACTTCGCGATCAACGACGAATGGGCATACGACATGAACACCTACAAGTCGTGCCTGCATACGCTCGCGCAAACCGCGAAGCAGTACGGCAAGCAGATGATCTTCGAAACGCCGAACCCGACCAGGGACAGCGGTCCGACCGGGCTCGACACCATGGTCGCCGCGATGAAGGAGGTGGCCTCGCAGGAAGGCGTGAAGGTGATCGACCAGTACCAGTATCTGACCAACTACCTGAACGGCGCCAGCCCTTACACCATCTGCCCGGACGGCCTGCATCCGACCCAGGCCGTCTACATCATGAAGGGACAGTACGCGGCGCAGATGTTTCCCACCGTGATCCAGTAAGCAATCCGGTTGCGGGCGGCGGCGCCCCGCCGCCCGGCCGTGCGCTTAGTGCTGCCTCGGTGCTGCCTGATGGCAGCTTGCTGACAATCCTCAATGTCGGCCGTGCACGCCCCGTGCATACTGCCTGTCACCTATTCATCGAACAGGCGGTCCTTCAAGCCCGCTCGCGGCACACGCTGACACAAAGCAGCACATGCCGCCAGGGAGATCGGCATCAGCCCTAGGCGCGGCCGGGAAAAACGCGGCCAGGAAGCGCCTGTGCCCCGAGCGAAGCATCGAAGGCATCGCAGCACAAGGGGCTCCACATGATAAAGTCGCTCGAAGGCAGCCGCGGAGTCGCCGCGTTGATCGTTGCCCTGTATCATCTGAAGATCGGCGCTGCCTATTTCCCTGTGATCCGCGAGGGCTACCTGTTCGTCGACCTGTTCTTCGTGCTGAGCGGTTTCGTCATCTGCACGGCCTACTCGTCCCGCATGTCGACCATGGCGGACTTCCGGCAATTCATCATCCGGCGCGTCGGTCGCCTGCTCCCCCTGATGCTGTTTTCCACCGCGGCGTTCGTGCTGTTGTTCGACCTGATCGTCGCCGCCAAGCAGGCGGCGCTGGCGGCCGGCTTCGGCGCCGTTCTCAACAATCCGGGCGAGCTCGCCTACCTGGTGCCGAGCGCGAAGGAAATGCTGTCCATCCTGACCTTCACCCATTCGCTGGGCCTGTTCGACCACCTGATCCTGAACACGCCGGGGTGGAGCATCAGCACCGAGTTCTACACCTACTTCCTGTTCGCCGCGATCTGCCTGCTGGTGCCGCGCCGCGTGCCGGCGCTGGCGTTCGCCGTGCTGGTCGGCATCGGCCTGCTGCTCAGCGCCTGGACCTCGATCAATGTCCACCATTGCCTGACCGAAGGCGGTTGCCTGGGACAGACTTACGACTACGGCTTCGTGCGCTGCATCTATTCGTTCTTCCTGGGCGCGTTGACCTATCTGTTCAGCCGGCACGCGCGGCTGCATGCCGGCATCCTGCAGCTCGCGGCGCTGGCCCTGCTGGCGTTGCTGTTTGCAACGGTGGACCGTAGCCCGGCGGTCGCTTTTGCTTTCCCGGCCGCCTATTCGCTGCTGGTGCTGGCGCTGCACAAGGACGAGGGCCCGCTGGCGGCGGTGCTGAAGACGAAGCCGCTCCAGGTGCTGGGCCAGCGTTCGTATTCGATCTACCTGATGCACATGCCGCTGCTGCTGATATTCCAGAACCTGTCGCAGCGCGTGCATAGCCCTTGGGCCGCGGCGGCCGTGCTGCTGGCCTTCGTCGCCGTCCTGCTCGTGGTGTCCGGCTGGACTTACCGGTATGTCGAGCATCCGTGGCGGCTGGCATTCAACCGGCTCTCGGTCGTGCCCCTGTTCGGCGACGCCGATACCATCACCCGCCGGAGCTGATACGCGATGATCGACTGGCGCGCGCGATCACGGATTGCGGCGGCCGCCGTTCTGCTGGGTGCCGCCTGCTGCGCGGCCACCGCACAAGGCCGGCATGTGATCGAGTATTACGGCGATTCGACGATATGGGGGTACGACCCGCATACCGGCCGGCAGGTGGCAAAGCCTGCGCCGGCGGCATTCGCCGAAGCCTTGCCGGCGAACGGCGGCTACACGGTACGCAACGAGGGGGTCAGCGGTACGACCGCATGCCAGCTGCTGGAGGGAAAGGACGGCAGGCATCCGGCATGGGCGGCGCAAATGGCGAAGTCGGATGCGGAATTCGTGGTGATCGATTTCGCGATCAACGACGAATGGAAGTACGGTATCGAACGCTATCGCACTTGCCTGCGCGGGCTCGCGGACACCGCCGCGCAGTACGGCAAGCAGGTGATCTTCGAAACGCCGAATCCGACCCGCGACAGCGGCCGCGACGGCCTCGACGTCTACGTGGAGGCGATGCGGGCAGTGGCGGCGCAGGACGCGATTCCGGTCATCGACCAGTATCGCTACCTGAGCGCCTACCTCGACGGGCGAAGCCCGTACACGATCTGTCCGGACGGCCTGCATCCCACCGCGGAGATCTACCTGATGAAGGGGCGGTACGCCGCCAGCGTGTTCAGGAAGCTGTTCATCAAGGGCTGAGGGGCTGAAGAGCCGAGCGGCGCGCTCCCGCGCCGCCAGTCTAACGGGGGAATACGCTTGCCTACTTGTAGCCGAGCGCGTTCGCTTCCTTGTCGACTGCGTCGATCAGATCCTTGCCGACGCGGTCTTCCACCTTTTTCCAGACCGGCTTCAGCGCATTGCGCCATTCCTGCCGCTCCTGGTCGGTCAACTCATGCACCTTGATCTTTCCGGATTTCTTGATGGCTTCCAGCGCGTCCTCGTTTTCCTTTTCGGCGATCTCGTTGTTGTACTTGGTCGCTTCCTTCATCGCGCCTTCCAGCTTGGTACGTATGTCGGCCGGCAAGCCGTCCCAGAACTTCTTGTTCACGATCACCGCGTAACCGATGTAGCCGTGCCGGGTCACGCTCATGTTGCTCTGCACCTCGTGGAACTTCATCGTGTAGATGTTCGACGGCGTATTCTCCTCGCCATCCACCACGCCGGTCTGCAGCGCCTGGTAAACCTCCGAGAATGCCATCGGCTGCGGATTTCCGCCGAGCGCGCGGATCTGCGCATCGAGCACCTTCGACGGCTGGATGCGAATCTTCAGTCCCTTCATATCGGTCGGATGGATCAGCGGCCTGTTCGCGGTCATGTCCTTGAAGCCATTGTCCCAGTAGGCCAGGCCTTCGATGCCCTTGGTTTCGAGTTTCTTGAACAGGCTCTTGCCGATCGGACCTTCGGTGACCTTGTACAACACCTTGCGGTCGGGGAAGATGTACGGCAGGTCGAACAGTTCGAACTGCTTCACGCCCAACGGGCCGAACTTCGCCAGCGACGGCGCCAGCATCTGTACCGAACCCAGCTGCAGCGCTTCCATCTCCTCCTTGTCCTTGTACAGCGTGCTGCTCGGATACACTTCAACCTTCACGCGGCCGTTGGTCGCCTTCTCCGCCAGTTCCTTGAAACGCTGCGCCGCCTTGCCCTTCGGCGTGTTTTCGGCGACCACGTGACTGAACTTGATCACGATCGGGGCCTGCGCGAAGGCGCTGCCGGCCGCGAAGGCGGCGGCAAAGAACAGCGTATGCAATAGCTTGTGTTTCATCGATGTCTCCACTCTTTGAGTTGAATTGAATCGGACCGGGCCGCCCTGCGGCCGGCCATTACTGCAACGACTACCTGTTGCCCTGTTGGCGCGCATCGTCGACGATGCGTTGCGCACGTTCCATTACCGGCCGGTCGACCATGCGGCCGTCGACCGACACTGCCGCGCCGCCGCGGGGGGCGCGCGCTTCGAGTACCGTGTTGGCCCACGCCAGGTCGGCTGCCGACGGCCGGAAGCCATCCTGCACCGGCGCCAGCTGCGTCGGATGGATGCACAGCTTGCCGCCGAAGCCAAGCGTGCGCGCGCGCCTGGCGGCGCGCCGCAACGCTTCGGCATCGTCGATCGCTGTGCTGACGCCATCGACCGGCGGCTGCAGCCCGGCCAGCCGCGACACCAGCACCAGTTGCGAGCGGAACATCAGCAGCGCATTCTCGCCCTCGTCCGCATCCTCGCCCTCCTCACCCTCTATGCCGAGGTCGAGCCGGAAATCGATGCTGCCGAACAGCAGGCGCTGTACCGGCCCGGCGTCGGCCAGCACGCGCGCATTGGCGAAGCCCAGCGCGCTTTCAACCAGCGGCAGCACCGTTTTCGCGCCGGCCAGCTCCAGCCGCGCAATGTCCTCCGCGCGCTCCGCCTTCGGCAGCACGATGCCGGCCACGCCCGGCTGTCCGCACAGCGCGAGGTCGCCCTCGAACCAGGGCGTGCCGGCGCCGTTGATGCGAATGAAAACCGGATGGCCCGGCGCGAGCCACTTCGCCAGCGCGGCCCGCGCCGCCTCCTTGCCGTCCGCCGGCACCGCATCTTCCAGGTCGACGATGACGGCATCGGCGCCGGCCGCGCAGGCCTTGTCGAAGCGCTCGGGGCGATTGCCCGGAACGAACAGGTAACTGCGGGCGACGGCGGCATTCATCGCGAAGTCTCCTTGCGTTCAGGAAAAGAACGCCGGCACCGCTTCGGCCGACGCGATATTCCACAGGCGATCGAAACAGGCCTGCATTTCCGCGGCCGTTGCGCTGCCGCTGAACTCGGCCAGCCGCAGCGCCTTCTGCTCCAGCTCCGCGCGCGACAGCGTGTTGCCGGGATCGCCCTTCGGTTCGTCGACCCGCCCTTCGAGCCGGCGGCCGTCGGTGGTGACGACCGTGACCTTGCCGATCCAGCGCAGCGGGTAGGCGCTGTCCACTTCCGGATCGAGCTGCATGCGCACCTTGTCGCGCAAGGCCGCCACCTGTTCGTCGCGGAAGTGGCGGTCGAATTCGCTCATGCCGGCGTAGCCGTGCAACGCCGCCAGCGCCAGCACCGTTCCCATCGAGAACTTTGCCTGGTGCACGGTGCGCGGATCGACCACCGGCCCCAGCACGTCTATCGCGCCCTGGTGCACGTGCGCAGTGACGGTAGCGATCTGCGCCGGCTGCAGCCGGTGCTCGCGCATCACCTGCAACAAGGCGTCGGCCGCCGGATGCGTGTGGCGGCACGACGCATGGAACTTGAACGAGGTTTCCGCCAGCGCCCAGCGGGAGCCAAGGCGGTCGGTCAGTTTCGCCGGATCGGCATCGCTCGACATGCCGGCCGCCATGCCCTGCCTGCCTTCGAGGATTGCACGGGCGCCGGTGAAGCCGTCGTGCGCGAGATAGGCGGCCGTGAGGCCGGCGGCGGCAGCATGCGCGGTATGCAGCTGCTTGGAGTCGGCGGCGTCGCGCAGGAATTCCCACAGGCCGGCCGACTGGGTGCCGGCCGAACCGAACGCATCGAGCATTTGCTGCGGATCCAGGCGCAGCAGGTGCCCGGCGGCCGCCGCGGCGGCCAGCGTGCCGGCGGTACCGGTGGTGTGGAACACGCGGTAATGCGAACGGCCGAGGAATTCGCCGACCCGGATGCCGACTTCATAGCCGGCCACTGCCGCGGTCAGCAGCTCGCGCCCGGAACGATGCAGGTCTTGCGCCACCGCGAGCGCGGGCGGGAACACCACCGCAGCCGGATGGAACACCGAGCCGTTGTGCACGTCGTCCTGTTCGGCGAAATGCGACGATGCGGCATTCACCATCGCGGCGAACAGCGGCGTGGTACGGCGGCGCGAAACCAGCACTTCGGCGCTGCCGGTCGCCGGCCCCATCTGGCGTGCGAAGCGGTCGATGGTCTCGACCGGACGGCCGCATTTGCCGGCCAGCGCCGAGCCGAACCAGTCGAGCAGCAGGTCTTCGGCGCGGCGGACTACCGGTTCCGGGATGTCTTCGAAGCGCAGTTCGGCGGCGAAGGTGGCAAGGGTTTGGCTGGGTGTGGGCATGAGATTCTCTGTCGGCTGTTTTATTGCGTTCGTAAAATGGGGGAAAGCATTCGCACATGTTTGTAAGGTCCCTTCCCCCGGGCAGGGGGAAGGCTAGGATGGGGGTCGTGAGCTTGAACAAGGACTAACGAATCTCAAACTCCGAACCCCCATCCCAACCTTCCCCCTGGAAGGGGGAAGGAGCATGGCGGCGCGCGGAATATCCGGCTCCCCGCAATTCCTCATATCCCCTTGCTGTCCCGCAAGGCGGCGATTTCTTCCTTTCCATAACCCAGCTCCTGCAGGATCTGCGCGGTGTGCTGCCCGAGCGCGGGAATCGGGTCCATCCTCGGTTGCCAGCAGCTCGGCGCGCCGGGCGGGAACAGCGCCGGAATCGCACCGGCCGGCGACCCGACTTCGGTCCAGCACTGCCGCGCCTTCAGCTGCGCGTGCTGCCACAGGTCATGCATGTCGTTCATCTGCGCATTCGCGATCTGCGCGGCATCCAGCCTTTCGATCACTTGGGCGGCAGTTAGTGCGGCGAACACGTCGACGATGATGCGGCGCAGTTCGTCGCGGGCCGCGCTGCGCCGCGCATTCGAAGAGAAGCGGGCATCGGTCGCGAGCGCCGGCTGCCGCAGCACCATCTCGCAGAACAGCACCCATTCGCGCTCGTTCTGCAGGCCCAGCATCACCACCTTGCCGTCGCCGGCCGGAAACGGACCGTACGGGTAGATGGTCGCGTGCGCGGCGCCGGCACGCGGCGGCGGCGCGGCGCCGTCGAAAGCGTAGTACAGCGGATAGCTCATCCATTCCGCCATGCATTCCAGCATCGAGACATCGAGGCTGCAGCCCTTGCCGGTCTTGCCGCGCTGGATCAGCGCCGCCAGGATGTTGCTGTACGCGTACATGCCGGCCGCGATGTCGGCGATCGAGCAGCCCGCCTTGGCCGGTTCGTCGCCGTTGCCGGTGATCGACAGGAAACCGGATTCGCTCTGGATCAGCAGGTCGTAGGCTTTCTTGTCGCGGTAGGGGCCGTCGCCGCCGTAGCCGGAAATGTCGCAGACGATCAGGCGCGGATAGCGGTCGCGCAGCGCTTCGTACGACAGGCCGAGGCGGGCGGCGGCGCCGGGCGCGAGATTCTGCACCAGCACGTCGGCGCGTTCCAGCAGCTTGTGCAGGACGCCTCCGGCCTGCTCGTGCTTGACGTCGAGGGTGAGGCTTTCCTTGGAGCGATTGGTCCAGACGAAATGGGAAGCCTGGCCGTGCACGCGGTCGTCGTAGGCGCGTGCGAAATCGCCGACGCCGGGGCGCTCGATCTTGATCACGCGGGCGCCGAGGTCGGCCAGCTGGCGCGTGCAGAACGGCGCGGCAATCGCATGTTCGAGGGTGAGGACGGTGATGCCGTCGAGTGGTCGGATCATGGCTTTTCTCAGAATGAACGCGGCAGCCCGAGGATGTGCTCGGCCACGTAGGAAAGAATCAGGTTGGTCGAGATCGGCGCGACCTGGTACAGCCGGGTCTCGCGGAACTTGCGCTCGACGTCGTACTCATGCGCGAAGCCGAAACCGCCGTGAAACTGCAGGCAGGCATTGGCCGCTTCCCACGACGCGTCGGCCGACAGCATCTTCGCCATGTTCGCCTCCGCTCCGCACGGCTGCTTCGCGTCGAACAGCTCGCACGCCTTGTAGCGCATCAGGTTGGCCGCTTCCAGATTCACGTAGGCTTTCGCGATCGGGAACTGCACGCCCTGGTTCTGCCCGATCGGGCGGCCGAACACCACGCGCTCGCTCGCGTACTTCGTCACCTTGTCGATGAACCAGTAGCCGTCGCCGATGCACTCGGCGGCGATCAGCGTGCGCTCGGCGTTCAAGCCGTCGAGGATGTACTTGAAACCCTTGCCTTCCTCGCCGATCAGGTTTTCCGCCGGAATCTCCAGGTTGTCGAAGAACAACTCGTTGGTTTCGTGGTTGACCATGTTCAGGATCGGCTGCACCGTCAAGCCGTGCCCGAGCGCGTCGCGCAGGTCGACCAGGAAGATCGACATGCCTTCCGATTTCTTCTTCACGTCGGCCAGCGGCGTGGTGCGCGCCAGCAGGATCATCAGGTCCGAATGCTGGACGCGCGAGATCCATACCTTCTGGCCGTTGACCACGTAACGATCGCCCTTTTTCACGGCGGTGGTCTTGATCTTCGTGGTATCGGTGCCGGTGGTGGGTTCGGTCACCGCCATCGATTGCAGCCGCAATTCGCCGGACGCGATCTTCGGCAGATATTGCCGCTTCTGCGCCTCGGAGCCGTGCCGCAGCAGCGTGCCCATGTTGTACATCTGGCCGTGGCAGGCGCCGGAGTTGCCGCCGCTGCGGTTGATCTCTTCCATGATCACCGAAGCCTCGGTCAGGCCGAGGCCGGAGCCGCCGTATTCCTGCGGAATCAATGCGGCCAGCCAGCCGGCCTTGGTCAGCGCATCGACGAATTCCTCGGGGTAGCCGCGCTGCTCGTCGATCTTGCGGAAATAGTCGGCCGGAAACTCGGCGCACAGCGCGCGTACCGCGTCGCGGATGTCCTGGTAGGCGTCATGCTGTCGTTGCATGGGATTGCTCCTGCTGTTTTTAAAACCGGTTTGTCACCGCGGGAACACGGGGAAAGGCATATGTCTTTGCCGGGTTTCGCTGTGCTTAATTTCTTCATCAGGCAAGCACCGCTTCCGCCTGCATCGCCAATTCGCCACGCATATTCTTCGCCCACAACCGCACCGTGTTTCCGTCCGGCTCGCCGCAGACCTCGAACGGTTCGATGTCGAACAATGGTCCGATCGCCCGGAACGAGAACGACTTCACGCTGGCGTCCGGCAACTGGCGCTGCAGCAGATCGAGCAGCAGCGTGGCGATCAGTGGCCCGTGCACGATCAGGCCCGGATAGCCTTCGACCTCGGTCACGTAGCTGCGGTCGTAGTGGATGCGGTGGCCGTTGAAGGTGAGCGCCGAGTAGCGGAACAGCAAGACCGGGTCGGGGGTGACGGTGCGCGACCACGCGGCGCGTTCGGGCGCCATCTTCGGCGGCGGCAGTGCTGCCCCGGCCTGCGGCGGGTCGCGGTAGACAATGTCGTGCTCCTCGCTCAGCGCCGGCGTGCCGTCGTGGGAAATCTCGTGGCGCACGGTAACGAATGCGAGGTTGCCGCTGCGGCCTTGCTTGGCCGACACATCGAGGATGCGTGAGCGGCGGGTAGCGGCGACACCGACCGGCAGCGGCGCCGAGAACCGCAGCCGGCCGCCGGCCCACATGCGGCGCGGCAGCGGCACCGGCGGCAGGAAGCCGCCGCGGCGCGGATGGCCGTCGGGACCGAGCTCCGCCTGCGGCCGGATGGTCCAGAAATAGATCCAGTGCCACAGCGGCGGCAGCGGCGTGCCGGCCGGCGGTGCCGGGCGGTCCAGCACGGCCGCGAGCGCGTCCGCCATTTCACGGCGGATCACGTCATCCTGGGTTTCGGTCTTGTCTTTCCACTGCTGCAAGAGAGCAAGGTCGAGCGGGGGGGAAGTCATGGCGGCTCTTGTCGAATTGATCGCATTCAGTGTGGGACAGCCGCGCGAGACTGGCAATCTTGATTTTTGGAAGGGGGGCTTTGATCGGGCTTAAGTCTTATCTTCCCGGGCCTGCGCCGGCGCGCTTCGCCGCTCCGGGTTAGACTTTGCGGTTTCCATCCGGCAGGAATGCGCCTGCCTCATCCGGAGCCTGATCATGTCCTGGACCATCCTGACGCTTGCCGGCCTGTTCGAAGTGGGCTGGGCGGTAGGCCTGAAATACACGAACGGGTTTACCCGGCTCGTCCCTTCATTGCTGACCGCCCTGTCGATGATAGCCAGCCTCGGCCTGCTTGGCCTGGCCCTGCGCACGCTGCCGCTCGGCACTGCCTATGCGGTATGGACCGGCATCGGCACCATCGGGACCGCGCTGCTCGGCATCCTGCTGCTGGGCGAGCCGGCTACCGTCGCGCGCCTGCTGTGCATCTTGTTGATTGTCGCGGGTATCATCGGTTTGAAAGTGCTGCATTGAAGGAGGTGGGGCATGGGGGAATGTTCGCGTGCCTGTTCTCATACTCCATCGGATCGAGTCTTGTCGTGGACGATCTCGTTGTCGGTTGCCTGTTGATCGAGGTGGTGAGTGGTTAGGGGGTTTCCAGCTGGTGAGTTGTTTTGCTTGATTGGGGGGTTGCGCTTCGTGGATGCTTGCCGGGGGCGGCCCCGCAGCCGCTCACTTTCTTTGTCTCGCCAAAGAAAGTAAGCAAAGAAAGGCGAGCGCGAGGCGCTGCCCCCGCGGGGTACCCGAGGGTTTGCGCGGTAAAGCGGGAAGCGAAGAACTCGCCCTGGGGCTGTCAGAATTTCCGTGTTCAAGGCGGGTTGATATTTACACGGATGGCCG
>CBIHOK010000005.1:0-50036 GCA_966211575.1 uncultured Noviherbaspirillum sp.
CTATGTCGACATGGATGACCCACATGCGCTCAAGGACATCGTCAAAAACTTCCGCTTGCGTGCTGATCCCCAAGGCCGTATCGAAGTCGTCGAGATGTTCTGGAACCCGGACGACTTCACCAAGTGGTTTCCGACGGTACCGCCACACCTTGTCTACGCGGACCTGATGGCAAGCCACGATTCACGCAACATTACCGTAGCACGCCAGCTCGCGCCCGAGATCATCCAGCATGTACACGATACGACCCGATAAACCTTTCAACCCTGTCCTTCTCGAGATCCTGTCCACGGTTCAGGCGGTAACGGGAGGGCTCGGCTGCGATTATCTTCTCGTCGGCGCGACCGCACGCGACATACTGATGACCCATGTGTTCGGCCTCGACACCCGGCGGGCGACTCATGATGTCGACTTCGCCATCGCACTCGACCACTGGGAACGTTTTAACGCACTGAAGGCTGCTCTCGTGGCCACAGGCAGCTTCACACCGGCCGCAGACAAGGTGCATCTATTGCATTACAAGCCCGCGGAACACGGCAACGCGTTCCCACTGGACCTGATTCCTTTTGGGGGCGTGGAACAGGAAGCACATCGCATTTCCTGGCCACCCGACATGAACGTCGTCATGAGCGTCATGGGCTACGCCGAAGCCTTGGCATCGGCACTGGACGTGGAAGCGGGTAACGGCCTTGTCATCCGGGTCGTGTCAATTCCAGCGCTTGCCGCGCTCAAGCTGCTGGCATGGGATGACCGGGGTCTGCGAGATAACAAGGACGCCCAGGACCTCCTTTTCCTGCTCCAGCACTACCACGAAGCAGGCAATGGTGACCGCATGTATGAGGAGGCATTCGACTTGCTCGAAGCCACCGGATTCGACCTCCCCTTGGCTGGCGCCATCCTGCTCGGCCATGACACGCGTGTCATCCTGCACGACGACTCATTGCATGCCCTGCTCGCCATCCTGGCCGATCCGCGCAAACGCGACCGTCTTCTCGTCCACATGACCCGCTCCACCGGCATCGAATCCGGTATCGCGGACAAGTTCCTGAACCAGTTCGAACTGGGCCTTCGAAGCTAACCTTGCACTTCCGTCCGTTCGTAATGCCGCATCTCCTCGAGATTGCCCACGAACGGCCTGACACTCGCAAAGAATTCGCGAAACTCGGGACTCTTGCGAAAACCGTTCATATGCCCGTCGACCGAATCCCACTCGATCCGCAAAATGAACGACGTCGGCTCTTCCGTGCACCGGCTCAGCTCGAAGCCCAGGCAATGGCTGGACTTGCGCAGCGCCTCGCCCGCCGTCGCATAGGCGGCAATGAACTGGTCGGCCAGGTCAACCGGTATCTTGTAGCGGACATATTCGATCACCATCGCGGTCTCCTGTCATAGAAAAAGCCCGCTGTTCTTGCGAAGAGCGGGCTGTCATCAGTGGAAAACGGATTCCGGTTTAGAACGGAATATCGTCATCCATGTCCGAGAAGTTCGGTGCCGGTTTCGGCTGCGGACGTGCGGCCGGGGCCGGCGAGGCCTGGCGCGGGGCCGGGCGGCTCGGCGGGGCGTCGTAGCCGCCCATGTCGTCGCCACCGCCGTAGCTGTCGCCGCCGCCCATGCCCTGGCGGCCGCCCAGCATCTGCATGTTTTCGGCGATGATGTCGGTGGCGTAGCGCTCGATGCCGTCCTTGTCGGTGTACTTGCGGGTCTGCAGGCGGCCTTCCACGTAGACCGACGAACCCTTCTTGAGGTACTGGCCGACGATTTCGGCAAGGCGGCCGAAGAACGAGATGCGGTGCCACTCGGTCAGCTCTTTCTGCTCGCCCGTGTTGCGGTCCTTCGATTTGTAGGACGTGGCCACGGCGATGTTGGCGATGGCGTCGCCGCTCGGCATGTAGCGGATTTCCGGATCGCGGCCGAGGTTGCCGACGATGATGACCTTGTTAACTGATGCCATTTTGTAAAGCTCCTTTGGATAGTCCCTGACTCTGCGTGCTGTCTAAGCGTTAGGGAAACTTGTTGATACGGCCCGCTATTATGCTGGTCAGTTGCATCAGAAAGCAACTGATTCCGTACTGACCGGGCACCGGGTTGGCAGCACCTGATCAGACCTCGAAGATGGGGGCAAAGTGCCCGAATTGGAAGAGATACGCATCAATACAGCCAACGAAAAATTTTTCGGTTTCCTGGTGAGTCTGCCATTGAATTGCCCCTTCTCCGGACCACATACGGAACGCACGTGTTGTACCGAAACGGCAGGTCTTGACAGGTCGTCATATCATGTTGCCAAGCCTCGCAGTCTTTTTCGAGCTCTGGCATACCACTGTAAATAAAAACAGGTAAACTAGTGCGCTTTCCCGTTCGGCCCGCTCACCTGTGCCATCCGTGCGCCGGCCCCGCAACCATTCGAAAGCCTTCAAACAACAATGGAAGAAATCCGTATCCGCGGCGCCCGCACGCACAATCTCAAGAACATCAACCTCGACCTGCCGCGCAACAAGCTGATCGTCATCACCGGCCTGTCGGGTTCCGGTAAATCGTCGCTCGCCTTCGACACGCTGTATGCCGAAGGCCAGCGCCGCTACGTCGAATCGCTGTCGGCCTATGCGCGCCAGTTCCTGCAACTGATGGAAAAGCCGGACGTCGACATGATCGAGGGCCTGTCGCCCGCGATCTCCATCGAGCAGAAGGCGACGTCGCACAACCCGCGCTCGACCGTCGGCACCGTCACCGAGATCCACGACTACCTGCGCCTGCTGTACGCACGCGTCGGCACGCCCTATTGCCCGGACCACCCGGAAGAGCCGCTGGCCGCGCAGACCGTGTCGCAGATGGTCGATGCCGTGTTGGCCATGCCGGAAGGGACCAAGCTGATGATCCTGGCGCCCGTCGTCGCGAACCGCAAGGGCGAGCACAGCGACCTGTTCGAGGGGATGCAGGCGCAGGGTTTTGTCCGCTTCCGCATCCAGAGCGGCACGCACGCGGCCAAGATCTACGATGTCGACGACCTGCCGAAGCTGAAGAAGACGGAAAAGCACACGATCGACGTCGTCATCGACCGCGTGAAGGTGAATGCCGAGATCAAGCAGCGCCTGGCCGAGAGCTTCGAAACCGCGCTGCGCATCGCGGATGGCCGCGCCGTCGCGTACGAGATGGACACGGAGAAGGAGCACATCTACTCGAACAAGTTCGCGTGCAACGTCTGCGGCTATTCGCTGCAGGAGCTGGAGCCGCGCCTGTTCTCCTTCAATAACCCGATGGGCGCCTGCCAGGAATGCGATGGCCTGGGCCACATCGAGTTCTTCGATCCGAAGCGCATCGTCGCGTTCCCGAACCTGTCGCTGGCGTCCGGCGCCGTGAAGGGCTGGGACCGCCGCAACCAGTTCTATTACCAGATGCTGACGAGCCTCGCGTCGCACTACGGCTTCGATCTCGACAAGCCGTTCGAGCAGCTGGCGAAGTCCGCGCAGGACGTCGTGCTGTTCGGCTCCGGCAAGACGTCGGTGCCGTTCGCGTACGTGAACGAGCGTGGCCGCACGGTGATCCGCGAGCACACGTTCGAAGGCGTCGTGAACAACCTGCAGCGCCGCTACCGCGAGACGGATTCGATGGCCGTGAAGGAAGAGCTGGCGAAGTTCATCAACGAGAAGGAATGCCCGTCGTGCGGCGGCGCGCGCCTGCGCACGGAAGCGCGCTACGTCAAGATCGGCGCCGGCAAGCAGCAGCGCGCCATCTACGAAGTCGCGAAGACGCCGCTGCGCGACTGCCTGACCTACTTCGACGACCTGAAACTGACGGGCGCGAAGAAGGACATCGCCGAACGCGTGATCAAGGAGATCGTCGCGCGCCTGAAATTCCTGAACGACGTCGGCCTGGATTACCTGTCGCTGGACCGCAGCGCCGACACCCTGTCGGGCGGCGAAGCGCAGCGCATCCGCCTCGCGTCGCAGATCGGCTCGGGCCTGACGGGCGTGATGTACGTGCTGGACGAGCCGTCGATCGGCCTGCACCAGCGCGACAACGACCGCCTGATCGCCACGCTGAAGCACCTGCGCGACATCGGCAACAGCGTGCTGGTGGTGGAACACGACGAGGATGCGATCCGCACGGCGGACTACATCGTCGACATGGGTCCGGGCGCGGGCGTGCACGGCGGCGCCGTGATCGCCGAAGGCTCGCTCAAGGACATCATGAAGAGCAAGGAGTCGCTGACGGCGGCCTACCTGTCGGGCAAGAAGAAGATCCACGTGCCGAAGAAGCGCACGCAGGCCGATCCGGACCGCCAGCTCGTGATCACGGGCGCGACCGGCAACAACCTGAAAAACGTATCGCTGGAGCTGCCGGTGGGCCTGCTCACGTGCGTGACGGGCGTGTCGGGTTCCGGCAAGTCGACGCTCGTGAACGACACGCTGTACCCGGCACTGTCGCGCCACCTGTACGGTTCGCAGACGGAGCCGGCGCCGCACGACGCCATCCACGGCCTGGAGCACTTCGACAAGGTGATCTCGGTCGACCAGGCGCCGATCGGCCGCACGCCGCGTTCGAACCCGGCCACGTACACGGGCGTGTTCACGCCGATCCGCGATTTGTTCGCGACGGTGCCGACCGCGAAGGAACGCGGCTATTCCGCGGGCCGGTTCTCGTTCAACGTCAAGGGCGGCCGCTGCGAGGCATGCCAGGGCGACGGCGTCATCAAGGTCGAGATGCACTTCCTGCCGGACGTGTACGTGCCCTGCGACGTCTGCCACGGCAAGCGCTACAACCGCGAGACGCTGGAAGTCGAATACAAGGGCAAGAACATCACCGAAGTGCTGGAGATGACGGTCGAGGATGCGCACGAGTTCTTCAAGGCCGTGCCGGTCATCGCGAGAAAACTGCACACGCTGCTGGACGTGGGCCTCGGCTACATCAAGCTGGGCCAGAGCGCGACGACGTTGTCGGGCGGCGAGGCGCAGCGTGTGAAGCTGTCGCTGGAGCTGTCCAAGCGCGATACCGGCCGCACGCTGTACATCCTCGACGAGCCGACGACGGGCCTGCACTTCGCCGACATCGACCTGCTGCTGAAGGTGATCCACCGCCTGCGCGACCAGGGCAACACGCTCGTCATCATCGAGCACAACCTGGACGTCATCAAGACGGCCGACTGGATCGTCGACCTGGGTCCGGAAGGCGGCGCGGGCGGCGGCACGATCGTCGCGCATGGCACGCCGGAGGATGTGGCGGACAATCCGGACAGCGTCACCGGCAAGTACCTCAAGCCGCTGCTGAAAGCCTGACCGTCGCCCCCGCGGAAGCGGGGGCCCATGCTGAGCGCGCGGGCCTGCGGCATCGAGCCGACACTAAGCGGGCTCAGTATGGGTTCCCGCCTGCGCGGGAACGACGTGCTGCACACCTACTCCACCGTATAAAACGGCTGCCGGATCCGCACCGGCCGCACGTCCATCCTGATGCGATAAATCGAATACGCATCCTCGCGGTTCGTGACGTATTCCGCCGTATCCGGCACGCGCGTAAACGTGAACTCGAACCCGCGTTCCGGGAACTGGCTGTCCGGCCCTTCGAACGCCACGCCGACGGCGCGCTGCAGATCGCTGTCGACCAGCTTCTCGAGCAGGTCCGCGACCGCCGTGTTGCCGAGGATGTCCGTATAAAAGATCGGCGCGCGATGTTCGACGTACTGCCTGTCCACGGGCTCCTTGCCCGGCCCCGGCGTGTACGTGCGAGTGGCCAGGTTGAACCGGTCGCCGCTGTCCAGGTAGCTGATGCGCGCATTGGTGAGATTGAATCCCGGCTTCGATTTGTCCGTCGTGGCCCCGGCAAGGTCGAGCACGAGCGCGCCGCGGTAGCCGATCACCGTGACGTCGCGCGCCGGTCCGACGACGGCGGCCGTGTTCTCGTCGATCCCGAGTCCCAGCGTATACCCCTTGGCCACCATGGCGGGCAGCATGCGGCCGAAGCGGCCGCGCGCGAGCAGGTGCTGGTCGACGAAGACGTCGTCGCCGATGAAGCCGAGGCCCGGCGCGACGTCCTTGCCGTCGACGACGCCGTTCTTCAGCACCGGCATCACGTCCAGCGGCGGGTCGGAGAACATCGTGCTGCTCATGATGGCGGCGCCGGCGCTCGTGCCAGCGATGACGCCGCCGCGCCGGTACAGCGCCCACAGCGCGTCCAGCACCGCCGTGTTGCTGCCGTCGGCATGCCGCAGCGAGCCCGTGATGCGGGCCTGGTCGCCGCCCGTGAAGAACGCACCGCCGGCCTTGCGGATCGCATCGGCCAGCGCGGGATCGTCCGCGGCCTTGCGCATGTCGGTCCCGGCCAGCATGGGCGCGACCGGGACGACGAACGCGCGCGCGCCGTAGCGGTTCAGGGCATCCACGGTGAGCTGGGCTTCCTTCGCGGGCGTCTGCGCGGCCGTCGGGAGCACGGCGATGCGCGCCCCCTTCCCGCCCGCCAGCGCGACGATCTTTTCCCACACCTCGGCATTGTCGACGCGCAGGCCGCCGCCGACGATGACCAGCGATCCCGTCGTCGGTCCGGCGTCGGCCGCCGCCACTGCGCCCGCGCATACCGCCAGCGCCAGCGCCAGCGCGCCCCCCAGCTTCTTCAGCATGTCAGCGGAACGAATAGTTCACGCTCACGAACGCGCTGCGGCCGCGCGGGTCCGTGTAGCTCGGGTCGTACCCGG
This sequence comes from uncultured Noviherbaspirillum sp., assembly GCA_966211575.1. Taxonomy (GTDB): domain Bacteria; phylum Pseudomonadota; class Gammaproteobacteria; order Burkholderiales; family Burkholderiaceae_D; genus Noviherbaspirillum. The sequence goes on from CBIHOK010000005.1 coordinate 6,678, forward strand.
CCAGGAAGAAATAAGCCTGGTTCGAGAACGGCGGATCTGCGTTGAACAGGTTCAGCACACCTGCGCGCACCTTGAGCTGCTTGCTGACCGTCCAGCTGCCCGTCAGGTCCCACAGCGAGTAGTACTTCACGTGGTTCGGCGGGAGGAGCGTGTCCGTGTACGGGTCGTACGTCGTGTTCTGGTCCGTGTAGCCCATCGAGTACTGGTTGGCCAGGGTCAGCGTGACCGGGCCGTTGTCCCATTCGAAGTTCACGCGGTGGCGCCACTTCTGGATCGCCTGGTCGTTCAGGAACACGCCCAGGTTCGTGCGGAACGGCTCCGCCGGACCGAACTGGCGGTCGTAGTGCAGGATCAGGGTGCCGGACAGGTTCACGCCAAATCGGCCCCACGGTCCGCGCTCGCTGCGCCAGTCGCCGGCGATGTCGAAGCCCGACGTCTTGAGCTTGCCCTGGTTTTCCTTCATCAGCAGGATGTTGGAGATGAAGCCGTCCTCGTCGCGTTCGATGTACTTGCCGTTGTAGGCCGCCGGGTTTTCGATGATGACCTGCTCGCCCAGGGTGCTGATCACGTCGCGCTTCTCGATGTTCCAGTAGTCGATCGAGAGGCTCGTGCGCTTGACCGGTTCGAACACGACGCCGAGCGTGAACTGGCGCGATTTCTCCGGCTTCAGGTTCGGGTTCGAGCGGCGTTCGACGTTCCATTGGTCGGTACACGTGTCGATGCTGCCTTCCTGCTTCACGCACTGCGGGTCGGTCAGGATGCCGGCCGACGTGCCGAAGATCGTCGGGCGCTTCAAGTCCGACAGCGACGGCGCGCGGAACCCCGTGCCGGCCGACGCGCGCACCAGCAGCGACTGCATCGGCTGCCAGCGCAGGCCGATCTTCGGATTGGTCGTGTTGCCCACTTCGCTGTAGTGGTCGTAGCGCAGCGCGAACTGCATCTCCAGCTCTTTCGTGAACGGCGCGACCACCTCGGTGAACACGGAGGCGACCTTGCGCGTATTGTCCGCCGTCTCGACGTCGGCCAGTTCGCCGGCCGGGATGGTGCTGTCGCGGTCACCGGCGATGTTGTTCGACCTGAGGAGGTCCGACGGCGTGAACGTCTGGTGTTCGTGCCGCAGTTCGCCGCCGACGGCCAGTGCCAGGTCGCCGCCGGCGAGCGCCGTCAGGGAGCGCGACATCTTGCCGTCGAGCGACGTCGACACGCCTTTCGCCTTGCGCGCTTCGTCGTTGATCTTGATGCTGTTGATGAGATCCCGCCCCGCCTGCGAAGACGGGGCGAACGGGTTGACGGTCCCCGCGCGCACGGCGGCCTCGAACTTGTCGTACAGGACGTAGCCATCCACGTACTTGTCGGTGGCCTTGTTCTCGGCGCGGCCCAGCGCCACGTCGTAGTCCCAGCCGCCCAGGGTACCCGTCGCGCCCAGCAGCAGGCGCTGGCCGGTACTGGTCACTTCGTTGCTGCGGTTGCCCGCTTCCGCCATCCGGTAGCGGATGCCGCTGAACGTGGACGGCAGGTCCGCGCCCGTCAGCGCCGCGCGGTAGGCGTCCGGCAGGATGCTCACCGGGAGGTTGCGGATGCGGACCGGGTTCGGCGACAGCACGTACTTCGTCTTCGCCTCCGTCTGCACGAGTTCCGCGAACAGCTGGTTGTTCGCGTCGAGCTGGAAGGTGGCGCGGCCGATGAAGCCGATCTTGCGCGAGTCCGGATAGATCTCCGTGTCTTCCATGTAGTCGTAGCTGCAGCCGGCCGCGCCGCCCGGGCCTTGCGCGGCATAGACCGTGGCGGGCGGATTGCACTTCGGCGAGCTCGGATTGACGCGGCTGGCCGTGCTGCCGACCGGCAGGAGGCCCGCGGCGATCAGCGCGGCGCGCTGCGCGCCCGAGATGTCGACGTTGGCCGGGAAGGTGTTGCTGGACATCTGCGCCGGCAGGGTCGTGGCGAGCGGGTGCTCCGAGATGAAGCGGCGCTGGCCCGAGCGCAGGCGGTCGAGCTGCTGGATATCCAGCACGCCGAACACGTTGAAGCGGTCGGTGTTCAAATCGCCCGTGCCGCCGCTAAGGCTCAGCGTCTTCTTGCCCGCCCCGCCCTGCTGCGTGCCCGCGGCCGATGCGGCCAGGTCGATGCCCGTGTAGTCCTTGCGTGTGATGAAGTTGATCACGCCGCCGATGGCATCGGTCCCGTAGATCGCGGAGGCACCGTCCTTCAGCACCTCGACGCGCTGGATCGCGCCGGCCGGGATGTTGTTCAGGTCGACGCCCGAGTTGTCGCCGGGCGCCGCGAAGTTGGCGAGACGGCGGCCGTTCAGCAGGATCAGCGTCGACGACACGCCGAGGCCGCGCAGGTTGGCGCCGTTCAGGCCGCGCTGGCCGGACGTGCCGTCGGAGATGCTGGGACCGTCCGTCAGCGGCGCCGTGTTCGCGCTGATGTTCTTGACCAGTTCCGCGGCCGTCGTCGCGCCCATCTTCTCGATGTCCTCGCGCGAGATCAGCTGCACGGGCAGCGCGGTTTCCGTGTCGATGCGCTTGATCGACGAGCCGGTGATCTCCACGCGGTGCATCTTCGGTTCGTCCGCCTGCGTCTGCGCGGTCGCGTGCTGCGCCATCAAGGCAGCGACGGCCGCCGCCCGTATGGTCGGTTGCAGGGCTCTCGAAATGTGCTTGGTCATGCGGTGCTCTCCCTCAGGTTTTTTTGACGAGCTTGCGAATCTGGTGTTCACCGTGGAGATAGGCGGCGATCGCCTCGGTGTGGCGGGCCGCCTTGGCCACGTTGGCTTTATTCGACGTCATCAGCGACACGGCCAGCGCTTCGATGACGGCCAGCGCGGCGCTCGAACTGCTGGGCAGCACCGGGTGCGCGCTGTGCGCGTACAGCACGTGATGTCCCAGTTCCGCGAGCGGCGACGCGGGCGAATCGGTGATGGAGACGATGGTCGCGCCGGCGTCGCGCGCAAACCGCGTCAGCGACGCGGCGTCCAGCGTGTAGCGCGGCAGCGAGATCACGACCAGCACGTCCTTGCCGGTGATGGTCGCGAGATGGCTCGCCGCCACTTCCGTGCCGCCGCTCGCGGCCACTTCGACGACGTGGCGGCAGAACGGCTGCAGATGCATCGCGAGCGCACCCGCGAGGAACGACGACAGGCCGAACCCCAGCACGTACACGGTGCGCGCCTTCGTGAGCACGGTGCCGATGCGGTCGATCTGCGTGCCGGCCAGCGCGCGGCTCGTGGCCGTGATGGCCGCTTCCGCATAGCCCAGGCTTTCCAGCGCGGGAGACGCTTTCGCCGTACGGCGCGCGATCGTGCTGCGCAGCTTTTCGACGGGCTGCAGCACGGACTGCAGCGTCTCCGCCACCGCCCCGCGCATCGCCGCATAGTTCTTGAAACCGAGATCGCGCGCGAAGCGGCTGATGGTCGCCGTCGACACGTCGCACGCGTCGGCCAGTTCCTCGATGCCGAGCGCCGTCACGCGCACCTGGTTGCGCAGCACATAATCCGCGATCGCGCGGTTCGACGCCGAGCCTTCGGCCAGCACCCGCAGCAGCGACTGGCCGAGCGAAGACTCGGCGAAACCGATGTCGGGCGAAGCGCTGGACGGGGCGGCAGGCGTCATATGACTGGATGTCAATGAGTTAATGTTTTTAAATGTAAAACAGGTGCGGCGCCCAACTCAACAACATTTTGAAAATAATCTTTCATCGATTTACGTTGTGTAAAAATTCATACATAATCGGCCGCAGACCCGCCGCCAGGAGACCCGTCCGCATGCATACGAAGACCCATCCGATCGCGACCGAACCGGGCGTCGCCAGCTACCTGCTCACGTCGTACCACTACGGCAGCGCGGGCAGCGGCAAGAAGGTCTATGTCCAGGCGTCGCTGCACGCGGACGAGGTGCCCGCGATGCTCGTCGCGCACTGCCTGCGGCGCGAACTCGAACGCCTCGATGGCGAGGGCCGCATCCGCGGCGAAGTGATCCTCGTACCCGCCGCGAATCCGATCGGCCTGTCGCAGATCGTGCACGGCACGCCGTTCGGGCGCTTCGACCTCGGCACCGGTACCAATTTCAACCGCGCCTTCCGCCACGTCGCCGACGAACTCAAAACGGTGCTGGCGAGCCGCCTCGGTCCGGACGCGGCCGCGAACGTGGCCGCGATCCGTGCGGCCTCGCGTGCCGCCGTCGAACGCTGGGAACCGACCGATGCGACGCAGGTACTGAAAAAGACGCTGCTTGCGATGGCGATCGATGCCGACGTCGTGCTCGATCTGCACTGCGACAACGAGGCGCTGCTGCACGTCTACACCGGCCCCGCGCTGGCGGACCGCGTGGCACCGCTGGCGACGCTGCTCGGCGCGCGCGCCTACCTGCTGTCCGCCGGTTCGGGGGGCGAGCCGTTCGACGAGGCGTGCAGCAAGCTGTGGTGGGACCTGGCCGCGCACTTCGGGCCGGCTATCCCGATTCCGCCCGCCTGCGCCGCCGTCACCGTCGAACTGCGCGGCGAGATGGACGTGCGCTACGATTACGCGCAGCAGGATGCGCGCGCCCTGCTGCAATTCCTCGCGCGCGAAGGCGTCGTCGACATCCCGCTGGACGCGCTGCCCGTGCCGCTGTGCGCGGCGTCGCCGCTGGAAGCCGTCGAACCGCTGCATGCGCCGCAGACGGGCGTGCTCGTGTTCCTGAAAGCGCTGGGCGACGAGGTGAAGGCGGGCGACGCCGTCGCCGACATCGTCAACCCGGTCACCGGCGACACGGCCACGGTGCATGCGAGCCGCGACGGCCTGCTGTTCGCGAGCACCGCGCACCGGCACCTGCTGCGCGGGATGCACATCTGTAAGATCGCGGGGACGACGCCCTTCCGTTCGGGTTCTTTACTGAGTCAGTGATGATGCGACTACGAATTCCCAATACCTTCGTGCTGCTGTTCGCGATCCTCGCGCTGATCGCGCTGGCGACGTGGTTCATCCCCGGCGGGAAGTACGACACGCACCTCGTGAACGGCAAGCAGCTCATCGACCCGGCCTCGTTCCACTACGTCGAGAGCGCGCCGCAGGGCCTGGTGGCGCTGATGAAGGCGCCCATCAAGGGTTTCGTGGAGGCGGCGCAGATCATCGGCTTCGTGCTGGTCGTCGGCGGCGCGTTCGCCGTCGTGCAGAAGACCGACGCGATCGACACGGGCATCCGCTCGATCGCCCGCATGCACGAGCACTCGGCGCTCGTGCGCGCCGCGCTGATTCCCGTCTTCGTCACCCTGTTCTCACTGGGCGGCGCCACGTTCGGCATGAACGAGGAGGCGATTCCGTTCGTGCTGATCTTCGTGCCGCTGGCACTGGCGCTCGGCTACGACACCATCACCGGCGTGTCGATTCCGTTCCTCGGTTCGCAGGCCGGTTTCGGCGCCGCGTTCCTCAATCCGTTCAACGTCGGCATCGCACAGGGCATCGCGGGCGTGCCCGTGTTTTCGGGGATCGGGTATCGCCTGATCGTGTGGGTGGCGACGACGACCGTCACGATCCTGTTCCTGATGTGGTACGCGGCACGCGTGAAGCAGAACCCCACGCTGAGCCCGACCTATGTGCTGGACCAGACGCGGCGCCAGGAACAGCCGACGGCCATGGGACTCGACCGCATGACGGGCCGGCACCAGGCGGTGCTGGCGATCTTCGCGCTGGCGCTGGCGGCGATGGTGATCGGCGTGGTGAAATTCGACTGGTACATCGACGAGATCGCGGCGCTGTTTTTATCCATGGCGATCGTCGTGGGGATCGTCGGGCGGCTGGGGCCCGACAACTGGGTGGCGGCGTTCATGCAGGGCGCGAAAGACCTGGCGCCGACGGCGCTCGTGATCGCGATCGCGCGCGGCACGATGATCCTCGCGCGCGATGCCCACATCATCGACACGATGCTGCACGGCCTGATGCCGCTCGTGCAGTCCAGTCACCCCGTGTTCGCGGCGCAGAAGATGTACCTGATCCAGTCGGTCATCAACTTCTTCATCCACTCGGGCACGGGCCAGGCCGCGCTGACGATGCCGATCATGGCGCCGCTCGCGGACCTGGTGGGCGTCACGCGCCAGACCGCGATCCTCGCTTTTCAACTCGGCGAGCTGTCGACGCCGATGATCCCGACGTCCGGCATCACGGTCGGCGTGCTCGCGCTCGCGCGCGTGCCGTGGATCACGTGGGCCAAGTGGATGATCCCGCTGCAGCTGATCTACCTCGTGCTGGCCCTCGTGCTGCTCATACCGCCCTGTTTGATGCAGTGGAGCTGAGCAAGGTTACTTTGCGATCTTCACCAGCACCACGTCGTTCACGCGCATCGGCACCTGCACCTTCGCGGTGCCGTTCGCCGCGACCTTCACGGTGCGCGTCTCGGGCTTGTCCACCGTCTGCGCCTGCAGTTGCGCCAGCTGAGTACTGGAGAGCGTCTTCGGCTTGCCCATCTCGATGTAGGCCGTGTACGCATCGTTGGCCTTGAAGCCCGTGCGGTAGACCTGCACCTTGTACGTGCCCGGCTTCATGCCCTTCAGCGACAGCGTCAACGGCGTGCCGTTCTTCGTGGGCTGGACGGCGCCAAAGAACGGGCGGTTGGTCTTCTTGCCCATGTCCGGCGTCTGGAAATCCCACGCCAGCACCTGCACGCCGTTCGCGTCCTTCGTGACCCAGCTCTGCTTGTCGGTGGTCTGCACCTGCTGGTCGCCCAGCTCGTTCATGTACTTGTAGGCGAACCAGGCCGGCTTGCGGATGCCCTGCGGGTTCATCAGGCCGAAACCGCCTTCGAACGGGGCGGTCGGCGGACCCGGTTCCTCGAACAGGTCCGTGTAGGTCCAGTAGCTCATGCCCTGCACGATGCCTTCCGTCGCCTTCAGCTTCGAGAGGATGTAGGCGGCGCTCATGTACGAATCGTGCACGAGGTCGCGCGGGTTGTAGCTCGTGCTCCATTCCGTGAAATACAGCGGCAGCTTGGGCAGGTAGGACGCTTCGATCTCCTTGCGGACTTTACGGACGTCGCCCACGATGCCGTCCGGCGACGGCGACAGTTTCTGGTCACCCTGGCCGTTCTCGTCCAGGAAGCCGCCGTCCACGCCATAGGTGTGCGTGGCGATGAAGTCGACCGCGGCACCACTCTTCTGCGTGTGCGCGAGGAATTCCGGCACCCAGGCCGCACCCGCCGTCGCCGGACCGCCCACGCGCAGGGTCGGATCGATCGCCTTGATGGTCTTCGCCGTCACGTCGTACAGGTCGAAATAGGCCTTCTGGTCGGCCTTTTCCCAGAAACCGTCCAGGTTCGGCTCGTTCCACACTTCGAAGAACCAGGTGCGCACTTCTTCCTTGCCGTAGCGCTGCTGCACGTGGCGCACGAACGCATCGACGAGGCCCGCCCACAGCTCCGGTTTCGGGTGCGACGTATTACCCTTCCAGTAGAAGATGCTGTTGTCCGACGTCTTCATCGCCTCCGGCGTGAAGCCCAGCTCGACGAACGGCTTGATGCCCATGCCCAGCAGCTTGTCGTACAGGTAGTCGATCTTCGTCCAGTCGTACACGGGCTTGCCGTCGACGACCTTGAACGTGCCCAGCACGTCGTGGAAGATGCCGTGGAAGCGGATGTAGCGGAAGCCCAGCTCATCCTTCGCGATCTTGAGTTGGGCCAGGCTGTCGTCGCGGATCAGCGTGCCCGGGTAATCGGAGCCCACCGACAGGTCGGCGAAATGGTCGCGCGCGACGGTCGGCGCGTTCGCGTCGATGACGATCTGGCGCGCATCCGCGGCCATGGCGGGCAGTGCGAACGGGGTGGAGAATGCCAGCGCCAGAGCGGCGCGCAGCACGGTGCGGCGGTGTCTCATGTTTATTGTCCTTTTACGTCGAAGCTCGCTTAAGATAAATAATGTTTGCGCTAACAGTGCGAGTTGACGACAGGATAGAGGATATGCGTCATTTAGTAAAATCAAAAAACTAAATGGCTCGCCGCAAGACGATGGATTACGAATGCGACGCGCGTCGACACCGCTCCGAACAGTATTTCACCTGCTCCCAGTCGCGCTTCCATTTCTTGCGCCAGCTGAACGCCAGTCCGCAATGGGCACACGTCTTCGACGGCAGGTCGGACTTCTTCCGCATCTTCATAGGGACAATTGTACGCTGGCCACAATCCGCCACGATCTCGTCGGTTAGTTGCAGATCATCCATTAAAAAAGGACAGGCCGTGAGGCCTGCCCTTTTCCATGTTGTCGCGGCCGCATCGTCGTGCGTGCGGCCGTCGTCTCCCCACTGATCTTCTCCGCGCGCCTTACTCGGCCAGGCGCTTTTCCAGCTGCGCCTTGGTCGCGACCAGTTCCTGCGGCAGGCGATAGGCCAGCTTGTCGAACAGCTCGCTGTGCAGCTTCAGTTCCTCGCGCCATGCATCCTTGTCGATCGACGTGATCATGGTGAATTGCTCGGACGTGAACTCGATGCCGGTCCAGTTCAGGTCGCCGTAGGAAGGCGTGGTGCCGAACATGTGCTCGACGCCGCCGGCCTGGCCCTGGCTGCGGTCCAGGATCCACTTCAGCACGCGCATGTTGTCGCCGTAGCCCGGCCACACGAAACTGCCCTTCTCGTCCGTGCGGAACCAGTTGACGCAGAAGATCTTCGGCAGCGCGGCCGCGTTTTTCGCTTCCACTTTCTTGCCCAGGTCCAGCCCGTGCTGGAAGTAGTCGCTCATGTTGTAGCCGATGAACGGCAGCATGGCGTACGGGTCGCGGCGCACGATGCCCATCTGGCCGGCGGCGGCGGCCGTCGTTTCCGAGCCCATCGTGGCGGCCATGTACACGCCTTCCGTCCAGTTGCGGGCTTCCGTCACCAGCGGCACCGTCGTCGAGCGGCGGCCGCCGAAGATGAAGGCCGAGATCGGCACGCCGGCCGGATCGTCCCAGGCCGGATCAATCACCGGGTTCTGGGTGGCGGCAACGGTGAAGCGCGCGTTCGGGTGGGCCGCCTTGCGGCCGGTTTCTTTCGCGATTTCCGGTGTCCAGTCCTTCCCTTGCCAGTCGATCGCGTGCGCCGGCGGCTCCTTGGTCATGCCTTCCCACCAGACGTCGCCGTCGTCGGTCAGTGCGACGTTGGTGAAGATGGTGTTCGCGGTCAGCGAGGCCATGCAGTTGGAGTTGGTCGCGGTGTTGGTGCCCGGCGCCACGCCGAAGTAGCCGGCTTCCGGATTGATCGCGTACAGGCGGCCGTCGGCGCCCGGCTTGATCCAGGCGATGTCGTCGCCGATGGTGGTGATTTTCCAGCCGTTGAATGCCTTCGGCGGAATCATCATCGCGAAGTTGGTCTTGCCGCAGGCCGACGGGAAGGCGGCGGCCACGTAATGCTTCTTGCCCTCGGGCGACTCGACGCCGAGGATCAGCATGTGTTCGGCCAGCCAGCCCTGGTCGCGGCCCATGGTGGAGGCGATGCGCAGCGCGAAGCATTTCTTGCCCAGCAGCGCATTGCCGCCGTAGCCGGAGCCGAACGACCAGATCTCGCGGCTTTCCGGGTAATGGACGATGTACTTGGTGGGGTTGCACGGCCACGGCACATCCTTTTCGCCCGGCTGCAGCGGCTTGCCGACCGAGTGCACGCACGGCACGAATTCGCCGTCGGTGCCGAGCACGTCGTACACCGCCTTGCCCATGCGCGTCATGATGCGCATGTTGACCGCCACGTAAGGCGAGTCGGACAGCTCGATGCCGATATGCGCGATCGGCGAACCGAGCGGGCCCATCGAGAACGGCACCACATACATCGTGCGGCCGCGCATGCAGCCGTCGAACAGGCCGTTCAGCGTGGTGCGCATCTCGGCCGGGGCCATCCAGTTGTTGGTGGGGCCCGCGTCTTCCTTTTTCTCGGAACAGATGAAGGTGCGGTCTTCCACGCGCGCCACGTCGGACGGGTCGGAGCAGGCCAGGTAGCTGTTCGGGCGCTTCGCTTCGTTGAGCTTGGTCATGGTACCGGCGGCGACCATTTCCGCGCACAGCCGGTCGTACTCTTCCTGCGAACCGTCGCACCAATAGATGCGGTCCGGCTTGGTGAGAGCGGCAATTTCGCCGACCCAGTTGATCAGCTTCTGCTGCTTGACGTATGACGGAGCGTTGACGGCGGCAACGCCGCCCATGACGGGCTGATTCATAAACTACCTCCAATGCCAATAAGAAATCGATCTCGTCCCGGCACGGCAGGATCGTCGTCAGCTTTTGGCTTGGCCCGCGTTGCGGCTGGCCGGTACGGCGGTCTTGTCGACGCGGTCCTGTGTGACCGCGAAACCCGAATAATGGAATAATGTCCGGGCCGATGGGTTCGCTGAAAAAGCGAGAAACAAGGCGCCGATTGTACACGCCGGTATATCGATGCTCAATGATTTACAACAGATTTGTAATGGAAATTCCCGAGTTTTGTAGTAGGGAATTTTCCTTTCTTTACATACACGTTGCATTTTTACGGTTCGCCAACTCCCGCTCCCGAAAAACATGAAAATTGCCATTCTCGACGACTACCAGGACAGCGTCCGTCATCTCGACTGCTTCAAATTGTTGGACGGGCATGAAGTCAAGGTGTTCACCAATTCCGCGCGCGGCACCGGCCAGCTCGCGCTGCGGCTGGCCGAGTTCGATGCGCTGGTGCTGATCCGCGAACGGACGGCCCTGACGCGGCCCCTGCTGGAAAAATTGCCGAAGCTCAAGCTGATTTCGCAGACCGGCAAGGTCAGCGGACATATCGACGTCGCCGCCGCCACCGCGCGCGGCATCGCGATCGTCGAAGGCGTCGGCGATCCGACCGCGCCGGCCGAGCTGACCTGGGCGCTGGTCATGGCCGCCAGCCGCAGGATCCCGCAATACGCGACCAACCTGCGCGAAGGACTGTGGCAGACCGCGTCCGTGCTGCCGGAGCTGAACACGCTGGGCAGCGTGCTGAAGGGGAAAACGCTGGCGATCTGGGGATACGGCAAGATCGGCAAGCTGGTGGCCGGCTACGGCAAGGCGTTCGGGATGCGGGTGCTGATCTGGGGACGCGACGCCAGCCGCGAAGCGGCGCTGCGCGACGGGCTGGAAGCGGCGCCGTCGAAGGAAGAATTTTTCGAGCAGGCGGACGTGCTGACCCTGCACCTGCGCCTGAACGACGCCACCCGCGCCATCGTCAGCGCGGCCGACCTGACGCGGATGAAGCCGAATGCGCTGTTCGTCAATACCAGCCGTGCCGAGCTGGTGGCCGATGGCGCGCTGGAAACGGCGCTGCGGCTGGGCCAGCCCGGTTTCGCCGCGCTCGACGTGTTCGAAACCGAGCCGCTGCCGGCCGATTCGCCGTTGCTGCGTTATTCGAACGTGCTGTGCACGCCGCATCTCGGTTACGTGGAAAAGAACAGCTACGAGCTGTATTTCCGCGCCGCCTTCCAGAACATCGTCGATTTCGCGGCCGGCACGCCGAAGAACGTGCTGAATCCGGAGGCGCTGGCGCGGCAGGGGGAGCCTCAGTAAGTCCATTTTCCCGGCCGGCGGCAGGCCGCCCGGGGTTTGGATACACTGGACGCTACTTTTCAGGAACGTTCATGCAATCCCGACTCTGGTCTCTTACCCTCGGCAACTTCGCGATCGGCACCGGCGTGATGGTGGTGCCCGGAATGCTGAACGACCTCGGCACGGGACTGGGCGTTTCGGCGGCTGCGATCGGCATGCTGATTTCGGCCTTCGCGATGACCATCTGCGTGCTCGGCCCGCTGCTGGCCGGCTGGACCAGCGCGATCGACCGCCGCAAACTGCTGACGGCGTCGCTGCTGCTGTATGCGCTGCTGCACCTGCTGGCTGCCTGCGCGCCCGGCTACGACAGCCTGCTCGTCGCCCGCATGGTCACCGCGATCGGCGCCGCATTGTTTACCTCGCAAGCCGCCGCCACTGCCGGCCTGATGGTGCCGGCGGAAACGCGCGGCAACGCGATCGCGTTCGTGTTTCTCGGCTGGTCGATTGCAGCCGTGGTCGGAACCCCGCTCGGCGCCTACCTCGGCGCGCACCTCGGCTGGCGTCCGACGCTGGCGCTGGTCGGATTGCTGTCGGCGCTGTGCGCCGCCGGAGTCTGGCTGCGGGTGCCGGCCGGCTTGTTCGTCGCACCGATGAACCGTGCTGCCTGGCGCGCGTTGTTCGGCAACGGCCCGCTGTTGCTGGCGATTTCGGTGACCGCGATCCAGGCGCTCGGCATGTTCACCGTGTTTTCGTACATGGCGCTGGTGCTCAAGGATTCGCTGGCGGCGGACGCCACAGTGATCAGCCTGATGTTCCTGTGTTTCGGCATCACCGGTGTCGTCGGCAACGTGGCCGGCGCGCGGCTGATGGACCGCATCGGCCCGACCCGCGTCGGCCTGGCGGCGATGGCCTGCATGTTCGCGGCGCTCGCGCTATGGCCGCTGGCGTTCGGATCGCTGATGCTGACCGTGGCATTGACGCTGGTATGGGGACTCGGCTGCTTTGCCGTCAACAGCGCGCAGCAGGCGCGGCTGGTGGCGATGGCGCCCGCGCTGGCCTCGGCGTCGGTGGCGCTGAATTCTTCGGCGATCTACCTCGGGCAGGCGGCCGGCGCGTTTGCCGGCGGCCTGATCGTGTCGGCCCAGGGGAGTGTCAGCCTGGCGCCATATGGGGCGGTGCCGATGATGCTGGCGATGGCGGTGTCGCTACTGGCCGCCAACCTGTTGCACAGGCAAAAGGCGGCGCGCGCCGGCTGCGGTTGTTGAATGCGCTAGCGCATCGCGTCGGACGGCGTTGCCGCCGGACGGCCGTGGGTGCCGGAGCGCACCAGCGCACTGCCCCCGGTCCATAGCCTGGCCCAGCCCGGCGGCCACGGCAGCGGCGGACCGGCGTAGGCAGGCACGCCGCGCCGCACCGGTATCACTGGCAGATGCTCGGGCACCGGGCCGTCGCGATAGTCCCAGCCGAGCGTATACGCATAGTTCGGCAGCAAGGCTTCGCATACCGCGTCGAACCAGGCGGTATGGTCTTCGTCGCGGCGCAGTGCCTGCGCCAATCCCTGCGGATCGAATTGCGCGAGCGCGCGTGCCAGTTCGGCGGCGGTGGCGCCCGGCGCATCGTCCCAGCCCAATACCGGATTGAAATTGTAGTCGGCACCCGAACCGTACCAGCCTTCGCGCCAGGCGCGGTCCATCCAGTTGCGCTGGCCGGTGAACAGGTGCCAGCGCCAGTGCAGCCCGGACGGCTTGGGCCAGCTGTACAGGTAGAGCCGCTGGTAGCCGGCGCGGTGCAGTTCGCGCACCATCGCCATCAGCCGCGCATGCGGCATGCGGTCGGGTGGATCGCGCCGGAAGCGGATCGGCTCGCCGTCCGCATGCTGCAAATCGTCGTGGGAAAGATTCAGGTCCAGCGTGCGCACTTCGTCGCCGAAGCGCGCCGACACCCAGCCGGTCAGCAGGTTGACGGACGTGATCACGCCGTAACCGCGATGGCGGTGGAAAATGACGGTGCCGGGTGCAACAGGTTTCATGGGCAACAAGAAATACGGTGAAATCAATATGGCAATCGCAGGGCATTCTGCCGAACGTGACTTCGGAAACGTCCGCAACATTCCTGCTTACGTCGCAGCATGTCGTGCTGGCAATTCGCAGCCTCGCTGCTGTCGATAGGAAGCTGCTCTGCGGCAGTGCATTCGACACACTGTAAACCATTCGCGCCGACAAATCATCGTTGATTTTCGGCGTTCGATGTGCAGGTAAACGTAGTCGAAAAAGTGGCCGGGAATGTGTTTCCCATATTTATGGGTTGCGATTTCCGCAAGAGGCAGATTAAATAGGCGCCTTCTTTTTCAACCGGGAATTATGGGAAATGATTATGCGTTTGCGGTATCGGGCGAGTTTGAGTGCGGCGGCAACGGCAATTCTGATGAGCGGTTGCGGAGGGGGTGGCGGTTCCGACGCGACTGGCGGAACAAACACCGCGGCATATCCCTTCCTGTCGGCATATAAAGCCAAGGTGGCGAACGGAGAAACGGTTCATTATTCCGTGTCCGGATCCTGCGCGGGTTCGATGACCAGCATCGATACCTCTCCCTCAGCCTCGACGTTTGAGGGCGCCGCCGTTCTGAAAGTGCAGGATACGACGACTGCTTCATTTACGAACTGTACACCTGCCTCCGTGACATCGAACAGCGTAGATTATTACGACAGCAACTACAACCCGCTGGGCAGTACCGGAGATCAATACGGCGTTTTCCTCGTTGTCCCGGCACCGCTGCCCACGTATGTGAGCGTGGGAGACAGCGCCACTTACGGGACAGAGACCTGGTATGCCGACGGCACCAAAACGGTGGTGACCGGAACGAGCAAGCTGAGCTATGTTATCGAGCAAGACGGCACATCGAACTCCACCGTGATCGTCAATCTGAAGGATGACGAATATGATTCGTCGGGAAAGCTCGTCGGTTCGCAACAGAACCGATACCGCCTGGATGGCAACGGCACGCTGACGCCGGTGGCGGTCGATGTGCAGAACGGTTCCACGCATCTTGTCTTGACCGCTCAATAGCCGCATGAGCGCTTCCTGACAGGCCGCCGGCGGCCTGGCCTTTTTCGAAGGCTACGCCGCCAGCGCCGGCCGCCGGCGCCCGAATCCGGTCGCCTGCTCGAACGCATGGGCAATCTGCAGCAGCGCGAATTCGCCGTGATGGCGGCCGACGATCTGCATGCCGACCGGCAGCCCTTCGGCGGTGAAGCCGCAGGGAACCGAGATGGCCGGATGCGAGGTCGCGGTGACGCAGTAGCAGGAACGCATCCAGTCGACATAGCTTTCCATCTGCACGCCGTCGATCTCGGTGATGTACTGCTGCTCGACCGGGAACGGCGGCACCTGGTTGACCGGGAATACGATGAAGTCGTAAGTCCGCATGAAGCGGTGCATGCGCTCGAACAGCGCGGTGCGCAGCTTTTCGGCGCGTGCCAGCTGGGTGCCGGTGAGCTTGCGGCCGGCTTCGATGTTCCAGACCACGGTGTCCTTCAGCACGCCCGGATGCGCGTCCATCACTGCGCCCAGCTGCAACTCGAAACAGTAGGCGCGCAGCGTCATGAACACTTCGTGCGCGTCGCGAAAATCCGGGCAGGCTTCTTCGACGATGCAACCGAGGTCCTCGAACACGCGGCGTTGCGCTTCCAGCGCTTGCACCACGCGCTTGTCCACCGGCAGGCCGCCGATGTCGGCGCTCCAGGCGATGCGCACGCCTTTCAGGTCGCGGCTCAGCGGCGCGCGGAAGCGGGCGCCGTCCTGCTCGATCGCCAGCGGATCGCGCGCATCAGGGCCGGCCATCACCGACAGGTGCAGCGCCAGGTCTTCGACCGTGCGCGCCATCGGCCCGCAGACCGACAGGTTGCCCCAGCCGTCGAGCGCCGGCACGTTCGGCACGCGGCCGACCGAGGGCCGCAGGCCGACCACATTGTTGAAGCTGGCCGGGCAGCGCAGCGAACCGCCCATGTCGGTGCCGTCGGCCAGCGCCGCCATGCCGGTCGCCAGCGCCACCGCGGAGCCGCCGCTGGAGCCGCCGCAGGTCATGCGCGGATCGTAGGGATTGCGGGTGGCGCCGAACACCGCGTTGAAGGTTTGCGCGCCGGCGCCGAACTCCGGTGTGTTGGTCTTGCCGATGCTGATCGCGCCGGCCTGCTGCTGGCGTTCGACTGCCAGCGCGCTGCGGGTCGGCACGAAATGCTCGTGGACCCTGGAGCCGAAGGTGGTACGCATGCCCTTGGTCAGCAGCAGGTCCTTGTGCACGACCGGCAGTCCGTGCAGCGGCCCGAGCGGCGCGCCGCGCGCCTGCGCCTCATCGGCGGCGCGGGCGGCATCCAGCGCCTGCTCCGCATGCAGCGTGACGATCGCATTCAATTGCGGGTTCACGCGCTCGATCTGCGCGAGGTGCGCTTGCATCGTCTCGTGCGCCGAGAGGCGGCCGGCGTGGATCTGCGCGGCCATTTCGGTCGCGCTCATGAAGCAGATTTCCTGGCTCATCGGTTCGATTCCCTTGGTATCGGGTTGGACAGGCGCGGCGCCTCAGTAACCGAGCAGGTGCGGCAGCCCCATCACCAGCTGCGGGAATACCGTCGCCAGCAGCAGCGCGCCGAGCATCGCCACTACCATCCACAGCGCCCAGCGCACCGTCGATTCGATCTGCACGCCGGCGATCTTGGTGGTCACCATCAAGTTGACCGCCAGTGGCGGCGTGAACTGGCCGATCGCCAGGTTCATCGTCATCACGATGCCGAACCAGACCGGGTCCCAGTGATACATCCGCATGATCGGCAGCAGGATCGGCAGGAACACCAGGAAGATCGACACCGCGTCGAGCAGCATGCCGGCGATCAGCAGCATGATGTTGATCATCACCAGCATCAGAGCCTGGTTGTGGGTGAAGCCGAGCAGCAGCTTGGCGAACGCGTCGAACGCGCCGAGCGTGGAGCCGGCATGCGCGAAGATGCCGGCCAGCGAAATGATCAGCATCACCACCGCCGAGATTTCGGCGGATTCGACCAGCACCTCGTAAACCTTGCGCAGCGTCAGCGTGCGGTACACGAACAGGCCGACGAAGAAGCCGTAGAACGCAGCGATCACCGCCGCCTCGGTCGGCGTGAAGATCCCGGTGCGCATGCCGCCGAGAATGATCACCGGCGCCAGCAGGCCCCAGATCGCTTCCTTGAAGCTGGTCCAGAAACCGGGCGACTCTTCGTCGGCATCCAGCCCCCAGCCGTACTTGAACGAGAAGTACAGGGTCGGCACCACCAGCGCGAGCCCGGCCAGGATGCCGGGGACGATGCCGCCCGCGAACAGCGCCGGCACCGAAGCGGCCGGCACCAGCACGCTGTAGACGATCAGCGCGATCGACGGCGGGATCAGGATGGCGGTCGAGCCGGCGGCGGCGATCAGCGTGGCCGAGAATTCGCGCGGATAACCCTGCTTGAGCATGCCGGGGATCATCACCATCGCCACCGCGGCCGCGTCGGCCGGGCCGGAGCCGGAAATCCCGCCGAGGAACATGCAGACCAGGATGGCGACGATGCCCTGCGCGCCGCGCCGCCGGCCGACCAGCGCGGAAGCGAAGCGCACGATGTGCAGCGCGACGCCGGCGCGTTCGAACATCATGCCCGCCAGCACGAACACCGGCAGCGCCAGCAGCGGATACTTGGCGATGCCGTTATAGGCGGTGGTCGGCACCGCCATGATGCCCAGTCCCTCGGTCAGGATCACCGCGGCGCCGCTTACCCCGAGCGCGATCGCAAGCGGCGCGCCCATGACCAGCAGCAGCGCGAAGCCGAGAAACAGGATGAGACTGCCCTGCTCGATCATGGCCGGCCTCCTTGCGAAGGCTGGCGGATCAGGCGGACCAGGCGGCCGAGGATGCGCAGCACGATCAGCGCCGACAGCAGCGGCAACCAGATCGTGTAGATCCATTGCGGAATGCCGATGCCGGGCGAGGTGGTGCCGTAGTCCCAATCGTCGAGGAACAGGAAGGTGCCGTACCAGGCGAGCGCGCCGAACATCGCGGCGCTCAGCGCCATCACCAGGTACTCGACCACGCGCGCGACGTTCGGCGGCAGCCGGTCGGTGACGAAGGTCATGCGGATATGCTGGTTGCGCACGAAGGCGGCGGCGGAGCCGAACAGCATCAGCACCACCATCAGGAAAATCGAGAATTCCTCGGTGAAGGCGAACGAGGCATCGGTGAAGTAGCGCACCAGCACGTTTGCAAAGGTAATGCAGCAGATCAGCGCCATCGCCAGCGCGGCGCAGAATTCCTCGATCTTCACCGGCACCCGCGGCGGCGTTTCGCCGCGCGCTCCGGCATCTTCGGGCAGTTCGTTCATACGATCACTCTTCTCAAAAAACAAGCGCCGACCGGGGAAAAACGGGGCGGCGCGGCGGTACGGCTATATGACGCTTATATGATGCTTACTTGCGGGCGGCGATTTCGGCTTCCGCCTTCTTCACCAGCCCGGTGCCGACGGTCTTGGACCACTTGTCGAAGACCGGCTGGGTCAGCTTCTTGAACACGCCGATCTCGGCGGGCGTCAGATGGGCCACCTTGACGCCGTGCGATTCGACTTCCTTGTACAGGCTGCTGTCGTCGTCCGTCAGGCCCTTGCGCGCCAGCGCGATTTCTTCCTTGCCGGCCTGGATTGCCGCCGCGCGCACCGCTTCCTGGTCGGCCTTGCTCCAGCTGTTCCAGACCTTGCGGTTGACCACGAAAATCAGCGGGTCGTTGACATAGCCCCACTGCGTCAGGTACTTCTGGCCCACTTCGTAGATCTTCGCACCGAGGAATACCGAAATCGGGTTTTCCTGGCCGTCGACCGCACCCGAAGCCAGTGCCGGCTGCGCGTCGGCCCAGCTCATCTGGGTCGGATTCGCGCCGAGCGCGGTGAACACGTCGTTGAACAGCGGCGAACCGACCACGCGGAACTTCATGCCCTTCATGTCGTCCGGCTTGCGGATTTCCTGCTTGGAATTGCTCAGCTCGCGATAGCCGTTTTCGCCCCAGGCGAGCGGCACCACGCCGTTCTTCTCGATGGCCTTGAATATCTGCTTGCCGGTTTCGCCGTGGGTCAGCGCATCCATCGCCTTGTAGTCGGGCATCAGGAACGGCAGCGAGAACAGGTTGAGTTCCTTGACCTGCGGCGACCAGTTGATCGACGAACCGATCGCGAGATCGATCACGCCCTGGCGGATCGCGGTGAATTCGCGGGTCTGGTCGCCAGACACCAGCGAGGTGCCGGGATACATCTTGATGTTGATGCGGCCCTGGGTCTTTTCCTTGACCAGCTCGGCCCAGCGCTCGCCGGCCTTGCCCCAGGGGAAAGCGGTGCCGAGCACGGTCGATAGCCGGTATTCCGAATGATATTTATCCTGCGCGCTGGCGGGAAGGGCGATGGAAAGCGCAGCGCCGATGGCAAGCGCGAAAAGGGATTTACGCAAGATGTTCTCCTATGGTGGGTGGTGAGACGGCCCGTTTGTCCGGGCTCGGCCGCTTCTGTATTTTTGGATTCGTCTGCCCGGCCGGGCGCGCAGCGCGGGCGCCGCATGACGAAACCGGGAATGACCAAGGCGAGAGCTGTGCCACGCATTCGACTTTTTACAGCAATATTTGCGTGTGGGCAACGGACGGTTCAGTTCAAAGCCGCTTCGGAGTGGTTGCGGGGGCGTGTTCGTGTTAAAAGTGGCAACGCGAATCAGGATGATCGTTGTCGTTGACGGCGTGCGGGCAAAGATATGCCGACCGGAATGAGGTGGCGACTCAGGCCTGCCAAGCGGGGCGTATTTGCTACGCGACGCTGCGTGATGGACAAGCTTATGACGGCACCGTCACCCGGATGAACAAGAAAGTGACGCGCACCGCCTATGCGATGCCGTCGTGAACAACCGGATGCACTTTTAACCCACCCGCCTTTGCACAGAGATTGATCGCCCATCATGGCTTACCGGGACACTCCCACACTGTTTGACGCCGATAACGCTTCCGGCAGTTGCACGCTTGCCGCTCGTAACGATTGGCGCAATGGTGACGCAGATTCCATGTCGGCACGGACCACGTCAGAGTCCATCATAGATGCCGGATATACGACTGCAGACTATTCCCCCAAGCCAGAACTATCGGTCAGTTTCTTGTACTTTGGGGGGAGTCCATATACGAACAGTTAGGCGAGCTCAGCGATGAACTTGCCGGCGATGTTGATTTTGAGGGCTTGTTGACCTGCCATGTTGCCGCCTACCGAAAAGGAACGGTCGGGACTTTGCGAACCAGCTAACTCTAGCTCATACTGCGCTATGTTGCCGAACACGGATGTGACCGACGAATTCCACCGTTTTACGAGGAGTTTGCCAGAAATCTGATTGGCCTCGGACTTCACCTTTCCTTGGTACAGGTAGCCATGATCTCCACCATTTACGGAACCGTCCTTAATGACGACGAGCCCCTCGCCAAAATCTTGGGTCGATGAAGAAAAGCGTACGTGATAGATACCGTCGATCATGTTTTAGCCTCCTTAAGAGCATCTAACAAAATCGAATAATTGCGGTCCAATGGTCTTTCTCGATTGTTATATGGAGAGACATCATGGCCCGACCACTGGTAGATGATGAGCTATGGGAACTTGTAGAACCCTTGCTGCCTCCTGCTCCGCCACGCAAGACATCCGCCGGGCGCAAGCGTCTGGACAATCGGCGCGTGTTCACGGGGATCATCTTCATCTTGCAGTCAGGGCTTGCCTGGGAACTGCTCCCGCAGGAAATGGGTTGCGGCTCGGGCATGAGTTGCTGGCGCCGGGCCCACGAATGGCAACAAGCCGGGGTGTGGGACAGGCTGCATCGCGTCCTGTTGAACAAGCTGCGCGGCGCGCATCGCCTCGACTTCTCGCGTGTGATCGCCGACAGTTCGTCAGTGCGCGCGGTACATGGGGGAAAAAAACTGGACCGAACCCGACCGACCGCGGCAAGGCGGGCAGCAAGCACCACTTGCTCGTCGACGCCGACGGCACACCGCTCAACGTCATCCTGACTGGCGCCAACCGGAACGACACCACCCAGTTGTTGCCGCTGCTCCATGGCATCGCCCCGATCGCCGGCCGGCGCGGCCGACCGCTGAAGAAACCTTGTCGCGTGCAAGCCGATCGCGGGTACGACTGCGAAGAACGCCGGAGCCTCCTGCGGCGTCGCGGCATTCTGCCGCAGATCGCCAAGCGGCGTACCACCCACGGCAGCCATCTGGGCGTGACGCGGTGGGTCGTTGAGCGCACATTCGCCTGGTTGCACCAATTCCGCCGGTTGCGCGTGCGTTACGAACGTCGGGCAGACATGCACGAAGGATTTCTCCGATTAGGCTGCGCGATCATTTGCTGGCGCACGCTACGCAAGGCATGGCACGATCCGTTTCCATTCCCATTTTGTTAGACGCTCTAAGTGAGTGATGCCAGTACATCATGCTTCTGTCTCAGATGCCGAGACCTGCTCAGGCTGTCCAACGTAAAGTAGACACCCTAAATGGTGCTTTATATTCCGCCAAAGCGGATTTCACGGCGTTCATTCCGATTTTCCCCTTTTATATTTCAACTACTTGCCGAAATTTATCACACCCTAAAATCAAAACCCGAACACCTCGCCAGTTCGGGTTTCTGTGGCAAGCCAACTGCAGCAGACCGCGTGTCGCGAAAACATCCGCCTCTCACGGTTTTACGAACGGGTTCGCGAAATTACCGCGCTAATGCCGCAACCACTCCCGATAGAAATCAATAAACCGTCGCACCTTCGGCGCCACATGCCGTCCGGGTGGATAGACCGCATGAATCCCGCCGCGCCGCAGCGACCATTCGGGCAGCAGCCGCACCAGGCTGCCGTTGCCGATTCCGTCCTGCGCGCTGTACTGGTCGAGCACCGAGAGGCCGGCGCCATGCTGCAGCAGCGTGCGCAAGGCGCCTGGTGAATCCACTCGGATGCGCGACTTCACCTGCACGGTGCGCGTTTCTCCTGCCGCGCCGGTGAACTTCCAGGTCAGCGGCGTCGGCAGCAGCGTCAGCGCGACCCAGTCATGGTGTGTCAACTCTTCCGGGCGGTGCGGCCAGCCGGCGCGCGCCAGGTAAGCGGGTGAGGCCACCAGCACTTGCTCGAATTCGCCCAGCTTGACCGCATGCAGCGTCGAGTCGCGCAGCCAGCCTAGGCGAATCGCGAGGTCGAGGCCCTCGCCCACCATGTCGCTCACCCGGTCGCCGGTACGCAAATCGATCTGCAGACCGGGATGCTGCGCCGAGAATTGCGCGAGCGCCGGCGCCAGCGACAGCACCGCATGGTCGACCGAGGTGCTGATTCGCAGCGTACCGCTCAAGGCCTGCTGCTCCTGGCCGGCACGGTTCACCGCTTCGCGGATACCGGCCAGCAGCGGCCGGCACTCGTCGTGCAGCGCGCGCCCGGCATCGGTCAGCGCCACCTGGCGCGTGGTGCGGGTGAACAAGGCCAGCCCGAGTCGCGCTTCCAGCCGCGCGACCTCGATGCTGGCCTTGGCCTTGGCGATTCCCAGCCGTTCCGCCGCCGCGGTGAAGCCGCCGGTTTCGACTACCGCGTCGAACACCAGCAGGCTGTTGAGGTCGATTTGTCCGGGCAGCGGCATGGCGAATTGGGCCGAATTACTGTTCAGAATTCAATAACAATCAATTATCGGTTTTTCCGTTTATCGAATCAATTCGATTTGCCATGATGGAAGCCTCACATTCATTTCCAGGGACGGTCATCATGAAAATCGCACTCATCGGCGCCACCGGTTTCATCGGTTCCGGCTTGTTGAAAGAAGCATTGGCGCGCGGCCACCAGGTGACCGCGCTGGTCGGCCCCCCGGGAAAACTGGCGCCGGCCGACGGACTGCAGGCACAGGCGAGCGACGTGCTGGATACGCCGCGCCTCACCGCCCAGCTGCAGGGTTACGATGCGGTGATCAGCGCGTTCAGCGGCCATGCGCAGGGCGAGATCTACGACTATTACATGCGGGGTATCCGCAGCATCCTGGCTGCCGCCAGGCAGGCCCGGGTGCCGCGCTTGCTGGTGGTGGGCGGAGCGGGCAGTCTTGAAGTCGCGCCCGGGGTGCAACTGCTCGACACGCCCCGCTTTCCCGAGATGTATCGCGCCAGTGCCGAAGGCGCGCGCGAGGCGCTGAAGCTGCTGCGTGAGGAGTCCGCACTGAACTGGACCATGCTTAGCCCGGCCGCGCTGATCCAGCCCGGTCAGCGCACCGGCGTGTTCCGGCTGGGCGATGACAGCCTGCTGAGCGACGCCAATGGCGACAGCCGGATCTCGGTCGAGGATTATGCGGTGGCGATGATCGACGAGCTGGAAAAGCCGGCCCATCCGCGCCGGCGTTTCACGGTGGGTTACTGAGCCGCTCCGGACGCCAGTTTCCGACCGCGCAGCAGCCGGAACAGCGGGCCTATCGTCAGCACCAGCGTCACCAGCCGCGTCACGTGGAAGGCGGTCACTACCGGCACGCCCAGTTGCAGCGTCTTCGCGGTTAGGCTCATTTCGGCGATGCCGCCGGGCGCGGTGGCCAGGATCGCGGTGGCAGGATGGATGCCGCTGAGCGCCGCGAGCGCCAGCCCGAAGCCGGCTGCCAGCAGGATCGCCAGCAGGCTGGCGGCGGCCACGCCGAGCATGTAGCGCGGCGCGCTGCGCAGGAATTCCGGCGAGAAGCGGGTGCCGAGCGCAATGCCGATGAACAGCTGCGCGAGGTGCACGATCCATTCGGGTAGCGCCGACAGGTGGAACTGGAATGCGGTCAGCCCGATCGTCATCAGCAGCGGCCCGATCATCCAGGCGTTCGGCAGGTTGAGCCGCTGCAGCAGCAGGCCGCAGGCGCTGGTCAGCACTGCCAGCAGCAGCAGGCCGTCATAGTGGACGAAGCGGGTGCCGGTCACGTAGGTGTCGAGCCCGTGCATGCCGGTATATTTGAAGCAGAACGGCACGATCGCCACCACCATCAATACCCGCAGGCTGTGCGCGGCCGCCACCCGGTCTACCGCGGCGCCGTAGCGTTCGCCCTGCACCGCCATTTCCGACGCGCCGCCCATCGCCATCGCGAAGAATGCGGTAGTGCGGTCGATGCCCGACATCCGCTGCAGCATCCATCCGCAGAATGCGCCCAGCAACAGCGCGAATGCGACGCCGATCGCGATGTAGCCAAGGTCCGATACCAGCGTCACCAGCACCGGCGGCGTGAAGTACAGGCCGAGCGCGGTGCCGACCGCCCACTGTCCGGCCTGGCGCAGCTGCACCGGGCAGGAGATCCGGGCACCCGTCATGCGTGCGCCGGCGGTCGCGAACAGCGGGCCGATCAGCCACGGCAGCGGCGTGTCTAGCAAGCGGAAGACGAGCCCCGCCAGCACGCCGATCGCCAGTGCCAGTAGCAGCGGTCGATGAGGGGACAGGGAAAGCGGAGGCATCGGCCGGTTTCAGCAGCGCGGCGCGGCCTGTTGCAGCGCCAGCCGCGCCAGCGCCAGCGCGCCTTCGAACGATTCCGCCGACGCGATGAAGCGCTTGTTGTGGCAGAAGCCGGCGTCCGGCACGCCGGTCACCGCCGCCAGTTCGGCACCGCGCAGCCCGGCCCAGGCCGCCGGCAGGTCGCATCTGGCGTCGAAGTTGTCGGGATTGGCCGGCACCGTATGCAGCATGTGGCGCTGCTCGGCGCTGTTGTAGCCGAGCACGAACAGCACCTTGGGCATTTCATTGCGCACTACCGAGGCCCATGGCAGCGCGCCGTTCTGCAGGAACAGCAGGCGCCCGTCTTCGAGGCGCGGCGCCTGCCGCACCTGCTCGATCGCCAGCATGCTGCCGACCCGGTACTTGACCTGGTTGACCAGCACCTCGGCGATGAATTCCATCGCGCGCCGGAACTGCCGCAGGCGCAGCGCCTCCATCGCGGCCGCGTCGCCCACGCGCTGCTCGTCGAGCCAGGTCGGATTGAAGCCGGACACCACTGCCGACAGGCCGTAGCCGCCCGGCGCGTTGCGCGCCGCGCCGGTGTCGGCCATGTCGAGGTATTGCACCAGGTCGGCGTCGATCGCATACGCGATGTCCTGCGCTTCCTTGTCGGCGAGCGCGCGGCCGGTATGCAATTCCGCCAGCAGCGCCACGCAGCGGCTGCCGTAGGTTTTCCACACCAATCCGGCGCTTGCGTACACCACGCCGGACTGGCGCGCGCCGGAAAAGTCCTTCTGGTGATGATCGAAGCGGCCCGACAGCGGGTCCCAGATGCCGCCCACGTCGACCGCGAAATCGGCTGCCTCGATGGATTGCGGATCGCGCGTGCGCACCAGCTCGCAGCCGGGGAACACGATATCCAGCACCGCCACCGCCCAGACGTCGTCGGCGTGGAATTTTCCGGAATGGGTGGCGATGATCACGGCAGGAAACCTTTTGGAGGAGACATCCGGTGTCCGGAGCGGCCAGCCCCGGTTCTGACCGTTATTGTCCCACCTTGCGGCAAGGCCGGCTGCCGCCCGCATGTTTCCCTGGCGTGCGCGGAAACTAAAACACCCACAGATTATGTTCCGGCAACTGCAGCCAGTACTCGCCCGGCTCCAGCCGCTGCGGCGAATATGCGCGCAGACTGATTTCCTTGGTGCCGGTGCGGTGGAACAGGCATTCCCAGCGGTCGCCCAGGTACATGCAGGTCAACAGCGGCAGCTGGATTGCATTGCTGGCCGGAGTCTGCGAGATGCGCACCTGCTCCAGCCGGATCACGGTGGTGGCGTTGGTGCCGGCGTTCGCGCCGCGCGCGGTTCCGTACATCGTCGCCTCGTCCACCTGCAGCGTCACGCGGCTGCCTTCGCGCTTGAGCACCTGCGCCGGCAGCCGGTTGTTGCTGCCCATGAACTCCGCGGTGAACAGCGTATCCGGCGCGCCGTACATCTCCTGCGGCGCGCCCTGCTGTTCAATCTTGCCGTTGTTGAGCAGCAGGATGCGGTCGGAAATCGCCATCGCTTCGGTCTGGTCGTGCGTGACCATCAGCGCCGACAACCCGAGCCGCACGATCAGTTCGCGCAGGAAGGCGCGCGCTTCCTCGCGCAGTTTCGCATCGAGGTTGGAAAGCGGCTCGTCGAGCAGGATCACCGGGGGGTTGTAGACCAGCGCACGCGCGATCGCGACGCGCTGCTGCTGGCCGCCGGACAGCTGGTGCGGAAAGCGTTCGGCCAGGTGGCCCAGGCCGAGCTGCGGCAATACCTTGCCGACCCGCTCCGCGATCTCGCTGCCGCTCAACTTGCGCAGCTTGAGGCCGTAGGCGACGTTGTCGAACACGGTCTTGTGCGGCCATAGCGCGTAGGACTGGAACACCAGTCCCAGGTTGCGTTCCTCGGCCGGCAGTTCCATTCCGCGCTCGCCGTCGAACACCGTGCGCTCGCCGATGCGGATGGTGCCGGCCTTCGGGCTTTCCAGGCCCGCCACCGCGCGCAGCAGCGTGGTCTTGCCGCTGCCCGACGGGCCCAGCAGCGCGACCACTTCGCCGCGCTGCAGATCCATCGACACGCCCTTCAGGATCGCATTAGCGGACGCGCCGCTGCCGTAGTCGAGATACAGGTTGTTGACGCTCAGTTCAGACATGATGAATACCCTTGATTTAATCGTGCAGCTTGATGCCGAAACGCAGTGCGATGCCGAGGCCGATCGCCACCAGCGCGATATTGATGACGGACAGCGAGGCGACCATGTCGACCGAGCCGGCTGCCCACAGCGACACCAGCATCGCGCCGATCACCTCGGTGCCGGGCGACAGCAGGTAGACGCCGGTCGAATACTCGCGCTCGAAGATCAGGAACACCATCAGCCAGGCGCTCAGCATGCCGTAACGCACCAGCGGCAGCGTGATGTCGCGCGTGACGCGGCCGCGGCGGGCGCCGACCGCGCGCGCCGCTTCTTCCAGCTCGGGTCCCACCTGCAGCAGCGAGGACGAGATCAGGCGCAGGCCGTAGGCCATCCACACCACCGAATACGCGAGCCAGACCGAGAAGATGGTCGAGCGCAGCGCACGCATCTGCGGAATCACGGAGTCGACGATCCAGTGCGCCACGCCATTGTCGAACTGTCCGAAGAAGCCTTCCAGCGCGCTCGGCACGAACAGGAACACCCACAGGAAAGACAGGCCGGCCAGCAGGCCCGGCACCGCGCGCGGCACCAGCACGCTGTAGTCGAGCACGCGGGTGATGCCGTCCTGCTTGCGATGGCCGGCCAGCGCGATCGCCGAATAGCAGATGACCGCGATGGCGCCGCCAACCACGCCGATCAGCACGGTATTGACGATGCCGCGGATCAGTTCCGGGCGATCCAGGATATCGGTGTAATGCTGCAGCGTGAACGCGTCGGCCAGCTTCACGCCTTCGCCCCAGTACGAGACGAAGGAGCGCAGCACGATGCCGGAAATCGGCATCACGACGGTGAACGCCAGCCACGCGAACAGGAAGGCGAACGCCACCCATTTCCAGTTGCCCAGCGGCAGCGCCTTCTGGCGCGCGCCCTTGCCCTTGATCGACACGTACTTGTTGGCCGATTTCAGCAGCCAGCGCTGCGCCATCACCAGCGGCATCGTCACCGCCACCAGGCAGACGGCGACCGCCGCCATCAGGTGGTAGGACGGCGTGCCGAGCTTGTTGGTCAGCTTGTACAGGTAGGTCGACAGCACCAGGTGGCCTTCCGGGTCGCCCAGCACCAGCACCAGGCCGAACACCTCGAAGCCGAGGAAGAACACCAGCACCGCCGCATACGCCAGCGCCGGCATCACCATCGGCAGCGACACGTGCATGGCCACCTGCAGCGGCGAGGCGCCGGACACGCGCGCGGCTTCCTCGACGTCGGAGCCGAGGCTCTTGAGCGCCGACGAGGTGTACAGGTAGACGTGCGGCACGTGGGTCAGGCCGGCGATCACCACGATGCTGGTGAACGAATAGATGTTCCAGGGAGTGACGCCGATCAGGTGCTTGACCAGCAGCGTGTAGAAACCCACCGGTCCCATCGACACCACGTAGCCGAAGCCGATCACCATCGGCGACACGAAGATCGGCACCAGCAGCAGCGGCGCGATCCACGACTTGCCGGGCAGGTCGGTGCGTACCATCAGGAAGGCCAGCATCGCACCCAGCGGCACCGCGATCGCGGCCAGGCCGAACGCCAGCGTCAAGCCGTTGCGGAATGCGATCCAGAAATCGGAATCGGCGAAGATGAAGCGATAGGCTTCCAGTCCCAGCGTCTTCATCGGCATGAAGAACGGCGCCGACAGGAAGCTCTGGTAAAAGATCAGGGCCAGCGGCAGGAAGATCGCCAGCGTGGTCAGCGTAACGACCACGCCGCGCCCCCAGTTCACGCGCAGCAGCCAGGGTCGGCGGCGCACCGGGGCGGTTTGGGGTAGGGTCAGGGTTTGCATGGGAATCCAGGTGTTGGGTACCGGCTCCCTCTCCCGCTTGCGGGAGAGGGTTGGGGAGAGGGTGCTTGCAAGGGCGATTGCCTGTGGATGCTCCCTCTCCCCCGGCCCCTCTCCCGCTCGCGGGAGAGGGGAGCAGGAAGGCAGCTTACTTCTTCATCGCCTCTTTCCACTGCTTCAGGAATGCCAGGCGCTTGCTCTGGTCCAGGTACTCCAGCAGCGAAGCATTCACTTGCAGCGGCTTGATGCCCTTGCCGATCTTCTCGATCAGCTCGGCCGAAGTGGTCAGGCCGGTCACGTCCGGGCGCAGCGCGAACAGCTTCGCTTCATTGGCGATCATGGTCTGGCCGCGCTTGGACAGCACATAGTCGATCCACAGCTTGGCGGCGTTCGGATGCTTGGCGGTCTTGCTGATGAACTCCACGCGCGACAGCACCTGCGTGTAATCCTGCGGGATCACCACGCCCAGGTTCGGATCCTTTTTCGCGCGCACCAGCGCATACGATCCGAGGATGTTGTAGCCGAGCAGATCCTCGCCCGACGACACGCGCTCCATCATTGCGCCGGTCGACGACTGCACCTGCACGTGGGCCTTGCCGAGCGCCTTCGCCAGATCCCAGAAGTTCTTGTCGATCTTCATGTCATTGGTGATGAACATGAAGCCGACGCCCGACTTCTCGACGTCATAGGTGATGACCTTGTTCTCGAAACGGGCGGTCTGGCTGTCGAGCAGCTTGGCCAGCGCGTCATGCGTCTTCGGCACTTCGGCTTCGCTGAGCTTGCGCTTGTTGTAGATGAACACCGCCGGCTCGAACGTGGTGCCGTAGGCCATGTCGTCCATCTTGGCCCAGGCCGGCAGCGCGGCCGCTTCGCGCGACGCATACTTCATCGCATAGCCGTCATGCACCAGCTTGATCTGCAGGTCCATCGCGGACGACCACAGCACGTCGCCGGTGGCGCCGCCGGCCGCGACCTCGGAAATGAAGCGGTTGTAGATCTCGGTCGAGTTCATGTCGTTGTATTCGACCTGGATCTCCGGGTACATCTTGTTGAAATCCTTGACCAGCGGTTCCGCCGCCTTGGCGTCGGTGGCGGCATAGATCACCAGCTTGCCTTCCTTCTTGCCGCCATCGATGATCTTCTGATAGTCGGCAGGATAACCGGCCGGAACCTGCGCGACGGCGCTGAACGAGACGGCGGCAAAGGCCGTGGCGAACGCCGCCGAGATGATGTGCTTCGAAAACATGCTGTCTTCTCCTGTTGAAAAACGTAGTTATCGATCTTTCCGGGATTTCCGACCGCAAATCCCGTCTTCTCTTTCCCGCTGTCCGGTCTCGATCGGCCGGACAACGGTGGTTGCGGAAGCGGTTGCCAGCCGCCTTCGCCACTTCCTTCAGCGAACCAGTCCCATCTCTTTCGCCTGCTCGCGATAGCGGTTCACGGTTTTCTTGATGTATTCGGTAAGCCGGTCACCGGTCAGCGCGAACGGATGAAGTCCGCGTGCCGCGCGCGCCTGCGCGAACGACGGCTGCGCCATCATGCGGTCGAAAGCGGCCACCCAGCGGTGGTAATCGGCGTCCGACACGCGCGGCCCCAGGTAGACGCCGCGGATGATCGGCCAGGTCACGTCATAGCCCTGTTCGCGCGCGGTCGGCACATCGGCCAGCGGACCGCTCAGGCGCGCGTCGGACAGCACCGCCAGCACCCGGATCTTGCCGGCCATCGCGTGTTCCTCGGCTTCCGACACGTCGCCCGACACCGCCTGCACATAGCCGGCCATCAGCGCGGTGAACGATTCGCCGCCGCCTTCGAACGCGACGAAGCGCAGCCGGCGCGCGGCAATGCCGTCCTGCTTTGCGATCAGCGCCACCTTCAGCCAGTCCTGGCTGCCGATGGTGCCGCCGGCGCCGATCGTCATCTTTTCCGGGTCGCGCTTGAGCGCCTCGACGAAATCGCGCAGCGTCTTGATCGGCGAATCCTTGCGCACTGCGATCATCCCGTAATCGGTGCCGATGCCGGCTACCCAGCGCACGTCGTCTTCCGATGCATTGCCGAATTTGCCGAGCGCGATGTTGAGCAGCGAACCGCCCGAAAACGCGACCAGCGTGTCCGGCTCGGCGCGCCGCTGCGACACGATCGAACTCCAGGCCACCGCGCCGATTCCGCCCGGCAAATAACTGAGGTGCGGCGCCGGCTGCCCGATCTCCCGCAGACCCTGGCCGACCAGCTTGCAAGTCAGGTCGAAACCGCCGCCCGGCTTGGACGGCACGATGCATTCGGTGGCCTGGGCCGGCGCCAGCTGGGCGGCCAGCGCCAGCGGCAGCAGCAGACGCAGCAAGTGACGAAGCAATGGGCGCATGGCGGCGGTTCCTTGACGTTCGGGCAAGCGTTGCAAAAGGCGCGGATCAGCCGACCGCCGAGCCGGCGACCGGCAGCGCGCGAGGAGCCGCTGCACGCATACAAACGCCGGGAATCTGGGTATGATGAAAAAAGGCAGCCGGCATGAAAGTGTCTCCATTAATGATTGTTTTGGCGCTACCTTACCCGGCCACGCTTTCAAACCGCTTTCAGTTTCAACTACTTCGCCAACCACTCTGTCCGAACCAAGCAATGCGAATCCTGCTCGTCGAAGACCATGCCGAACTGTCGCGCTGGATAGCCAAGGCGCTGCATGATGCCCGCCTGACGGTCGAATGCGCGATGAACGGCGCCGATGCCGACACGCTGCTGCACACCCAGGAATACGCGCTGGTGATCCTCGACCTGACGCTGCCCAAAATGGACGGCCTGGAAGTGCTGAAACGGCTGCGCGCGCGCGGCAGCAAGATGCCGGTGCTGGTGCTGACCGCGCGCGGCGGCCTCAACGAACGGGTGCAGGGACTCAACCTGGGCGCCGACGATTACCTCGCCAAGCCGTTCGAACTGGCCGAGCTGGAAGCGCGGGTGAAGGCCTTGCTGCGCCGCAGCCAGGGACAGGAAGCGCCGGTGCTGCAGTGCGGCGCGCTGGCTTTCGACACCGTCTCGCGCATGTTCAGCTACGGCGGCGAAGCGCTCGCGCTGACCCCGCGCGAACACGCGGTGCTCGAAGTGCTGATCACGCGCGCCGGACGCGCGGTGTCGAAGGAAAAGCTGTTCGACGAGGTGTTTTCGCTGGATGACGACGCCAACCAGGATGCGATCGAAATCTACATCCACCGTCTGCGCAAGAAGCTCGAACGCGCGGACAGCGGCCGGGTGGCGATCACCACGCTGCGCGGACTCGGTTACCTGCTGGAAGCGCGCCCATGACTCCAAGGCCGGACCGGACCGGCGCCAGGGGTCCGCTCGGCAGTCCGCTCGGCAGCCTGCGCGGCCAGCTGCTGCGCTGGCTGCTGATCCCGCTGCTGGCGCTGGTTGCGCTGGATGCGGTTTCGGTCTACCACAATGCGCTGGAAGCGGCCGACCAGGCCTACGACCGCTCGCTGCTGGCCTCGACCAGGGCGCTCGCCGAGCGCGTCGAAATCGTCGACGGCCGGGTCAGCGCCGACGTGCCCTACGTCGCACTCGACAGCTTCGAAACCGATACGCTGGGGCGCATGTACTACAAGGTCACCGGCCTGCACGGCAACTTCGTGTCCGGCTACGAAGACTTGCCGCCGCTGCCGAAAAACGCCCGCCGCTCCGACCTTTACCCGGCCCTGGTCTATTTCTATTCCGCGGTCTACCGCGGCGAGCCGGTGCGCATCGCCGCGCTGTACCAGCCGGTGTACGACGACAGCATGCGCGGCATCGCGCTGATCCAGGTCGGCGAATCGCGCGAGGCGCGGCGCGAACTGTCGCGCCGCATCCTGTTCGACACGCTGTGGCGGCAGGCGGTGCTGGTATGCACGGCGGCACTCCTGACCTGGTTCGCGGTGCGCTTCGTGCTGCGTCCGCTGATGCAGTTGCGGCAGGACGTGGAAGCGCGCGCGCCGACCGACCTGTCCGGCTTCAACCCGGCGCTGGTGCACAAGGAAGTGCGGCCGCTGGTGGAAGCGATGAACGGCTACATGGGACGGCTGCAGACCTTGCTGACCGGCCAGCGCCGCTTCATCGCGGATGCCTCGCACCAGTTGCGCACCCCCCTCACCGTGCTCAAGACCCAGGCCGAACTGGCGCTGCGCGAGAACGATCCGCGCGCAATGCGCGAGATCGTCGAAGGCATTGCCCGCACCACCGACGCCACCGTGCATCTGGCCAACCGGCTGCTGACGCTGGCGCGCGCCGGCCACGGCGTCGAGGAAGGCTGCCTGTTGCCGTTGTCGTTGAGCAGCGTGGTGCGCCAGGTCGGACTGGAGCTCGCGCAGCAAGCGGTGAAGAAGGATATCGACCTGTCGTTTGATGGCGACGAAGAGCTGCGGGTGGCCGGCAGCGAACTGCTGCTGCACGAAATGATCGCCAACCTGGTCGACAATGCGATCCGCTACACGCCGGTCGGCGGCCATGTCATCCTGCGGGTGCGCGCCGACGCGCAAGACGTGCTGCTGGAGATCGAGGACAACGGTCCCGGTATCCCGGTTGCCGAACGCGAGCGCGTGTTTGCACCGTTCTACCGCGCCGCATCCTCGCATGCAGTGAATGCCGGCGGCACCGGGCTCGGGCTTGCCATCGTGCATGACATTGCCGCCTCGCACCGCGCCACCATCCAGCTGGACGACGGCAGCACAGGCGGACTGCTGGTGCAAGTGCGCTTCCCGGCGTTGCAGGCGCGCCTCATATCTTGATCTGTGGCAACGCGTTCTCGTGCCCAGCTGTTATGCTCTGTTGGCAAGAGTGCAACGGACTGTAAGAATACGCATAGCTGCACGATTTTGCCGCCACCATGGCATGCGTCACATTGATTTGAGGAATGCATAATGGGGAAACCCTATCGGCCCATCGTCCCGGTACTGATTACCGCCCTGATCCTGGCTGGCTGCGGCGGCGGTGGCAGCAGCGATTCCAGCGGCAGCGGCAGCTTCGCGAATACAGCTGTCGCCGCCCAGAGCGGCACCGCCAGTGACGGGTTCGCCCGCTTCAACTACTGGCGTTCCCAACTCGGACTGACGCCGGTAAGCCGCAACGCGCAACTCGACGCGGCAGCCCAAGGCCATTCCGAATATCAAGCTTACAACAACGTGATCACCCACTATCAGACCGTGGGCAAGCCTTATTTCACGGGTGTTTGCCTGACCGATGACTCCAGTGATCCCAATTGCAATCCGTCCCAGACCAGCCGCATCGAGCGAGCGCAATATCCGCTGCCGCCCGACAACTATGCGGTAGGTGAAGTGATCGCGAGCACCGACAACACCTCCGGTTCGGCCGCTGCCGACGCACTGATTGACGCGGTTTATCACCGTTTCGTGATCTTCGAACCAATGTTCAAGGAAGCCGGCGCCGGCGCCGCTACCTCCAGCAGCGGCTCTACTTACTTCACCGTCGATTTCGCCGCGATCGGCCTCGACCAGGGACTGGGATGGGGCCAAGTCGCCGTGTTCCCGAAGGATGGCCAGAATCCGCCGGTGCCGATCAGCTTTTCGAGCGACAGCGAAATTCCCGACCCGGTCGGCCCGGACCCGGTAACCGGGGTCAATCCGGACGTAGTCGGCTACCCGATTAGCGTGCATGCCGACATCATCTATACGCTCAGCGTAGCCAGCTTCACCGTCGCGCCACATGGCGGTTCCGCCTTGCCGGCGCAGAAATTGTGGCCGGGGGTCGACAAGAACACCGGTTCATCGGAAGCGGCCATCGTGCCGCTCAGCCCGCTGCAGCCCAACACCACGTATGACGTGCAGTTCAGCGGCACGATGATCGAGAAGGATGTGCATGGCGTGGTTAGCAGGAGCCAGGCGATCAATCTCAACTGGTCGTTCACCACGCGGCCCTGAATCGGCGCGGCTGCGACTTCCTGCAGAGCCGGAAACACGAGTCGCCGTGGAGAAATGCGCGCCGATCCCGGCAGCGGCGCGAACGCCTCGCCCTCTCGATAGTCCTAGCAGCACATGTGTGAAGGAGCTGAACATGGCTGCAGTGAGATATACCAAGGCGCAATGGGTGGCACAGGCTGACATACAGGAATTGGCCAACGGCAAGTTCCAGGGGGTCGTCCTGATATCGCGCGAGAGCGGCGCCGCCGCGAACGAGGCCCAGCACACCGTCGACAATGCGACCGACAGCCCGGGAGAAGCGCTGGAAGAAGCGAAGGCGCTCGCCCACCGCCTGCTTGCAAACATGGATTGAACGCGGTACCGCCACTGCGTGGAAGTCCGGGACCGTGGATTCGAGGCAGCGGCCGGCCGCTTGGTCGCTTGTCGCTGGCCGCACTTGCCCCGCACTTGCCCACATGCAGCGGGGATAATTCTGTGAACAACCCGGAATAACCCACGGCAAGCTTCTGATTTGCAAGGGTTTTTTGTTCTTGATGAAAATCAAGGCAGGGTGCGGCGCCGCAAGGGGCGCCGGAGCGCAGCGGCGGACGTCCGAGCGCAAACCCTGTGGCAAAAATGCCCGGCATGCCGAAGCGCGCTGGGCAAAATATCGCCAAGCTGGAGACAGTCGCTCGCGCCCCGAGTACATTGAACAACACGGACACGCCTCGATTCTTCAAGGCAAATCATGTGTCCGCGTTTCTCCGGATACCTGCTCCAGGATGATGGGGTGATGCAGGTAATCCTGCACACCGGTCAATGCATCGTTCGCGCGCTACTTCAACGTGAACGACAGCGTAGCGCCAGCGCTGCTGACATCGGCTGCGCTGCTCTGCGATTGCACGCCACTCCCCGCAGCAGTTACCGTATATTTCCCGGCCACTGCGGTATCGGCAGTCGTCGCAATCGGCAGCGTGCCGAATTGCCCCACCAAAGGTGCCGCCGCAGGCAGTGACATCGAGTACGCGCCGGAAACCGCATCGGCGTTCTGATAGGCGATGACGACCGTGGGGCCACCAGTCAGGCTCTGGCTGGCTGTCAGCGTCGGCGTCGCAGTCACCGGCAACACGGTACCGCTCACCGTGTTCACGGTTGATGCGGGAAGGGTCACCGGCTTGGCACTGGTGCTGATCGCGGTATCGGCCAGCGCGGTAACCGGCACGTTGTTGATGATTTCGCTCGCGTGCGCGTCGGCGGTGATCACTACCGCGTAATTCCCGCCCGTTGCGGTTTGCGGCAACGGCGACAGCGTAAACGAGCCGTTCGCCGCCGGAACCGTGCTCTTGACGATCTCGCCGTTGAGTTCGGCATTCACCACCGCGTGGCTGGAAACCAGCGCCGGATCCAGGTAGCCGGAAATGCTGCCGCTGACCGCCTGGTCGCTGAGCGTAATCACCGGCTTCAGGTTGTACCCGCCGTTGCCGCGCGTGACGACCGATTTGCAGGCATCGAAGTCGAGCACCAGGTTGGTGGTTGCGTTCGCCGTCACATCGAATTGGCCGACCAGCTTGATGCCGCTTTGCGCGGCGCTCGGCGTGGTCAGCACCGTTTCGACACCGCCACTGGGCAGTACCGAGTTGGCCAGCCCCGAACCGGTGTTGTCGGCGGCCAGCACCAGCCGTAGCTGCGTGTAATGGCCGGCCGGCAGCGTGGCTTGCCCGAGCGCTTCGAGCACGCCGTTACTCAGGTCGACCAGATTGATCTTGCGCGCCGGGTCAACGGTGATGTCGGTCCAGCCTGCGTCATTGGTGCCGGCCGAGGCGCTCTGGTGCACGCGCACCTTGGTAACGGTGACGTTGACCGCGTCGAAACCGCAGGCCGGCGCATCGGTCAGCGCGACCGCCACGGTGCCGCTGCCGCCATCCGAGGACCCGCCTCCGCAGCCGGCAAGAACTGCGGCAGCGGTGGCAGCGAGGAGGGCGAGTTTGACAGGGGTATTCATGGTGTGGGCTCCCGAAAGCAAATAAGCCACTATAGCGGCCGGGTTGAATCGAGAGAAACGCTATTCGGAAACAATCCGCCCGGAATTGTTTCCGTTTGTTTCCGGATTCGATACGCCGATGACAGAGCGCGCGATATACGGAATGTGAATATGCAACATTACGTAAGAAAAGCGGACAGTGATGCTGCAGTGCGATAAAGTGAAGCTGTCTCCTCCAACTCTCCTTGAATTGGATTCAGCCCGCAAGCCGAAAGGTCTGCGGGCTTTTTTTTCGACCATCCGCGCCGTCGATGTGAGGAGTGGGCCGGCGGGCGGCTTCGCCTATTCGTTGCCGCTGTCTATTTTCCGATGCAGAACCGGCTGAAGATCACTCCCAGCAAGTCATCCGAGGTGAATTCCCCAGTGATGCTGTTCAGCCTTTCCTGCGCGATCCGCAGTTCTTCGGCCAGCAGGTCCAGCGCCTGGTCGCTGACTTCATGGTTCGGCGCCGCATGTTCGGCCGCGACTTCGAGATGGTCGCGCGCGGCTTTCAAGGCGAGCAGGTGGCGTTCGCGCGCGAGGAATTGCGATTCCCCGGTCTGCTGCCAGCCCGCCACCCGCAGCAGTTCGCTGCGCAGCAGCTGGATGCCGGTCCGCTCGCTGGCCGACAGGTAGATGTGGATCGCATCCGGCATGCGGTCGATGGCGGGCTGGTGGCCGGACAGGTCGATCTTGTTCCACACGCGCAGCACCGGCACGTTGGGCGGAAAGCGTTCGACGATTTCCTCGTCGGCGCGCGTCGGCCCCAGACTGGCGTCGAGCAGGTGCACGATCACGTCCGCCTTGTGCACTTCGCCCCAGGTGCGCTCGATGCCGATGCGTTCCACTTCGTCGCCGCCGTCGCGGATGCCGGCGGTGTCGATCACGTGCAGCGGCACGCCTTCCATCTGTATCGTCTCGGTCACCTTGTCGCGCGTGGTGCCGGCGATCGGCGTGACGATCGCGACGTCGGAGCCGGCCAGCGCATTCAGCAGCGACGACTTGCCGACGTTCGGCTGGCCCGCCAGCACCACGTTCAGGCCCTCGCGCAACAGCGCGCCCTGCGCGGCCTGCCGGAACACGTCGTCGAGGTCGGCGCGGATGCGTTCGAGCTGGCCGCGCGCATCGGATTGTTCGAGGAAGTCGATTTCCTCTTCCGGGAAATCGAGCGTCGCTTCCACCAGCATCCGCAGCTGGATCACGCGATCCACCAGCGCGCGGATCGTCTGCGAGAACACGCCGGACAGCGAAGCCGATGCCGAGCGCGCGGCCGCCTCGGTCGACGCCTCGATCAGGTCGGCCACCGCCTCGGCCTGCGCCAGGTCGAGTTTGTCGTTGAGGAATGCGCGATGGGTGAACTCGCCCGGCTGCGCGATCCGCAAACCGATTTCCTTGCCCGCTTCCAGGCAGCGCGCCAGCAGCATCTGCATCACCACCGGGCCGCCGTGGCCCTGCAATTCGAGCACGTCTTCGCCGGTGTACGAATGCGGCGCCTTGAAATAAAGCGCGATGCCCTGGTCGATCGCGCTGCCGTCGGCATTGCGGAACGGCAGGTAGGTCGCATGGCGCGGCTGCAGCTGTACGCTGCCGCACAGCGCCTGCATCACCGGCGCCAGGTCCTTGCCGGAAACGCGTACCACACCGATGCCGCCGCGCCCCGGTGCGGTGGCGATCGCGGCGATGGGAGAAGAGTCGTAGTTCATGTTTTCATTCTAGAGCGGATACTTGTTTCGACAGCGACAAAAAAGCCCGTGCGGACTGCTCACGGGCTTTTTTGCAACAGCGGCCGCAGGGACCGCCGGCCTGGCGGCCGGCTTCAGGCCTTCTTCGGTGCGCTCAGTTTCTTCGTGATCACCCACTGCTGCGTGATCGACAGCAGGTTGTTGACCACGTAGTACAGCACCAGGCCGGACGGGAAGAAGAAGAACATGGCCGAGAACACCAGCGGCATCACCATCATCACCTTCGCCTGCATCGGATCCGGCGGGGTCGGGTTGAGCTTGGTCTGCACGAACATCGACACCGCCATCAGCACCGGCAGGATGTACAGCGGATCGGGCGATGCCAGGTCGTGGATCCAGCCGATCCACGGCGCGTTGCGCATCTC
Source organism: uncultured Noviherbaspirillum sp. (assembly GCA_966211575.1). GTDB lineage: Bacteria > Pseudomonadota > Gammaproteobacteria > Burkholderiales > Burkholderiaceae_D > Noviherbaspirillum. The sequence goes on from CBIHOK010000005.1 coordinate 44,597, forward strand.
GACGCTGGCCGACAGCACCCAGTACAGCGCAAGGAACACCGGGATCTGGATCGCGATCGGCAAACAGCCGCCGAGCGGATTGATCTTCTCGGTCTTGTACAGCTCCATCATCGCCTGGTTCATCTTCTGCGGGTCGGACTTGAAGCGCTCGCGGATCGCCTGCATGCGCGGCGTCACCGTCTTCATCTTCGCCATGCTGCGATAGCTGGCGGCCGACAGCGGGAAGAACACCAGCTTGATCAGGATGGTCAGCGCGATGATGGTCCAGCCCCAGTTGCCCAGCACCCGGTGGATATGGGTCATCAGCCAGAAGATCGGCTTGGCGACGATGGTCAGCCAGCCGTAGTCCTTGACCAGGTCGAGGCCGGTGGCCACGTTGTCGAGTAGCGTCGTTTCCTGCGGGCCGGAATACAGCGTCGCATCCATGGTCTTGCTCGCGCCCGGGGCGATCGTGCCGAGCGGCAGGATGTCGCCGACCGCGTACAGGTCGTTGTCGATCTTCTTGGTGAAGATTTCACGCTTCACGTCGGTGCGCGGCACGAAGGCCGATACGAAGTACTGCTGCACGATCGCGATCCAGCCGTCGTTCGCGCTCTTGACGTGGTCGGCCTTGCCCTTGGCGATGTCCTCGAAGCTCAGCTTCTGGTACTTCTCCTCGTCGGAGTAGATGCCGATCCCGGTAAACGTGTGGCGGAAACGGGTCTGCCCGGGCGAATCGCTGCCGTCGCGTACCAGTTGCAGGTACAGCGACGGGCTGACCGGCGCGCCGCTCTCATTGGTGACTTCATGCTTGACGTCGATCGAGTAGTCGCCGCGCTTGAAGGTATAGGTCTTGGTCAGCTTGACGCCGCCCTCCTGCGCCTCCAGTACCAGCTGCACCTGGTCCGAACCATCCAGCGTGCGCGGGCCGGGCTTGGCGGTAAACACCGTCTTGTGGTTCGGATAGGGACCGCCGATCAGGCCGGTCTGCGCCAGGTAGGTGTGGTTCGGGGCGGCCTCGAACAGCACCACGTGCTTGGTCGGGTCTTCCGAATCGCTCTGCTTCAGCAGTTCCAGCCGCTCCAGCTGGCCGCCCATGGTGTCGATCTCGGCCTTGACCACGTCGGTGGTGATGGTGATCTTTTCGCCATGCGGCTGCGCCTGCGCCGCGTTGGTGGGAGGCACCGCGGCCGGAGCCGGTGCGCCGGCGCTGGCTTGCGGCACGTCCGCGTTGCTTGCATTCTTTGCATTGCTTGCATTCGGCGTGCTGCCGCCGGCAGCCGGCTTCGCCTGCTGGGTCGCAGTCGGGAAAAACATCGACTGCTTGCCGTTATGGCGCATCCAGTTGTCCCACAGCAGCAGCAGGGACAACGAGAACACGATCCATAGCGCGGTACGTTTGATATCCATAGAAATGTATTTGCTCGAAATTGATCGGGGATTCAGGAACCGTGGCGGCAACCGTCGACGGCATGGTGGCCGGCCGACTTTTTCGGGACCGGATCGAGACCGCCCGGATGCCACGGATGGCACTTGCACAGGCGCCTGGCCGCCAGGTATCCGCCCTTGGCCGCGCCATGCTCGCGAATTGCTTCGGCCGCATAGTCGGAGCAGCTCGGGTAGAACCGGCAATTCTGCCCGAGAAACGGGCTGATGCCCAGTTTATATGCGCGCAGCAGCAGTAGCAGCAGAGTTTTCATCGGCCCGGTTCCGGCGCCGCCCGCGATTGCAGCAGGCTTTGCAGTTCGACCCGCAGTTCCGCCTTCAGGCGCGCGTTCGAGGCCGGCTCCTTGCGGGAATTGACGGGCCTCGACAGGCGGACGATGCAATCTATCGGCGGCAGCGCCGCCTGGCGGAACAGTTCGCGGGTAATGCGCTTGATGGTGTTGCGGGTGACGGCGCGAGGCGCGAAGCGCTTGGCGGCGACCACGCCGAGGCGTGCATGGGACAACTCGTTGCGGCGTGCGTAGAGCACGAAATGGGCGGTACGATGTACCGGCCGCAAACGAAAAACGGATGAAAACTCATCCGTTTTAACGATACGCCGCGCGCGGGAATAGTCTCCGGTCACGCCAGCAGTCAGTGCGAGCGTCCGGCTTAGACAGCCAGGCGCTTGCGACCCTTGGCACGGCGCGCATTCAGCACAGCGCGACCGCCGCGGGTTGCCATGCGTACGCGGAAGCCATGGGTGCGCTTGCGGCGGACGACGGAAGGTTGGTAGGTACGTTTCATTATGGTCTCGCTAGTCAGCAAAAATGGGTTGGATCATCACGCCTCTCGCAATGATTGCCAAGCCGAGGCCGGAGGCTGCGGAGCAACATAACGAGCAGTGAACCCTGAATTAGACAGCATTTTCCGCTTCTCTGTCAATTACTTAGGTGGCAGGAAGGAGCTGGGCGAAGTGGCAAGGAAGTGGGGGCGGATACGCCGCATGCTCTCTTCCCGGCGCTCTCCGGCAAGCGGGAGGGAGAGAGGGAATGCAGTGTCAAGGCGTGCCGCTGGCCCACCGTCCTCGAACATCCGCCATCCATTCCCGCCAGCACCACCCTCTCACGCCGACACGCCCAAAATCCCCCCTTTTGCAAGGAATTTTTTATGAAGGAATTATGTCCCGTCCTGTGGATAACTCGCCGGTTTCGAGGTTAGAATAAGCCCCTCGTGTGAACCGTCCATGGTCCCGGACGCCGCTTCGGCGTCCCCGTGGCCGGTCTGCCGCCGACGCCGGGCGGTAGGCCGCCGGGGACGTGCAGACCAGGAGGCGGAAGTTTGCGCAGCGTTCCGCGCCGGCCTTCACACCCCCATCATCAGAAAAAAATTCATGGAAAATTTTTGGCAGACATGCTCCGCATTACTGGAGCAGGAGCTAACGCCGCAACAGTACAGTGCCTGGATCAAGCCGCTCGCGCCGCTCGACTACGAAGATGGCCGCCTGCGCATCGCCGCACCCAACCGGTTCAAGCTCGACTGGGTCAAGACCCAGTTTGCCAGCCGCATTACCACCCTCGCCTCGCAGTTCTGGCAAAAGCCGGTCGATGTCCAGTTCGTGCTGGACCCGCGCACCAACGCTGTCCGCAAGCCGGCGCCGATGCCGGCTGCCGGTCCTCACCCGGGCACCAATCCGGCCATGGTCGACATGCCGGAAGTCGTCGAACGTGCCGACATCATCATCGAGAACAATGCGAAGCGTGACCAGAGCCGCATCAACACCGCACTCACTTTCGAGAGTTTCGTCACCGGCAAGGCCAATCAGCTGGCCCGCGCCGCCGCCATCCAGGTTGCCAACAACCCGGGCGTTTCATACAACCCGCTGTTCCTGTACGGCGGCGTCGGCCTCGGCAAGACCCACCTGATCCATGCGATCGGCAACCAGGTGCTGGCCGATAATGCCAATGTCCGCATCCGCTACATCCACGCAGAACAGTACGTTCGCGACGTAGTGACCGCTTACCAACGCAAAGGTTTCGACGACTTCAAGCGCTACTACCATTCGCTCGATCTGTTGCTGATCGACGATATCCAGTTCTTCGCCGGCAAGAGCCGGACGCAGGAGGAATTCTTCTATGCGTTCGAGGCTTTGATTGCCGCAAAGAAACAAATCATCATCACCAGCGACACCTATCCGAAGGAAATCAGCGGCATGGACGACCGCCTGATTTCGCGTTTCGACTCCGGCCTGACAGTGGCGGTCGAACCGCCCGAGCTGGAAATGCGGGTCGCGATCCTGCTGAAAAAGGCGGCCCAGGAAGGTGCGGTGCTGTCCGACGACGTCGCGTTTTTCGTTGCCAAACATTTACGCTCGAACGTGCGCGAACTCGAAGGCGCACTGCGCAAGATCCTCGCTTACTCGCGTTTCCACGGCAAGGACATTACGATCGATGTTGTCAAGGAAGCATTGAAAGATCTGCTTTCGGTCCAAAATAGACAGATATCGGTCGAGAACATCCAGAAGACCGTCGCCGACTTTTTCAACATCAAGGTCGCCGACATGTATTCGAAAAAGCGCCCGGCCAACATCGCCCGGCCGCGCCAGATCGCGATGTACCTGGCCAAGGAACTGACCCAGAAAAGCCTGCCCGAAATCGGCGACCTGTTTGGCGGACGCGACCACACCACGGTCCTGCATGCGGTACGCAAGATCGCCGCCGATCGCAGCAAGAACCCGGAAGTCAACCACGAACTGCACGTGCTGGAACAGACCCTGAAAGGTTAATCACAGCTGCTTATTGGCTTGTGGATAACTTTCCGGAGCGCAGCGCAACAGGATATTCGCTTGCCTTTTGGAAACATCGGTAATCCCGCTTCCCGGGTCCGAAAATCCTCTCCGATTTCGTTGCAAACCCGGCAAGAAAACCCCGTTTCAATTCATTGGGAGGAACCTTTTTCTGTCAAAATAGAGGGTGGAACTGCGTTTGTTTACCTCGGTAAGGGGAAAGCCCGCAATGCGCTGACCGGACCTGTCGGGCCTGCCGATCCTCTCGCATACAGCATCGTCTCAACTCACACTACAAGGACAAAAGCATGCAATTGGTAAAGACCCAACGCGACACGCTTCTACGACCTCTGCAGATCGTGAGCGGTATTGTCGAGCGTCGGCACACGCTGCCGATTCTGGCCAATATCCTCATTCGCAAGGACGGCGAGAAAGTGTCCTTCCTGTCGACCGACATCGAAGTGCAGATCACCACGCACGCCGAAGTCGGCAGCGGCCCCGAGACGGTCGCCACCACGGTCGCCGCGCGCAAGCTGCTCGACATCCTGCGCGCACTGCCCGACACCGGCGACGTGTCGCTGTCGCTGGCCAACAAGCGCATGACGGTGCAGTCCGGCAAGTCGCGCTTTGCGCTGCAGACGCTGGCCGCCGAGGAATTTCCGACCGTCGCGCAAGCCGAACAGTTCAATGCGAAGGTCACGCTGCCGCAGAAGACGCTCAAGCACCTGTTCAACATGGTCCACTTCGCGATGGCGCAGCAGGACATCCGCTACTACCTGAACGGCCTGCTGCTGGTGGTCGACGGCAAGCATGTGATCGCGGTCGCGACAGACGGCCACCGCCTCGCGTTCTGCCAGGTCGAGACCGACCAGGATTTCGCGCGCCAGGAAGTGATCATCCCGCGCAAGACCATCCTCGAGCTGCAGCGCCTGCTGGAAGACCTGGACAACCCGGTCGACCTCGAAATCGCGAGCAACCAGGTCAAGCTCACGTTTGCCGATATCGAACTGATCTCCAAGCTGGTGGAAGGCAAGTTCCCCGACTACACGCGCGTGATCCCGAAGGGCTACAAGAACAACTTCACGATCGACCGCCAGAACCTGCTGCATTCGCTGCAGCGCGCGGCCATCATGACCAGCGATAAATTCAAGGGCGTGCGCTGCATCATCAGCCCCGGCAGCCTGAAGATCAGCTCCACCAACGCCGACCAGGAAGAAGCGGTGGAAGAACTCGAAATCGACTACGGCGGCG